>CAZJJC010000435.1:0-16437 GCA_964546195.1 uncultured Enterobacteriaceae bacterium | reverse complement strand
GCTCGCCGGCCGCGCGGCCTTGCGGCGAGAGGAACACACGGGTCAAGCCGTCGGGAAGCTCGGAGTGCCGCGCGAGCGCATCGCAGCGCTGCAGGATGCGCGACGGGTCGAGCATGCGCGCGAGTGTACACTAGCGCGCGTGGGACTCGCGGAGCTGAACGCGCTCGGGGAGCGCGAGTTCGTGGCGCTGCTCGGCGGCGTGTTCGAGCACACGCCTTGGGTGGCGCAGCGGGCCTTCGCGGCGCGGCCGTTTTCTTCGATCGATGCTCTTCACAAGGCGATGATGTCCTCGGTACGCGCGGCAAGCAGGCCAGAGCAGCTCGCGCTGATCCGAGCGCATCCCGAGCTCGCCGGCGCCGAGGCAAGCGCGGGCCGCCTGACCGCCGACTCCTCGAGCGAGCAGGCTCGCCTCGGGTTCACTTCGCTGTCCAGGACCGAGCTCGACAAGATGGCCGAGCTCAACCGCCGCTACCGCGACAAGCACGGCTTTCCCTGCATCGTCGCGCTGCGCCTGCACGCCACGCGCGAGAGCGTTCTCGCAGAAATGGCCCACCGTATTGACAATCAAACTGAGGTTGAGCTGCGAACTGCGCTGGATCAGATCGGCCACATCACGCGGGGACGACTGGAAAAGTGGGCAAGCTGACCACGCACGTGCTGGACACCGCGCAGGGCAGGCCGGGCGCCGGCATCCGGGTGGAGCTGTTCTTTCTCGAAGGCGGCGCGTGGAAGCCGTTGAAGACGGTTCAAACCAACGCCGAGGGCCGCACGCAAGCGCCGCTCCTCGAGGGCGAGAGCTTCCGCGCAGGCACCTACCAGCTCGTGTTCCACGTCGGGGAATATTTCAAGGCGGCGGGGATTTTCGACCTCGTGCCGCTTCGCTTCCAGGTCGCGGATGCAGGGCAGCACTACCACGTGCCGCTGCTGTGCTCGCCCTGGAGCTACACCACTTACCGAGGGAGCTGACATGAATCTCATCAAGATATTTCTTGGGACGTTGCTCATAGCTTCAACCGGCGCCATGGCGCAAGCCTGGCCGACCAAGCCCGTCCGCATGGTCGTCACCTTCTCGCCGGGCGGCTCCTCCGACATCGTCGCCCGTCTCATCGCCGCGCCGCTGCAGGCCGAGCTCGGCCAGCCGATCATCGTCGACAACAAGCCCGGCGCCGGCAGCACCATCGGCGCGCTCGAGGTGGCGCGCGCCGAGCCCGACGGCTACACGCTGATGCTCTCGAACAGCGCGCCCATCAGCATCTCGCCCGCGATGCAGGACCAGCCGCGCTACGACCCGGTGAAGAGCTTCAGCCACGTGGTGTACATCGGCTCGGTGGCCAACGTGTTCGTGGTGCACCCCTCGGTGCCGGCCAACAACTTCGGCGAGCTCATCACCTGGATCAAGTCCCAGCCCAAGCCGGTGAACTACGGCTCGGGCGGCATCGGGTCCATCGGCCACCTGGTCGGCGAGACCATGAAGAACGACCATGGGCTGAAGATGGAGCACGTGGGCTACAAGGGGTCCGCGCCGATGCACAACGATCTTCTTGGCGGAACCATCCCGATGGCGATCGACACCCTGCCGCAGAACGTGCCCTTCATGAAGGACGGCAAGCTGCGCGCGCTCGCGGTCACCTCGCCCGCGCGCGCGCCGATGGCGCCCGACGTGCCGAGCGTGCTCGAGCTTGGGCAAAAGAAGCTGGTGGCCGAGAACTTCCTCGGCATCTCCGGGCCCGCCGGCCTGTCGCCCGGCACGATCGCGCGCCTGTATTCCGCCTCCAGGGCGGTGCTCTTGGACCCCAAGGTCATGCAGCGCCTGGCCGACCTGGGCGTGCAGGGCCGCGACATGACGCCCGAGCAGTTCACCGCCTTCGTCACGGCGCAGGTCAAGGACTGGTACAAGCCGGTCAAGGACTCGGGCGCCAAGCTCAACTGAATGCCGGGCGTCTCGATCCACGTCGTCGACGTCTCGCGCGGCATCGTCGCCGCCGGCATGCGAGTCGATCTGCTTCGCGGCGCGGATGTGGTTGCGAGCGGTGCGACATCGGCGAAGGGCCTGCTCGAGGGCCCGGAGCTCGGTGCGCGCATGGCAGCCGGGACCTACGAGGCGGTGTTTTACGTCGCCGAGTACTACCGCAAGGAAGGCGTTGCGCTGCCCGAGGTGCCCTTCCTCGACATTGTCCATTATCGATTCGGCCTCTCCGACCCGCAGCAGCACTACCACCTGCCGTTCAAGTGCACGCCGTGGGGCTATTCCTGCTTCCGCGGGGGCGCCTAGGGCTTGGAGGCGTATCTCCTCGAGTGGCTGAACCTCGCGCTGCGCTGGGCGCATGTCATCGTCGGCATCGCCTGGATCGGCGCCTCGCTCTACTTCATCTGGCTGGACAACCACCTCGAGCCCTCGAAGGACCCGTGGCTCGCGGGCGAGCTGTGGGCGATCCACGGCGGCGGCTTCTACCGCGCCGAGAAGTTCAAGCTCGCGCCGCCCGTGATGCCGGCGACGCTGCACTGGTTCAAGTGGGAGGCGTACTGGACCTTCATCACCGGCTTCGCGCTGCTCGCGCTCATGTACTACGCGAACGCCGAGCTCTACCTCATCGACCCGCAGGTCATGCCGCTTTCCAAGCCCGCCGCGATCGGCATCGCCCTGGCGACGCTCGTCGGCGGCTATGCGATTTATGAAGGGCTTTGCCGTTCGCCGCTCGCCAAAAACGACCTGGTTTTAAGCATTACGTTGTTGCTCCTGCTCACGCTCGCTGCGTGGGGCCTCACGCGCCTCTTCAGCGGCCGCGGCGCCTTCATCCACTACGGCGCCATCCTCGGCACCATCATGGTCGCCAACGTCGCCCACGTCATCATCCCGGGCCAGCGCCGCATGGTCGAGGCGATGAAGGCCGGGCGCGCGCCCGACCCGCGCGACGGCCTGATGGGCAAGCAGCGCAGCGTGCACAACACCTACTTCACGCTGCCGGTGGTCTTCACCATGATCGCCAACCACTACGCCACCGTGTTCGGCCATCGCTGGAGCTGGCTGGTGCTCGTCCTTCTCACGATCGCCGGCGCCCTGGTGCGCGTCTGGTTCGTGATGCGCCACAAGGGCCGCGCCCCAGCCTGGGTGTGGATTCTCGGCGTGGCTTTCTTCGTCGCCGCCGCCGCGCTGATCGCGCCGGCAAAACCCAAGACCGGTGCCGCAGTCGCGTTTTCCGACGTGAAGCAGGTCATCGACATGCGCTGCCTGGGCTGCCACGCCGACAAGCCGAGCTTCCCGGGCCTGCCCGAAGCGCCCAAGGGCGTCAAGCTCGATACGCCCGAGCGCATGCGCGCGCTGGCGCTGCAGATCCACCAGCAGACGGTGCTTTCGAAGGCCATGCCGCCCGGCAACCTGACCGGCATAACCGAGGAGGAGCGCGCGCTGCTGGATCGCTGGTATCGATCCGGAGCCGACTTGAAATGAGCCCGGACGAGGTAGCCGCTGCCATCGTGGCCGCGCTTCTGAAGGCCACCGCCGAGCGCTTCGCCAGGCTGCCGCTCGAAGCCGAGCCCGCCGACTTCCCGGCCGAGCAGCGCCGCAACGCGCCATGACCCCTGCCGAGATCCTCGCGCTGTCCTGCGTCGAGCTCGCCGCCGCCATCCGTGAGCGGCGCACCACCGCGCTCGCCGCCATGGAAGCGGTGCTCGAGCGCGCGCGGCAGGTGCAGCCGACGCTCAACTGCTTCCTGCGCATCGACGAGCAGCCCGCCCTCGACGCCGCCCGCCTCGCCGATCGCTCGCCGGCGCGCGGGCCGCTGCACGGCGTGCCGATGGCGCACAAGGACATGTACTACCGCCGCGGCGTCGTCTCCTCCTGCGGCTCCAAGATCCTGCGCGAGCGCCCGGCGCCCGCCACCGCCACGGCGCTGGAGCGCCTCGATGCCGCCGGCGCCCTCCAGTTCGGCGTCCTCAACATGACCGAGTTCGCCCTCGGCCCGACCGGCCACAACTGGCACTACGGCCACTGCCGCAACCCCTGGAACCCGGAGTGCATTCCCGGCGGCTCCTCCTCGGGCGCCGGCGCCTCGGTCGCCGCGCGCGCCAACTTCGCCGGCCTGGGCTCCGACACCGGCGGCTCCATCCGCCTTCCCGCCGCTTTCTGCGGCACTTCTGCCATCAAGCCCACTTTCGAGCGCGTGCCCCGCACGGGCGCCATGCCGCTCTCCTTCTCCCTCGACACCGTCGGCCCCCTGACCCGCACTGTCGAAGACGCCGCGCTCATCTTCCAGGTCATCGCCGGCCTGCCGGACGCCATGGCCGACCTCGAGCGCCCGATCGCCGGCCTGCGCCTCGGCCGCTCGCGCCAGTACTTCTACGACGATTGCGACCCCGAGATCGCCGCCGCCATGGAAGCCTCGCTCGACACCTTCCGCAAGCTCGGCGCCACTGTGGTCGACGTCGACCTCCCGGACCTCTCGGTCTACAACTCCGCCGGCGGCCTCATCAGCGCCTCCGAAGCCGCCGCCTTCCACGCCGAGTGGCTCCGCACCCGCCCCGCCGACTATTCCGACCAAGTGCGCGGCCGCCTTCTCCAGGGCCTCGCCATCCCCGCCACCGCCTACATCAACGCCTTGCGCCTGCGCGCCAGTGCCCTCGCCGAGTTCTGCGACCAGGTCTTCTCGAAAGTGGACGTCCTGCACGGCCCGGTCCTCTCAATCCCGACCCCAACCGTCGCCGAGACCGACCTCGGCTGGAGCGAGCACACCGCCCAGGTCCTCGCCCGCATCACCCGCCTCACCCGCCCCGGCAACTACCTCGGCCTCCCCACCGTCTGCGCCAACACCGGCTTCACCCGCGACGGCATGCCGATCGGCCTGCAGCTCATCACCCGGCCCTTTGACGACGCGACCGCCCTACGCGCCGGCCACGCCTTCCAGGGCGTCACCGACTGGCACCTGCGCGCGCCGCGCCTGTAACGGTGCCTTATCGACACCAGCGGATTTTGAGTTCTGCGTTTCGACTGAAAATTGCGTGTTGCATCATGCGGTTCCCGAGAGTGGGTTAGCCGTGTAGGCGCTGTGTAGGCGGGCAAGTTCTAAGAAGCGCCACGGAGCGACGGCGCAGCATTTTTTACATCGAAACCTTCTCGGCGGTAACGGCCTCGTGTCGCGCCCGTGTCGCGCCACCACAGCGTGCAGCGCATACTTACGGCTCGGCAGAACTCGGAGAGCCGTGATCATGCCCACGCCTGCAACCGCTGCTCAGATTCACGAAGAGATTCAGCGTCGCATTCGCAACAGCAATACACTCGACGGCGACTGCAGAGATTGCGGCGCGCCGACGCCACGTCGCAGCGAGCGCAACGCTTTCGGCACGCATTGGACCGTCGACGTGCTTCCCGGAGTCACGCCGGGCTGTCAGCCGGTCGTCGAGGAAATCGTGCGGGGCGTGATGGCCGAGTACGAACTACGCGATTGACGGCAGCGAAGGCTCCACCATCGATGAGCGGTAGATGTTGAGAAAATTGCGGCGTACGGCCTCACGGCCCCGCCGCTGTCTGCCGGAGCGAATCAACAGTCCGTCGGGCCGCAAGGGCTCGCTCGGTCTGGTTTGACGTGCGTAGGCGAAGCAGTTGCGCCACCGCTGACACGGCGACTTCGGCGGGATGCTTGCCGGTCTTGAAGAGGCCGACCGGCGAGACGAGCTTGGAACCATCGATGCCGCGCGACTTAAGGCGCGAGCGGAACTTGGCGGCCTTGGTGTCGGAGCCGATGAGGCCGACGAAGCGAGCGTCCGTGCGCTGCAGGGCGCGGGCGACGATCTCGAGATCGAGCGCGTGGCTGTGGGTCATGACGAGGTAGAAGGCGTCGGGCGGGGCGTCGTCGACGGCGAAGATGGGCTCGTCCTCAATGAGGACGCGGGCGGTGGTCTGAGCGGGGAACTGGTCGGGGCGGGGGTCGACCCAGGTGAGGCGGCAGGGGAGGCGCTCGAGGATGAGGGCGACTTCCTTGCCGACGTGGCCGGCGCCGAAGAGGATGACATCGAACTGCTGTTGTTCGACTTCCACCTTTTCTACTTGGGTAAAGGCAAGGGTGACGTTGCCGCCGCAGCATTGGCCCAGCGTGTCGCCGAGGACGAATTTGCGCTGGCGCGAGGTTTCGCCGGAGAGGAGCATTTCGCGGGCGATCTTGAGGGCGGTGTATTCGAGGTTGCCGCCGCCGATGGTGCCGTGGGTGTCGGAGGGGCCGACCCACATGCGGGTGCCGGCTTCTCTCGGGGCGGAGCCGCGGGTGTCAGCGACCCGGATTTCGATGTAGGGCATGGATGGCCTTGAGGATGTTTTCCGGCGTGGCGGGGGCTTCGAGGGGGACGGGGTCGCGCGAGCGGCTGGTCGAGCCGACGGCGTCGGCGATGGCGTGGAAGACCGAGAGGGCGAGCATCAGCGGGGGCTCGCCGACGGCCTTGGAGCGGTGGGCGATGTCGCGCACGTTCTCGCCCTTGTCCCAGAGCCAGACGTTGAAGACGGGCGGGCAGTCGCTCGCCACCGGGATCTTGTAGGTCGAGGGGGCGTGGGTGAGGAGGCGGCCCGCGTCGTCCCAGACCACCTCTTCCATCGTCAGCCAGCCCATGCCCTGGATGAAGCCGCCCTCGATCTGGCCGCGGTCGATGGCGGGGTTCAGCGAGCGGCCGGCGTCGTGCAGGATGTCGGCGCGCAGCAGGCGCGATTCGCCGGTGAGGACGTCGATCGCGACTTCGGAGACGGCGGCGCAGTAGGCGAAGTAGTAGAAGGGCGTGCCGCGCCAGCGCGCGCGGTCGAACTCGATCTCCGGGGTGCGCCAGTAGCCGGTGGCCGAGAGCGGCACGCGCGCGAGGAAGGCCTCGCGCACGAGCTGGGGGAAGCTCAGGGTTTTGGCGCTGCCGATGGCGACCTGGTTGGGGGAGAAAACGACTTCCTCGGGCCTGACGGCGTAGGTCGCGGCGCAGTGCTGCGCGAGGCGTGCTTTCAGCTTGCGGCAGGCGTCGCGCGCCGCCTCGCCGTTGAGGTCGGTGCCGCTGGAGGCCGCGGTGGGGGAGGTGTTGGGCACCTTGGCGGTCGAGGTGGCGCTGATGTGCACGCGCGCGAGATCGATCTTTAGCTCTTCGGCCACCATCTGCGCCACCTTGATCATCAGCCCCTGGCCCATCTCGGTGCCGCCGTGGTTGAGGTGCACGCTGCCGTCGGTGTAGAGGTGCACCAGGGCCCCGGCCTGGTTCATCGACTGGGAGGTGAAGGCGATGCCGAACTTCACCGGCGTGAGGGCGAGGCCGCGCTTGAAGTGCGGCGAGGAGGCGTTGAAGGCTTTCACGGCTTCGCGGCGCTTGCGGTAATCCGAGCGCGCCTCGAGCTCGGCGATGAGCTCGGGGAGCACGTTGTCCTTGAGCGTCATGCCGTAGTGCGTGATGTCGCGCGGCGCCGGGCCGTAGAGGTTGCGCTTGCGCACGTCGAGCGCGTCGAGGCCCAGGTGCCGGGCGATCATTTCCACCACGGCTTCGGCGGCGAACATGCCCTGCGGGCCGCCGAAGCCGCGGAAGGCGGTGCTCGAGACGGTGTTCGTCCTGCAGCGGTGCGACACGATGCGCACGTTCTGCAGGAAGTAGGCGTTGTCGCAGTGGAACACCGCGCGGTCGTTCACCGCGGCCGAGAGGTCGGCCGAGATGCCGCAGCGCGAGGCGAGCATGAGGTCGAGCGCCTCGATGCGCCCCTCGCGGTCGAAGGCCACGTCGTACTGGTAGAGGAAGTCGTGGCGCTTGCCGGTGCCGATCATGTCGTCGTCGCGGTCGGCGCGCAGCTTGACTGGCCGGCCGGTGGCACGGGCGAGGAGCGCCGCGCCGACGGCGTAGATCGCGGCCTGGGTCTCCTTGCCGCCGAAGCCGCCGCCGAGGCGGCGCAGCTCCACCGTGACCGCGGCGTTGGGCAAGCCGAGCGCCGCGGCCACCAGGTGCTGGATCTCGCTCGGGTGCTGGGTGGAGGAGTGCACCAGCATCTCGCCGCGCTCCCCCGGGACGGCGAGCGCCACCTGGCCTTCGAGATAGAAATGCTCCTGCGCCCCGCAGCGCAGCTTCCCCTGCAGCCGGAACACCGCGCCGGGCAGGCTGCTCATGCTGCCGCGCGTGCAGATCGCGCTCGGCAGCACGAATTCCTGCCGCTCCAAGGCCTGCTCGATCGTCACCACCGCGTTGCGCCGCTGGTACTCGATGTGCGCGAGGCGCGCTGCGCGGCGCGCAAGCGCCATGCTCGTGGCGGCGACCACGAACAGCGGCTGGCCGCGGAATTGCACCCGCTCGCCCGCGAGCGCCGGCTCGTCCGGGATGACCGGGCCGATGTTGTTGACGCCGGGGATGTCCGCCGCGCTGAGCACCGCGACCACGCCCTCGGCTTCGCGCACCGGCCGCAGGTCCATGGCGAGGATGTCGGCGTGCGTCTCGCTCGACATGCCGAAAGCCGCGTACAGCGTGCCGGGCGGCTCGGGCAGATCGTCGACGTAGCGCGCCTCGCCGCTCACGTGCAGCGCCGCGCTGTCGTGCGGCAGCGCTTCGCGGATCACGCGGTCATGTCCAGCAGCGCGCGCGGGCCCGCGCCGGCGTGGAATTTCCGCAGCAGGGCCTGCGCGGCGCGGATGCGATACCAGGCCGAGGCGCGCTGGTCCGAGATCGGGCTGAAGTCGGCGGCGAGGCCGGCGCAGGCCGCTTCGATGCCTTTCGCGTACGCCGCTTCGGCCTGGCGCGCGCGAGCGGGGGTGGCCGCCATACCGCCGAACCCGAACCGTACTTCATCATTCTGGATACAAAATGCGGCGCACACGGCGGAGATGTCCTGGTCGAAGCGCTTGGACAGCTTGTAGGCCGCGAACCTCGCCCCGGGCGCGAGCCTGGGCACGCGGATGCTGCGGATGAATTCGCCCGGCTGCAGCAGGCTCTTCCGGTAGCCGGTATAAAAGCGTGCAAGAGCTACTTGCCGAATTTCAGTTTTTTTCTGTAATACAAGCATCGCGTCGAGGGCGAGCAGCACCGGCATGCTGTCGCCGATGGGGGAGGCGTTCGCGATGTTGCCGGCGAGCGTGCCGCAGGCGCGCACCTGCGCACCGCCGAAGCGCCGCACGAGCTCGCCGATGTCGGGGTGCAGGCGCGCCAGGGCGGCATGCGCCTCGGCATACGTCACGGCGCCGCCGATCTCCAGCGCGTCTTCGCTTTCCGAAAGGGTTTTCAGCTCCTGCACGTTGCCGAGATACACGAGCCTGTCGAGGTCGCGGTGCGCCTTGGTGACGAGGAGCCCGAGATCGGTGCCGCCGCCGAGCAGCGTGGCACCTTCATCGAGCACTTCCAGCAGTTCCTCGATGCTGCGCGGCGCCGAGAATGCGTCGCTTTTCAGGCCGTTCAGGGGAAGCTCGTGCAGCGGGGGAGGCGTTTGCGGGGGTGTCGGGTACGAGAACATCGTTTCCCCCGCGGCCAGGATCGGGGCGTAGCCGGTGCAGCGGCACAGGTTGCCGGCCAGGGCATCGGGCAGGGAGCCCGACCGCGTGCCGTAATGGCTGTAGAGCGCCATGACGAAGCCCGGCGTGCAGAAGCCGCATTGCGAGCCGTGGCACTCGACCATGGCGCGCTGCACCGGGTGGTCGCCCCCGAGCCCTTCGACCGTGGTGAGGGCCTTGCCGTCGAGCGCGCCGAGAAAGAGGAGGCAGGTGTTGACCGGGAGGCCGTCGAGCACCGCGGTGCACGCGCCGCAGTCGCCCTCGGCGCAGCCTTCCTTCGTGCCGGTGAGCCGGCGCTCCTCGCGCAGCCAGGTGAGCACCGTGCGCCCGCCCTGGCCGCCCGGCAGCGACACCCGTTCGCCATTCAGGAAAAACTCGAGGGTCGCGCGCATGCGTGGATGGGCTATAGTCGCTTCTCAAGCATACCTATTCCTCCGGGAGTCTACATGCGCCGCCTGCTCGGTCTTCTCGCCGCCGTGCTCGTTTCCGGCACGGCCTTCGCCCAGAAAGAAACACCGGTGCGCTTCGCCCTGGACTGGCGCTTCGAAGGCCCGGCGGCGCCCTTCTTCGTCGCCATCGACAAGGGCTACTACAAGGCCGAAGGGCTCAACGTATCGATCGATCCGGGCTCGGGCTCGGTCGAAGGCATCAACCGCGTGGCTTCGGGCGCCTACGAGGTCGGCTTCGCCGACATCAACTCGCTCATCAAGTACCGCGACAACCCGAGGAACCTGCCGGTGAAAGCCGTCATGATGGTCTACGACACCCCCGCGTTTTCCATCGTGTCGCTGAAGAAGAACGGCATCGCCAAGCCCAAGGACCTCGAAGGCAAAGTACTGGGCGCGCCGGCGCCCGACGGCGCCTACGCGCAATGGCCGATCTTCGTGCAGGCCAACAAGATCGACGCCTCGAAGGTCAAGATCGAGAACATCGGCTTTCCGGTGCGCGAGCCGATGCTCGCGCAGGGCAAGGTGGACGCGATCACCGGCTTCTGGTTTTCCTCCTACATGAACCTCAAGGCGAACGGCGTGAAGGGCGACGATATCGTGGTGCTGCACATGCGCGACTACGGCGTTGACCTCTACGGCAACGTGATCGTCGCCAATCCGGACGTCATGCGCCTGCAGCCCAGGGTGGTTTCGGGCTTCATCAAGGCCACCATCCGCGGCATCCAGGACACGCTGCGCGACCCGGACTCCGCCATCGATTCGCTCATGAAGCGCAACCCCATCGCCAAGCGCGAGGTGGAGCTCGAGCGCCTCAAGCTCTCGCTGGAGAAGAACTTCGTCAATGCCGACGTGCGCAGGAACGGCCTCGGCGCGGTCGACATGAAGCGCCTGGAACGCTCCATCGACCAGATCGGCCTCACCTTCCAGTACACCAACAAGCCAAAGGCCGCCGACATCTTCACCGCGCAGTACCTGCCCGCCAGGGAGCAGCGCCTCGTCAAGTAATTGGTAAAACTCGACCAAGTCTCCATGGCCTACGGCCGCGGCGCCGCCGCGGTCAAGGCCATTGAGGAGGTCAGCCTCGACATCGCGCGCGGCGAGTTCATCGCCGTGGTCGGGCCTTCGGGCTGCGGCAAGAGCTCGCTCATGCGGCTGATATCGGGGCTGCATCCCGTGGCTTCGGGTGCTTTGACCGTAGAAGGAAAACCCGTAAGCGGGCCGCTCAGGTCCGTCGGCATGGCCTTCCAGAACTCGAACCTCCTGCCCTGGCGCAGCGCGCTCGACAACGTGCTGCTGCCCCTCGAGATCGTCCAGCCGTACCGGAGGGATTTTTCCAGAAGGAAAGCCCAGTACGGGGACAAGGCACGGCAGCTGCTGGATTCCGTCGGCCTGAAAGGCTTCGCCGACAAGTACCCGTGGGAGCTCTCCGGCGGCATGCAGCAGCGCGCCTCGATCTGCCGCGCGCTGATCCACGAGCCCGAGATCCTGCTGCTCGACGAGCCGTTCGGTGCGCTCGACGCTTTCACCCGCGAGGAGCTGTGGTGCGCGCTGCGCGACCTGCAGGCCGAGCGCAACGTCACGGTCCTGCTGGTGACGCACGACCTGCGCGAAGCGGTGTTCCTGGCCGACACCGTGTACGTGATGTCGAACCGCCCGGGGCGCATCGTGCGCCGCTGCGAGGTGGGCATCGCGCGGCCGCGGGACCTGGAAGTGCTCTATACGCAGCGCTTCCAGGACATCGTTCATGAATTAAGAAGTCTCATCGGGAAAAGCTAGTGGACCGGCGCGAGTTCGCGATCAAGGTCGTCTCGCCCATCGTATTCACGATAGCGCTTTTTGTCTTTTGGGAGCTGGCGTGCAGGGCGCTGGAGGTGCCGCTCACCATCTTGCCGGCGCCCTCCGAGGTGTTCGCCGCGCTGTGGCAGTACCGCGTGCCGATCTGGGACAACTCCTTCGTCACGCTGTGGACCACGCTGGCGGGGTTTCTCATCGCCACGGTGTTCGGCCTGCTCCTGGGCATCGGCGTGGGCTGGCACCGCGCGATCTACGCCGGCATCTACCCGGTGCTGATCGGCTTCAATTCGGTGCCCAAGGTGGCGGTGGTGCCGGTGCTCATCCTGTGGTTCGGCATCGGCGAGATTCCCGCGGTGCTGACCGCGTTCCTGATCTCGTTCTTCCCGATCGTGGTGAACGTCGCCACCGGCCTCGCCACCACCGAGCCCGAGCTGGAGGACGTGCTGCGCGCGCTCGGCGCCTCGAAGCTCGACATCATGCGCAAGGTCGGCATCCCGCGCTCGCTGCCCTACTTCTTCGGCTCGCTCAAGGTGGCGATCACGCTCGCCTTCGTCGGCGCGGTGGTGTCGGAAACCGTCGGCGCGAACAAGGGCATCGGCAAGCTGATGCTCGACGCCCAGGCGGCCTTTCAGGTGCCGATCGTGTTCGCGGGCCTCTTGGTGCTGGCGGTGCTCGGCATCCTGCTCTACGCCGCGACCGCGATGATCGAGGCGCGCTTCACCGGCTGGGCGTTCCGGGGGCAGGCTAACCGCTAAAATCACGCATGGCACGCGTCCCGTACGAAGACGAGATCATCATCTCCTGGGTGGAGCTGCACCGCGACGCCCGGTACCTCTCCGAAGTGCTGCATGCCAAGGGGCCCTGGAAGGGCATCATCGCGGTCACGCGCGGCGGCCTGGTGCCGGCGGCGCTGGTGGCGCGCGAGCTCGACATCCGCCTGGTCGACACCATCTGCGTCACGAGCTACGACGCCGGCGCCGACGGCGCCGCCGCGCAGGTGCAAGGCAGCGTCACGGTGCTGAAGGGCGTGGCCGGCGACGGCGAGGGCTACCTGCTCATCGACGACCTGGTCGACACCGGGCGCACCGCCCAGGCCGTGCGCCAGCTCCTGCCCAAGGCCTACTTCGCCACCCTGTACGCCAAGCCCGCCGGGCGGCCGATCGTCGACACCTTCGTCAAGGAATTCAAGCAGTCGAAGTGGATCCACTTCCCCTGGGACATCGAGTACAGCTTCGCCACGCCGATCAAGGACGGCGGGCGCGTCGCGGCCGGCCCGGGATGATCCTCGTCATCGGCAACTGCAACTATTCGTCGTGGTCGCTGCGGGCGTGGATCGCCCTCAAGACTTTTGGCTTTAGTTTTGAGGAAAAAAGGATCCCCTTGTACGGCCCGGGCGCGAAGGAGCAGATCCTGCACTATTCGCCGGCCGGCAAGGTCCCGGTGCTGATCGATGGCAAGGCGGTGGTATGGGACTCGCTCGCCATCCTCGAATACCTCGCCGAGAAGCACCCGAAACTCTGGCCCACGGATACTTCGGACAGGGCAAGGGCGCGTTCGGTGTCGGCGGAGATGCACGCGGGCTTTGCGCACCTGCGCACGCACATGAGCATGAACGTGCGCAAGCGCTACCCTGGCAAGGGGCGCACGCCCGAGGTGCTGGAGGAAATCAGAAGAATAGACGCCATATGGGCGCAGGCGAAGGGGCCGTTCCTGTTCGGGCCGTTCAGCGGCGCAGACGCCATGTACGCGCCGGTGGTGCTGCGCTTTCGCACCTACGGGGTCGAGGCGGCCAACCCGGCCTACTACGAGGCCATGCTCGCGCTGCCCGCGATGCAGGCCTGGATCGCCGCGGCCGAGCGCGAGGCCGAATCGATCCCGCAGTTCGACATGGACGAGTGAAGGCCTACGTCGTCGGCGGCGCGGTGCGCGACGAGCTGCTCGGGCTGCCGGTGCAGGACAAGGACTACGTGGTGGTGGGCGCCACCCCCGAGGAGATGGTGGCCCAGGGCTTCAGGCCGGTCGGCAAGGACTTCCCGGTATTCCTGCATCCGGTGACGCACGAAGAATATGCCCTGGCCAGGACGGAAAGGAAAAGCGGGCGCGGCTACAAGGGCTTCACGGTCCACGCGGCGCCCGACGTGACGCTGGAGGAGGACCTGCGCCGGCGCGACCTCACCCTCAATGCGATGGCGAAGGCCGCCGACGGCACGCTGATCGATCCTTTCGGCGGCAAGCAGGACCTGGAGGCCGGCGTGCTGCGGCACGTGAGCGAGGCCTTCGCCGAGGATCCGGTGCGCATTCTACGGGTTGGCCGATTCGCTGCCCGGTTCAACTTCAAAGTTGCGGAAGAAACTGAAACGCTGATGAAGCGCATGGTGGAAAGCGGCGAGGCGGACTACCTGGTGCCCGAGCGCGTATGGCAGGAATTTTCGCGCGGCCTCGCCGAGCCGCGCCCGGAGCGGATGCTCGAGGTGCTGGAGCGCTGCGGGCTCGCGGAGAAGCTGCTGGACGGGGTGAAGCCGGTCGGCGAAATCCTGACCCGGGCGGCAAGCGCGGGGGCCTCGGTCCCGGTGCGCTTCGCGGTGATGGCCTGGCCGCACGAGGAGGGCGAGGTCGGCGCCGTGTGCGAGCGCCTGAAGGCGCCGAACGAGGTGCGCGAGCTGGCGCTGCTCGCCTGCCGCAACCGCAGCGCGTTGCGCGGCGCGGCGCTCGCGCCGCCGGCGGCGCTGCTGGAGCTGCTGAAGCGCACCGACGCCTTCAGGCGCCCCGAGCGCTTCGCCGAGCTGCTCGAGGCCGCACGGCTCGCGGCGCACGACCTGGACACGCGCAGGCTCGAGCGCGCGCTCGCCGCCGCGGCCGCGGTCGATGCCGGTGCGCTCGCCGCCAAGGCGGCCTCGCCGGCCGAGATCCCGGGGCTGATCGACCGGGCGCGCGAGCGCGCCATCGCCCAGGCCTGAAAAAAGCTAATATGCGGCGGTCGTGGATCTATCGAAGATAAAGCTGCTCGAGGGGCTGCCGGAAGCGGCGCTGCGCGCCCTGGCCGAAAAAACGGCCCGCCGCGAGCTGCCCGCCGATTCGATCATCGTGCGCGAGGGCGAAGCGGCCGATTCGCTCTACCTCATCCTGAAGGGCAGCGTAAAGGTCTACCTCAGGGACGAGAACGGGGCGGAGGTGACCCTCGCCACCAAGCGCGCGGGCGAGTATTTCGGCGAGATGATGCTGGGCAACCCGACCCGCTCGGCCTCGGTCGCGGCGCTCGAGCCCTGCGAGCTCGGCGTGATCGCGCGCGAGGACTTCACCGCCTTCCTGCGCGCCTACCCCGAGGCGCCTTTGCGGCTGATCGGCGACCTCGCCAGCATCAGCCGGGACATGAATATCCGCGCGCGCGAGGAGCGCACCACCCGGGACATCCTGCGCCGCTACGTCGAGGAGCTGGAAGGCAGGAAGGCGCCGAGCGTGCGGCGCTGGGAGTACGCCAAGCGCGCGGTGCTGGGCCTGCTCCTCGCCTTCGCGGTGCTGCAGTTCTACTTCAGCGAGGTCATGCTGCAGATGCTGACGCTTGGCCGCACCACGGTGTTCGTCGGCTACTAGAGCAGCTTCGAAATCCCCCAGATAAGCAGCGACAGCAGCACCGTGGTGGCGAAGGGCACGTAGACCATGCGCCCGCGCAGCGGGATGCGAAAGTCCCCGGGCAGCCGGCCCAGGCCATAGCGGCTCAGCCGCGGGACGAGCAGCGATAATACGAACAACGCCACCAACAGAGTTATCAGCCACTTGACCATGATCGAACTTTATACCTGGAGCACGCCCAACGGCCGCAAGGTCTCCATCATGCTGGAGGAATGCGGGCTGCCCTACCGCGTGCACAAGATCAACATCGGCACCAACGCCGAGCAGTTCGCCCCCGCTTACCTGGAAATCAATCCCAACGGCAAGATCCCCTCCATCGTCGACCCCGACGGCCCCGGCGGCAAGCCCTACGCGATGATGGAATCCGGCGCGATCCTCATCTACCTCGCCGACAAGACCGGCAAGCTATTTCCCGAGCACCGGAAATACGACGTCCTGCAATGGCTCATGTTCCAGATGGGCGGCGTGGGTCCGATGTTCGGCCAGGCGCACCACTTCATGCGCGCCAAGAAGGACGAGATCCCCTACGGCAGCGAGCGCTACGGCAACGAGGCAAAGCGCCTCTATGGGGTCATGGACCGGCACCTCGCCCACCGCAGCCACTTTGCCGGCGACTATTCGATCGCGGATATCGCGCTCTATCCGTGGGTGGCGCGCCACGAGTGGCATCGCGTCGAGCTCGCGCAGTTCCCGAACGTGAAGCGCTGGTACGACGCGCTCGGCGCGCGTCCGGCGGTGGCCAAAGGCATGGCGGTGCCTGCCGTCAGCTAGCGCGCGAGCAGGCGGTTCAGCGCATCGGGATTCACCGGCTTCACCAGATGCTCGTCAAACCCGGCCGCAAGCGCGCGCTCGCGGTCCTCGGGCAGGCCGTAGCCGGTCAGCGCGACCAGGAGCGGGCGCCGCCCACCGCCTTCAGCCCTGCGGGCGTGCTGCGCCAGCTCATAGCCGTCCATGCGCGGCAACCCAACGTCGATGAGCGCGATTTCAGGCGGCTGCACATGCATCGCTTCCAGCCCCGCGACGCCGTCGCGCGCGACGCGTACGCGGTGTCCAGAAAGCTCCAGCAAAGCACGCAGCGTTTGGGCGGCATC
>CAZJJC010000434.1:0-2660 GCA_964546195.1 uncultured Enterobacteriaceae bacterium | reverse complement strand
CGCGTCGCGGAAGCCGCGGAAGCGCGCCGCCTCCACCGTGCCGGGGTTCGCCTCGAGCGTGATCTCGGCGTGCGGCTCGACCTGCAGCCGCGCGCGCACGCCGGAGAGCAGCGCGTCGATCGACTCCGGCGAGAACAGGCTGGGCGTGCCGCCGCCGATGAACACGCTCACGATGCGCCGGCCCCACACGGCGGGAAGATGGATTTCAATATCCCGGAAAAGCGAGGCGAGGTAGTCCTTCTCGGGCAGGCTGCCGGCGCGTTCATGCGAATTGAAATCGCAATAAGGGCACTTGCGCACGCACCAGGGGATATGGACATACAGGGCGAGCGGCGGCAGCACCGCCAGCTTCACCGCCCCGGGACGGTCAAGCGCGATCGGGGTCACGCAGCAGCTCCAGCAACCGGGCGAGCG
This sequence comes from uncultured Enterobacteriaceae bacterium, assembly GCA_964546195.1. Classification (GTDB taxonomy): domain Bacteria; phylum Pseudomonadota; class Gammaproteobacteria; order Burkholderiales; family SG8-39; genus SCGC-AG-212-J23. The sequence goes on along the minus strand of CAZJJC010000434.1, from coordinate 2,246 downwards.
CCTTGCCGCGGTGGCTGACGCGGTTCTTTTCCTCCGGCTCGAGCTCGGCCGCGGTCCTGCCCAGGGCGGGCAGCAGGAACAGCGGATCGTAACCGAAGCCGTTCGCGCCGCGCGGCGCCACGGCGATCTCGCCGCGCCAGATTCCTTCGGCCACGAGCGGCAGTGGATCGTCCGCATGGCGCACCAGCACCAGGATGCAGGCGTAGTAGGCGGCTCTGAAATCCTGCAGCAGGGACAGCAGCTTCTGGTTGTTGCGCGCGTCGCGCTGCTCGCGGCTTCCCGTGCGCCCCGCAAAGTACGCCGAGTGCACGCCGGGCTCGCCCCCCAGGGCCTCCACGCATAGGCCCGAGTCGTCCGCGAGGGCGGGTAGCCGGGCCGCGCGGCTGGCATGGCGCGCCTTGGCGAGCGCGTTCTCGAGGAAGCTGTGGTGCGGCTCTTCGGCCTCGCCGATGCCCAGCTGCGATTGCGCCAGTACCTCGATCGACAGCGGCGCGAGCAAGGCGCCGATTTCGCCCAGCTTGCCAGGGTTGGCGCTGGCCAGCACCAGCTTCACAGGGCGAGCGCGCGCCTCTGGTGCGCGATCAGCTCTGCGATCCCGCGCCCGGCGAACCCCAGAAGCTCGTCCATTTCCTTGCGCGAAAAGGTCTCGCCCTCGGCCGTGCCCTGCAGCTCGACGAAATCCCCGCCGCCGGTCATGACGACGTTCATGTCGCAGCCGCAGGCGGAATCCTCGGCGTAGTCGAGGTCGAGCAGCGGCATCCCCTGGTAGATGCCCACCGAGATCGCGGCGACGAAGTCCTTGATGGGCAACGAGGACAGCAGCTTCCTGGCGGCGAGCCAGGTCAGGGCGTCGTGTAGGGCGATGAAGCCGCCGGTGATCGCCGCGGTGCGCGTGCCCCCGTCGGCCTGGAGCACGTCGCAGTCGATCTGGATCGTGCGGGGGCCGAGTGCGGGGAGGTCCGTCACGGCCCGCAGCGCGCGGCCGATGAGGCGCTGGATCTCCTGGGTGCGGCCCGACTGCCTGCCGCGCGCCGCCTCGCGGTCGGTGCGCGTATTGGTCGCGCGCGGCAGCATCCCGTACTCGGCGCTCACCCAGCCGCGCCCGCTTTCCCTGAGAAAGGGCGGCACGCGCTCCTCGACGCTCGCGGTGCACAGCACACGCGTATCGCCGAATTCCACCAGCACCGAGCCTTCGGCGTGGCGCGTGAAGCCGCGCTGGATGCGCACCGCGCGCAGCTGGTCCGGCCGCCTGCCGCTTGGCCTGCCGTTCATGCTCATTGCTGCGTCGGCGGGGTCTTCAGCGCGGCCTTGATCTCGGCGATCGCCTTCTCGATGTCCTCGTCCGACATGCGCAGAAAATCCGGATCGGTCGCGGTGAAGTCCTCGATGTGGGTGGGCACGTCGTGCGCGGGAATGGTGCGCGGCTCCTGGACCGGCGCGACGTCGTCCTCGCCCCAGGCCATGGCCAGCACGCTGACATTATCGCATTGCGGCCCGGCGCGCAGCTCGGCCAGGTCCACGAGCTCGGCGATCGCCTGTTTCAGCTCCTGGGTCGTGAGCGAATGCAGCAGCTGGCGCTGGGTGAGCGGCCCCCATAGACCGTCCGAGCACAGCACGAGCCGGTCATTCTTCGCCAGGCGCGCCTTTTGCGCCGCGGCCGGGCGCGGCGTCTGCAGGCTTCCCAGGCACTGCAGCAGGCGGTGGCGGTCCGGATGGGTGGTGATCTCCTCCTCGCGGATACGGCCTTCGTCGAGCAGCTGCTGCAGCACGGTATGGTCGCGCGTGCGCACTACGATGCGACCGGAGCGCACGAGGTAAAGCCGGCAGTCGCCGATGTGCATCCAGTGCGCGTGACCCTCCTGGACCACGCAGGCGACGAGGACGGTGCGCGGCGTGTCGGGCAGCTCCAGGCGCTGCGCCTCGCGCAGGATCGCGGCGTGCGCCGCGGCCATGCTGCGCGAAAGAAACTGTTCGGGCGCCTCCAGCGCGGGGCGCGCGTGGTGCTCGAACGCGCCGCCGAAGCACTGCACCGCGACCTGCGCCGCAATCTCGCCGTGCAGATGACCTCCCAGGCCGTCGGCCACCACCATCAGCAGCGACTGCGGCGTGCGCCAGAGCCCGACGCGGTCCTGGTTCATGTTGCGCGCGCCGGTGCGCGTTTCCTGGACGACGGTGCAGTTCAATGGGGCTCCGGCGCCTGGATCCCGACGAGTGCCCGCAAAGCGGGCTCCGCGAGCAGCGTTTTC
>CAZJJC010000433.1:0-3933 GCA_964546195.1 uncultured Enterobacteriaceae bacterium | reverse complement strand
GGGCCGCCGAGCACCACCATCAGCAGGACGTCCACCGACGTGGTGAGGATGACGTCGCCGGGGCTCACGATGCCGGTGAGGTGGGCCCAGAGCACCCCCGCCAGGCCGCCGAAGCCGCCGGCGATGACGAAGGCGAGATATTTGTGCAGCCAGGTGTTGTAGCCCAGGATGCGCATGCGCAGCTCGCGCTCGCGGATGCCCACCAGGCTGCGGCCGAACGGCGAGCGCACCAGCACATGCAGCGCGGCGAGCGACAGGACGAAGAAGCCGAGCACCAGGTAGAAGTAATTGAGATCGTCGGAAAGCGCAATGCCGAAGTCGGGCCGCCCGGGCATGTTGATGCCGTTGTCGCCCCCGGTGAGCGAGTTCCAGCGGTACGCGAGGCCCCAGACGCACATGCCCAGGGCGAGCGTGATCATGAGGAAATACACGCCGCTCGCGCGGATGGCGAAAAGCCCGAATACCGCCGCCGTCGCCGCGCCGGCCAGGATGCCGAGCACCACCACCAGCCAGAAGCCGCCGCCCAGGCCGAAGCCGTAGGTGCTCGCCAGGATGGCGGTGAGATACGCCCCCATGCCGAGGTAGGCCGCCTGGCCGAGCGAGGGCAGCCCGGTGTAGCCGAGCAGCAGGTCGACGCTCATGGCGATGATGCCCAGCACCAGCGCCTGCGTGAGCAGAATGAGGATGTAGGAGTTCACGAAGGGCGCAATCGCGCCCAGAAGCACCAGCGCTGCCACCACGGCGAGGACCTTGGCGTTCATTCGCGGCCCAGGAGCCCGGTGGGCTTGATGGCGAGAATCAGCACCATCGGCGCGTACAGGCTGAAATAGGCGAGCTCGGGAAACAGCGCCTTGCCGAAGTTGTCGGCCAGTCCGACGAGCAGGCTGCCGACCGCCGCGCCGGTGAGGCTGCCCATGCCGCCGATGATCACCACCGCGAAGGCGATCGGCAGCACCTCGAAGTCCAGCCCCGGGTAGATGCCGAAGAAAGCGCCGCCGATCACCCCGCCGAGCGCCGCGAGGAAGGCGCCCAGGGCGAAGATGAACATCGACACGCGCGAGGTGTCGATGCCCACGCCGCGCGCCATCTCGGCGTCGTCGACCGCGGCGCGCACGATGGCGCCGATGCGCGTCCTCTCCATCGCGAGCCACAGCGCGAGGCCGATCGCCACGGCGGTGCCGATCATGAAGATGCGGTAGACCGGCAGGTGCAGCCCGCCCACCACCCAGCTTTGCGTAAGCGTGGCGGGCGGGTCGATGATGAGATTGTCGCCGCCCCAGATATCGAGCGCCGCCTGCTGGAACAGGAAAGCGAAGCCCACCGTGAGCAGCACCTGGCGCAGCGGGTCGAAGCCGAGCGGACGCAGGAACACGCGCTCCATGACGAGACCGAGCGCGGCGATGGCGAGCGCCGCCGCCGGCAGGGCGAGCAGCCAGGACCCGGTGGTCCAGATCACCGTCAGCGCCACGTAGCCGCCGAGCAGGAAGTAGGCCCCGTGCGCCAGATTGACGATGCGCATGACGCCGAAGATCAGCGTCAGGCCGCTCGCGAGCAGGAACAGCAGCGCCCCGTACGACACGCCGTTGAAGATCTGGATCAGCCAGAACTGCGCGTCCAACCGCCTCCCCTCCTCGTCCCTCGAACGATTCTATTCCGTCCTGCTAATTCTCGACCGCCTCCACGCGGCCGCTCTCGGCGGAGCGGAAAATCGCCTCCAGCGCCGACACGTTGGCGATCATCTCGGCCTGCGTCACGGGGTAGGACGCCCGCCCCAATGCGGCGTCGGCAAACGCTTCGAGATTCGCCAGCACCGCTTTGGCGGGCGGATAATCGATCTTTTCGACCGAGTGCCCGCGCATGCATTTCGTCAGAGTCCATCCCTGGGGCGATTCCGGATGTGCCTTGTCGCGCACCTCCGCCCAGCCCTTGTTGCCGTAGAGGGCGAAGCGACCGTCGAAGGGCGTGGCGAGGACCGCGCTGAGCAGCGCGTTGCCGCTCGCCTTGAAGCTCGCCAGGATGCCGAGCGTATCGCCGTTGGTGAGCCCGCTTCCGAGCGTCTTGACCGAAGCGAACACCCGGTCGGCGGCACCCATGAGGCCGACCGAAAGGTCGAGCAGGTGGATGCCGGTGGCGGTCATCGGCCCGGCGGGGGCTTCCCTGGCGGAGATGCGCCAGTTGTCCGGGGCGAGCGAGAGGAACTTGTCCTGGCTGAAATTGGCCTCGATCTGCAATAGCGTGCCGAGCTCGCCGCTTTTCGCCAGGCGAAACAGCGCCTGGATCGGCGGCTCGAAGCGCTTCTCGTGCCCCACGGCGAGCGCCACCCCGTTTTCATTGCACGCCTTCACTGCCCGCAGCACATCGGCGCGGGAGAGCGACAGGGGTTTTTCGCAGAAGACGTGCTTCTTCGCGTTCGCCGCCTGGACGATCTGGTCGGCATGCAGCGTGTGGGGCGTGCACAGCACCACGCCCTGCACTTGCGGGTTGCGCAGCACCTCTTCGTAGCTCGTGACGAGCGGGACCTCCTGGCGGGCGGCAAATTCCGCCGCCGCGGGATCCGGATCGGCCGCCGCGACGAGCTGCAGCTTGGCGCTCGACTTCGTCAGCGGCACGATCACCCGGCCCCACCAGCCCAGCCCGACGACCGCTATGCCAAGCATGACTAAATCAGGGACAGACCACGTTTTCGCTGGGGCGGCGTCGTCAGCTCGACCGGCGCGTTGCGCTCCGCGGAAGAATCGGCGGCGATGTAGACCTCCATCACCCCGCGCGCGTGCTCGGGGGTGACGAGCACCGGCCGGTCGTACGCGCAGGCCTCGAGGAAGTGCACGGTCTCCGCCGCCATGGCACCGGCGTAGGTATGCTCGACGAATTCGCCCGGCATGGTGGACAGCGGCAGCTGCATGCCGTGCTTCATCGTATTGAGCACCACGTCGCGGTGGGAATCGTCGACCAGGATCGCCCCCTCGGTGCCGATCATCTCGATCCAGGTGGTGGAGAAGTTGGGATAGCCCGGCGGCAGGCTCCAGCCCCCGCCCACCACGAACGACAGGCCGCTGTCCAGGGTCACCGTGATCCACTGCGTGTCCGGGACGTCGGCCCCGCTCGCATCCCGCATTGCGCCGTAGTTGACCTGCGAGTACACGCGCACCGGTCGTGCCGGCTCGAGACACCACAGGAGGAAGTCGAGATCGTGCGTGCACTCCATCGCCGCGGGCGAGAGCTTGCTCCTTGCGGTGATCTTGGTGCCCAGGCCGCGCGTGATGTGCCGGCTCACGAGCGCGCTTACCGGCCGGCCGATGGTGCCCTCGCGGATGCACTTGCGCACGTAGGCGAACTTCGGATTGAAACGCTGAGAGTAGCCGATCGTGAATTTGAGCCGCTTTTCGCTTTTTATTCTTATGAGATCGTCGGCCTCAGCGAGCTCCACGGCAATCGGCTTCTCGAGGAACACGTGCTTGCCCGCGGCGAGGAAGTCGCGCGCCATCGGGTAGTGCAGGCTCTCCGGCGTGGCCGAGATGTATACCGCCTCCACCCTGTCGAGAAGCTCGCGGTAATCGGCGGTCGCGCTGTTCGCCCCCGCCTTCTTCGAGACTTCGGCCAGGCGTTCCGGCCGGATCTCCGCGACGTGGAGCTCGCGCACCAGCGGATGGCCGGCCAGCGCCTCGGCGCGGATGCCGCCGCACCAGCCGGCGCCGACCACCGCCACACTGAGCGCTTTCACCGGCTATCCGCGCGCGCGCTGCATGAACTCCGGCCGCAGCGCCTTGCCCCAGTCCGGGATCTCCTTGATCTTCTTCTCGCGCAGCAGCACCTCGGCCTGGGCCTGCATGTAGTTGCGCACGTTGGACGGAAAGCCGGGGTCCACCTCGATGGTCGACACCGCGTTGGCGAACGTCGCGGGCGACATCTTGTAGCCCTTGGAGGTGTAGAAGG
>CAZJJC010000432.1:0-2370 GCA_964546195.1 uncultured Enterobacteriaceae bacterium | reverse complement strand
CGGTGAGCGCCGCCGACTTCCAGCGTTTCCTGCTGCACTGGCAGCATGTCGCCGCGGAAGACCAGGTCCGAGGCGTGGAGGGCGTCGCGGCGGGGGTGGCGCAGCTGGAAGGCTTCGAGCTCGCCGCCGCCGGCTGGGAGCACGACGTGCTGCCGGTGCGCGTCGCCGACTACGGCGCCGAGCAGATCGACCGGCTTTGCCTCAGCGGCCGCGTCATCTGGGGACGGCTCACGCCGGGAAGCCGCGCGCCGCTGCGCACTTCGCCGATCGCGCTGCTATTGCGCCAGCATGCGGGTAGATGGGGTTTGGAAAAAGAAGTGGTGCTGGATTTTTCGTCTGAGGCGGAGGCGGTGCGCGAAGTGCTGGCGAAGCGTGGCGCCTCGTTCTTCCACGAGCTCGTCGGCGCAAGCGGCCTGCTGCCGGCTTACGTGGAGCGCGGCCTGGCCGAGCTGGCCGGCGCCGGCGCAGCGACCGCCGACAGCTTCGCCGGCTTGCGTGCGCTGCTCGCTCCGACTGAGAGGAGGAAAGACCTGATCGAAGTCGCCGGCCGCTGGTCGCTGCTCTCGTCGGAGAAGGCCGACGACGTGGAAGCGATCGCCCGCACGCTGCTCAAGCGCTACGGCGTCGTGTTCAGGTCGCTGCTGCAGCGCGAAGCCCAGCTGCCGCCCTGGCGCGACCTGGTGCGCGTCTACCGGCGGCTCGAGGCGCGCGGCGAGATTCGCGGCGGGCGCTTCGTCGCCGGGTTCGGCGGTGAGCAGTTCGCCGCGCCGGAGGCCGTGGGGCGGCTGCGCGCGGTGCGCAAGTCCGAGAAGCTGGGCGAGCTGGTGCTGCTGGGCGCGGCCGACCCGCTCAACCTCGTGGGCATTCTCACGCCCGAGGCGCGCGTGCCGGCGGTGCAAAGGAACCGCATTCTTTTCAAGGACGGCCTGCCGATCGCGGCGCTGGAAGGCGGCCGGCTGCGCCGGCTCGCCGATTCGGATCTCCATGACCCGGACTTGAAGAACCTGCTGGCGCGACGTTCCCTGCGCCACCCCATGAAGCCGCACCTGCGCTCGCCCACGCTGCGCGAGGCGGCGCTTCTGGCAAGAAGGAAGGGCCATGGCGAAATCGAGCAAGCAGTGGCTCCGCCGGCACGTCACTGACTCCTACGTCCGCAAGGCAAGGGCGCAGGGCTACCGCTCCAGGGCCGCATTCAAGCTGCTGGAGATTGATTCCCAAGAGAAACTGCTTCGGCCCGGCATGACCGTGATCGACCTGGGCGCGGCTCCGGGCGGCTGGTCGCAGGTCGCCGCGGCGAAGGTCGGGCCCGGCGGGCGCGTCATCGCGATTGATCTTCTGCCGATCGCCCCCATCTCCGGAGTTAGCGTCCTTCTGGGGGATTTTCGGCAAGCAGCGCTTCCGGAAGGCGACAAGGCCGACCTTGTGCTTTCCGATGTGTCGCCGAATCTGTCGGGGATCGGGAACGTTGACCAGGCTCGGGCACTCGAACTGACAGGCGCGGCAACCGATTTTTGCCGCAAGGCGCTGAAGCCGGACGGGGTTTTCCTTGTAAAAGCTTTTCAGGGCGCGGCGTTCGAGGAGCTGCTCACCGGCCTCAAGCACAACTTCTCGAAGGTAAAAGTCGTAAAACCCTCGGCTTCCCGGGGTGAATCGAGCGAGACTTACGTGCTGGCGCGTAACTTGCGCGCCTTGTAAGATGAGTCTCTTTGCGCAGTGCAATAGGTGGTTAAACGGCAGGTCGTTAAACGGCAGGAGAGCAAGTACTTGAACAACATGCTTAAGAACCTGGTCATCTGGCTCGTCATCGGGCTGGTGCTGATGACCGTGTTCAACCAGTTCAACACCCGCCAGGTGGCGCAGGCGCCGATGGAGTATTCGCAGTTCCTGGAGGAAGTGAAGTCCGGCCGCATCTCCAAGGTCACCATCGAAGGCCGCCAGCTCAAGGCGCAGACCGCCGAGGGCAAGCGCGTGACGAGCTACTCGCCGGGCGACATCTGGCTGGTGTCGGATCTGCTCAAGTACGGCGTGAAGATCGAGGCCAAGCCCGAAGAGGAGCCCTCGCTCCTCATGAACATCTTCGTGTCCTGGTTCCCCATGCTCCTGCTGATCGGAGTGTGGATCTTCTTCATGCGCCAAATGCAGGGCGGCGGGCGCGGCGGCGCGTTCTCCTTCGGCAAGTCGCGCGCGCGCATGCTCGACGAATCGACCAACACCGTCACCTTCGCCGATGTCGCCGGCTGCGAGGAGGCGAAGGAGGACGTGGCGGAGCTGGTCGAATTCCTGCGCGACCCGTCCAAGTTCCAGAAGCTCGGCGGGCGCATCCCGCGCGGCGTGCTGATGGTCGGCGCCCCCGGCACCGGCAAGACGCTG
>CAZJJC010000431.1:0-22939 GCA_964546195.1 uncultured Enterobacteriaceae bacterium | reverse complement strand
AACGTCCACGGCATGCCGATCTGGATGCACCCGGCGCGCCCGGCGAGCCGCGCCGACTACGCCGGGGAGCCGAAGTCGAAGTACGAGATCTGGCAGGTGCTCGGCTGGCCGTTCGAGTCGAGCGTCGCCATGGCGCGCATCGTGTTCTCGGGGCTGCTGCAGCGGCTGCCGGAGATGCGCATCATCACGCACCACTGCGGCGGCATGATTCCCTACTTCGCGGGACGGGCGGAGACGCTTTGGGCGCAGCTCGGATCCAGATCTGCCGATGGTGAAGAATCCGAAGTGCTGAAGAGGCTGCAAAAGCCGCCGATCGAATACTTCAAAATGTTCTACGGCGACACGGTGCTCGGCGGCGCCTCGGCCCCGCTCGCCTGCGGCCTCGCCTTCTTCGGCCCCGACCGGGTGGTGTTCGCGAGCGACTGCCCCTTCGATCCCGAGGGCGGGCCGATGTTCATCCGTGAGGGCATCCGCTCCATCGAGGACCTGGACCTGCCCGAAGGCGACAAGCGCAAGATCTATTTCGGCAACGCGCTGAGGCTGCTGCGCATGGAAGGCTGACCGGAGGGATTGCGATCAGCGCTTCTTCCCTTGGGTGCCGGCGTCTTGCCCCGAGAGCACCAGAAGCTGATGGGCCAGTTGCGCGGCGGTGTCGACGTTGCGCTTGGCCGAGCTGAGCGCGCTCGCCGCTTGAGCATCCGCTGCCGGCAGGTGCCGCTGCACGATCTCGATCGCCGAAGCAATCACGTGCAGCGCATTGTTCAAGTCATGCGCCAATTCCGCAATCTGGTGCGTCTTGTCGCTGGATCCCTGTGCCGTCACGCAGAGTAGCAAGCCCCTTCCTGAGACGCCTGCACTATACGCGCTATCGGGTGGCCCGGATTTCGCTTCAGCCCGGCCGAGCGGTCGCCCGGCCGCTCTGGCATGTTCGGTAAGAAATAGGCCCGCTCAGTCGAGCGGAACCTGGCGAAGGGTGCGCACGCACTCGTCCACGAAGGCGCGCACCTTCCCCGTAACAAGCCTGGACTGCGGGTATACGAGCTGCACCGGCAGAGGGTCGGTTTCGAATTCTTCCAGGACGTAGCGAAGCCGCCTTTCGTTGCGGTAAGGCGCCGTCTGGTAGGAGAGAAACAGCCCCAGACCGTGGCCGCTCGCACACGCTTCCAGGCTGCTGTCTATGTCGTTGCAGGAAATTACCGCGTTCAGGGGCACGGCTACGGTACGCCGACCGGTCCGAAAGTGCCAATCGGACCGCGGCGCGAGCCCGGTATGCCTGACACAGGCATGCTCCCGAACGTCGTGCGGGGCGCGCGGCGTGCCGCAACGGCGCAGGTACTCCGGACTCGCGCACACCACGCGGCGTACCTTGCCGACCGGCACCGCGACCAGCGACGAGTCCCGCAGGCGGCCGATACGCACCGCGACGTCGATGCCTTCTTCAACCAGGTTCACCACCCGATCGACGAACAGCAGCTCCGCGCTTACCTTGGGATAGCGGCGCAGGAAATCGTTGACGATGGGCGCGATGTAGCGCCGGCCGAATAGGACCGACGCCGTTACCACGAGCCGGCCGTGCGGCTCGGCGCGGTGAGAGGTGAATGCCGCCTCGGTTTCCTGCACCGCGGAGAGAATGGCGCGGCAGCGTTCCAGGTAATGCGTGCCGTCATCGGTCAGGTGAATGCGGCGCGTAGTGCGATTCAGCAGGCGTACGCCGAGCTCGCGCTCGAGCGAGGCGAGGGTGCGCACCACGGAAGGCAGCGAAGTATCGAGCGCCGCCGCCGCCGCGGTGAGGCTGCCCTTGTCCACGATGCGCACGAACGTGGCCATTGCCGATAGCTTGTTCACTGCGCCGAAGTATTACTTCATTTTTTGAAGTAGTCCAATCCTAAAGGCCCCCTTTATTCCATTGCGAACAGAGGCCAAGCTGCCGCCCACTGGATAAAGGAGGAGGCGCACCATGAAGCTTGCAACGTGCATGACCTTGATCGGCGGCCTGCTGGCGGCATCGGGCGCACCTCGATGACATTGCCGCCGGATGAAGTGATGTTCTCCGCAGCCGTGCGCGCCGAGCAGGCGCGCCGCGGCTCGCGCGAGGCCCAGGAGCGCCGCGCCGCGAGCGGGCGCTTCCAGCGCGAGCTTTCCGCCGAGGTGATGCGCTTCATCGGCGAGCGCAACTCGGCGTATCTTGCGACCGCGAGCGCCGACGGCCAGCCGTACGTGCAGCATCGCGGCGGCCCGCCCGGCTTCCTGCGAGTGCTGGACGAGCGCACCATCGCGTTTGCCGAATACCCCGGCAACCGCCAGTACATCAGCATAGGCAATCTCGCCGAGAACCAGCGCGCCTTCCTCTTTCTCATGGACTACGCTGCGGCGCGCCGGCTAAAGCTCTGGGGCAGCGCGCGCCTGGCCGAGGCGCAGATCGTCTTTACCGTGCTGGCGTGGGACTGGAACTGCTCGCAGCATATTCCCCGGCTGGTGCCGACCTAGCCTCGGCGAGGGCTTGCCACACCCTGGAGGGCGAATAAGGAAAGTCCAGGTGGCGGATGCCGAGCGGCCGCAGCGCGTCGATCACGGCGTTGGCCACCGCGGGCAGCGCGCCGGTGGCGCCGGCCTCGCCCGCGCCTTTCGCGCCCAGCGGATTGCTCGGCGAAGGCACCGAATGGTCGTAGAGCTTCACCTCGCCCATGACGTCCGAGCGCGGCATGGCGTAATCCATGAACGTCCCGGTGAGCAGCTGCCCGCTGGCGTCGTACACGCAATGCTCGACGAGCGCCTGGCCAATGCCCTGCACTATGCCGCCGTGCAGCTGGCCCTCGACCAGCGTGGGGTTGAGCACGCGGCCGCTGTCGTCCACCGCCACGTAGCGCGCCACCTCGACCACGCCGGTTTGCGGATCGATCTCGACCTCGGCGACATGCGCGCCGCCCGGAAAAGCCACTGGCGTCGCGATGCCGCCCTGCGTGTCCAGCGCGCTTTTGTATCGCCTTGCGATTTCTTCGAAGCGGATCGCGAGATCCGTGCCTTTCACCCGGTAGCTGCCTTGCCTGAATTCAATATCGCCTGAAGCAACCTCGAGATCCTTCGCCGCAAGAACGAGCCCCTTCTTGATCACTTCCTGCGCGGTGGCGAAGAGCGCGCCGCCGTGCGACATCATCGAGCGCGACCCGACCGTGCCGCCGCCCATGAGCGCAGGGCCGTGAGGATCACTCGGCCTTACCGTTAGGTTTTCCTGGGGTAATCCTAGGGCTTCGCCCACGATATCCGCGAACATCGTCTCATGGCCCTGCCCCGACGGGCCCGAGAGCACGTACAGCGTGGCGTCGCCCGATTCGCCGTAGTTGATCGACGCCTGCTCCTGCTGCGAGGCGCCGCCGCCCGAAGGCTCGACGAACATCGCGAGACCTATTCCCCGCAATTTTCCCCGGCTTCTCGCGCCGGCTCTTCTGCTTTCGAAACCCTCCCAATCGGAGAAGCGAATGGCCGCTTCAAGCTCGCCCGGCGGATCGCCGCTGTCGTAGGTGGATCCCGCCGGCGTCTTGTAAGGAAAGGCTTCCTTCGGGATGAGGTTGCGCCGGCGCAGCTCGACGCGGTCGAGGCCGGTCTCGCGCGCGGCCTCGTCGACCAGCCGCTCGACGAGGTAGGACACGTTCGGCCGCCCCGCGCCGCGGTAGGCGGTCTGCGAGGTGGTATTGGTCAGCACGAGCCGGTGGCGGCCGAAAAGCGCCGGGATGCGGTAGGCGTTGATCGCGTGCGTCGAGGGGTTGATGGTGTTGATGAGCGGCCCGGCCTGCGAGAGATACGCCCCCATGTTGCAGGTCCAGCGCACGCGCAGGGCGGTGAAGCGGCCCTCGCCGTCCAGGGCGAGCTCGCCCTCGAGCAGCGCGGCGCGCCCATGGTGGTCGCTCACGATCGTCTCGAAGCGCGAGCCGACCCACTTCACCGGCTTGCCCAGGCTCCTCGCCGCGTGCATCAGCGCGCAGTACTCCGGATAGGCCTGCGAGCGGATGCCGAAGCCGCCGCCCACGTCCTGCGCATGCAGGCGGATGCGCCCGGCGGCGACGCCCGTGATCGCCGTGAAGTTCGGCAGCATCATGGACAGGCCCTGCGAGCTGGCGTAGATGTCGTAGCTCTCGCTCGCCGCGTCGTAAGCGACCGTGCAGGCCTTGGGCTCCAGGGGCGTGCCCGAGACGCGCGTCGAGTCGAGCGTGACGCGCGTGACGTGCGCCGCGCGGGCGATCGCCGCTTCGGCCGCGCTTGCGTCGCCGTACTCGAACACCGCGGCGAGGTTGCCCGGGACATCGTCGTGCAGCTGCGGCGCGCCCTCGGCCAGCGCTTCGCCCGCGTCGACCACCGCCGGCAGCTCGTCGAGCTCGATCTCGATTTTTTCGGCCGCGTCCTGGGCCGCGGCCGCCGAGGTGGCGACGACGAGCGCGATCTCCTGGCCGACATGGCGCACTTTGCCGCGCGCGAGCACGTCGCGGTGCGGCACCTTGATCGGATACTTCACCATCGGCGGCGGTGTCTTGAAGTGCGCCACGTCCTCGCCGGTGTAAATCGCCTTTACGCCGGGAGAAGCAAGAGCATTGCCCAGGTCCAAGGACAGAATCCTGGCGTGGGCGCGGTCCGAACGCAGAAAGCAGGCGTAAAGCTGCCCGGTGAAATTCCAGTCGGCGGTGTAGCGGCCCTGCCCGGTGAGCAGGCGGTCGTCCTCGCGGCGACCTTTGAAAGCGCTCAACCCGGCTGCGGGCAGGACTGCCAGGCGACGAATTTCCAGCCCTGCGGCGTCTTGGCCCACGCGTTGAGGAACAACAGCTTCAGCGTGCGCGGCTCACCGCCGATGTCGGCCTCGATGTGCGCCCTGCCGTTCACCAGCGCCACGTCGTTGACCACGCGCACCCTGCGCTCGCTGCAGCTCGCGCTCCTGTAGTTCACCTTGCCGCTTCTCATGGAGTCGAGCCAGCTCGCCTTGGTGTCGGTGATGCCGGAGGAATGCGTGTAGAGCAGCTCCTCGTGCACCATGCGCTCCAGCGCGCCGAGATCCTTCGCGATCATCGCCGCGAAGCGCTTGTCCTCCAGGCCCAGTATTTCCTTCTCGCTGCTCATCGCCATACCTCCTCTGAAACCTCGATTACCCGCTCGAGCTTGCGCCACTGCTCGTCCTGCGTGAGCTCGTTGCCGTGGTGCGTGCTGGAAAAGCCGCACTGCGGCGACAGGCACAGGTCCTCGAGCGGAACGAATTGGGTTGCTTCTTCGATGCGCTTTTTCAGGAAATCCTTGCTCTCCAAAGAGCCGCTTTTGGAGCAAACCAGCCCGAGCACCGCCTTCTTGCCCTTCGGCAGGAAGCGCAGCGGCTCGAAGCCGCCGGCGCGCGCGCTGTCGAACTCCATGAAGAAGCCGTCCACGCCGCTGGAGAACATCGCCTGCGCCACCGGCTCGTAGCCGCCCTCGGCGACCCAGGCGCTCTTGAAGTTGCCGCGGCACGTATGCAGGGTGATCGTCATGCCCGCAGGACGGCCCTGCAGCGCGCGCTCGATGGTGTCGGCATAGATGCGCGGCAGCGCGTCCGGATCATCGCCGTTCTTGCGGCAGTTGTCGCGGATCTTCGGATCGCACAGATAGGCGAAGGCGACGTCGTCGAGCTGCAGGTAGGTGCAGCCGGCGCTGGCAAAGGCGGCGATGGCGGCTCGGTACGCCGCCGCCGCGTCGTGCCAGAACTCCTGCATGTCCGGATAGGCCTGCCTCGAGATGCTGGCGCGTCCACCGCGCAGATGCAGCATCGACGGCGAGGGGATGGTGAATTTCGCGGTTCTTTTCGTCACCGACTTCAGAAACGCGAAATCCTCCACCATGACGGGCCTCGCATAGCGAAGCTTTCCCGTCACGGCAGGGATCGGCGGCTGCTCCCCGGTGCCGCCGAACCTGGGGCCGGGATTCTGCGTGAGCGTCACGCCGTCGAGCTGCGCCATGAAATCCAGGTGCCACCAGTCACGGCTGAACTCGCCGTCGGTGACCGCTTGCAGGCCGATCGCTTCCTGCCTCGCGACGACCTCGCGAATCGCCTTCTTTTGGACTTCGAGGTTTTTCGGCCTGCGCCCCGCGGCCAGCTCCGCCGGGCGAAGCAGGCTGCCCACGTGGTCGGCGCGAAACGGCGGTTTCATTTCCGCGGATGCTAACATCGCCGCACAAGTGAAGATCCTGTTTGCCTCGACCTCCGAGGAGCCGGAGGTCTGGCTTCCGCTGCTCGGGCAGGCGCTGCCGCGCGACGAAATCACGCTGTTGCCGGCGAAGGACGTCGACGTCGCCCTGGTGGCGACGCCCCCCGCCGGCACCTTCCAGAAAATCGGCCGCCCCAAGCTCGTCCAGTCGCTGTGGATGGGCGTCGAGAAGCTGCTCGCCGATCCATCGCTGCCGCGCGGCGTGCCGCTCGCGCGCCTGGTCGATCCGGGCATGGTCGCGGCGATGTCCGAGACCGTGGTCGCGCACGTGCTCGACTGGCATCGCCACCTGTACGCCTACCGGCGCCAGCAGCAGGCGCGCCGCTGGCAGCGCATCGGGCAGCGCATGGCCGCCGACCGCACCGTCGGGCTGCTCGGCCTGGGCGAGCTCGGAGCCGACGCGGCGCGCAAGCTGCTCGCGCTCGGATTCAACGTCGCCGGCTGGAGCCGACGTCCGAAGCAGATCGCCGGCGTGCAAAGCTTCACCGACCTCGCCCGCATGCTGCCGCTGGCCGACGCGCTGGTTTGCCTGCTGCCTCTCACTCCAGAAACCGCCGGCATCCTGAACGCGCATGCGTTTGAAAGCATGAAAAAGGGCGGCTGCGTGATCAACCTCGCGCGCGGCGCGCACCTGGTGGTGCCGGATCTCGTCCGCGCGCTCGACTCGGGCCGGCTCGCCCACGCCTACCTCGATGTCTTCGATCCCGAGCCGCTGCCCGCCAAGGACCCGCTGTGGCGGCACCCGGGCGTCAGCGTCACGCCGCACATCGCCGCGCTCACCGAGCCGCGCACCGCGCTGCCGAAGATCGTGGAGAACATCGAGCGCGTGCGCCGCGGCGAGGCGCCGCAGCACCTAGTCGACCTGGACGCCGGTTACTAGGAAACAGGGTACGTCCCCATTTTCAGGCACGATGAATGCTACGTTCGGACTATGCCGGTCGCCAGCCTGAGGTGGCAGTTGACTGGGGACTGTGTCCGGGAAACCCCTGACGCACAGGGTGTATTCACGCTATGGGACGCCAACGAGTGCGTCTACATCGGACACACCCCGTGGAACACTTCGCTGCGCGACCGGCTAAGAGAGCACTTCGCCCTGCAGCGGGAAGGCATGATCGACGCGTCGCACTTCAGCTGGGAAACCACCTCGATCCCCAAGACGCGCGCAGGTGAGCTGCTCGCCGCCTGCGTGCACAAGCAGGGCAAGCCGCCGCGCTACAACCGGGCGGACAGCCCGCTGCAGGCGCCAAAGGCCTGCATCACCGACCTGCGGGCGCGCGGCTAGGTACTATAGGGGGATGACTCCCCCTTTCCATGCCGACCATGTAGGCAGCCTGCTGCGCCCGCCCGGTCTGGCCGAAGCGCGCAAGCGACACGACCGGGCCTTCGTCGAAAACGCGATCCGCGAGGCAGTCAAGAAGCAGGAAGCGATCGGCCTGCAGAGCATCACCGACGGGGAGTTCCGCCGCGACTACTGGCACCTGGATTTCATGAAGCACCTGGACGGCGTGACGCTCAAGCCGGTGGTCGGCATGACGTTCAACGCCCAGGACGTGCCGCCGATGGCGTCGGTGAGCGGCAAGGTGGGCTGCTCAAAGCCGATCATGGTCGAGGATTTCAGCTTCCTCAGGAAAACCACAAAAAGAACCGCGAAATTCTGCATGCCCTCGCCGGGCTCGCTGCACTTTCGCGGCGGACGCAACGCCATCTCGCGCGAGATCTATCCGGACCTGGCGCAGTTCTGGGCGGACGCGGGCGAGGCCTGGCGCAGGGCGATCGCCCAGCTTGCCGATGCCGGCTGCACCTACCTTCAGCTCGACGATGTCGGCTTTTCCTACCTGTGCGACCCGAAGGTGCGCGAGAATTTCCGCGACAACGGCGACGACCCGGCCGCGCTGCCCCGCGCCTATGCCGAGGCGATCAACCGGGCGCTGCGCGAGCGGCCCGAAGGCATGGCGGTCACCATGCATACCTGCCGCGGCAACTTCCGCAGCACCTGGTTCGCTTCCGGCGGCTACCAGGACGAGGTGCTCGAGAGCATGTTCTCGGCGAACGTCGACGGCTTCTTCATGGAGTACGACACCGAGCGCGCCGGCGGCTTCGAGCCGCTGCGCAGGCTGCCCAAGGGGAAGAAGGTCGTGCTCGGGCTCGTCACAACCAAATCCGGCACGCTCGAGTCCAAGGATTCCTTGAAAAAGCGCATCGACGAAGCATCACGCTACGTTCCGCTGGAAAACCTGCGGCTGTCGCCGCAATGCGGCTTCTCGAGCACGCACCACGGCAATAAGCTCACCGAAGAGGAGCAATGGCGCAAGCTCGAGCGCGTCGTCGAGGTCGCGCACGAGGTTTGGGGCTAGCGCGCGAGGTAGCCCGAATCCACCGGCAGCGTAATGCCGGTTACGCAGCGCGCCGCCGGGCTGCACAGATACAGGATGGCTGCAGCGATGTCGCCGACCTCGGGCAGGCGCCCGAGCGGAGTGTGCGACATGACGGTCTTGAGCACCTCCGGATTCGAGAAGATCGGCACCGTGAGATCGGTGCGCACGTAGGTCGGCGCCACGGCGTTGACGCGGATGTTGTCGGCCGCCCACTCGAGAGCGAGCGCGCGCGTCAGGTTGACCACTCCGCCCTTGGATGCCTGGTAGGACGCGTTCGGAAAGAGCCCGCCCGAGAAGCCCATGATCGAGGCGAGGTTCACGATGGCGCCGCCCCCGCGCTTCTTCATGT
Organism: uncultured Enterobacteriaceae bacterium; assembly: GCA_964546195.1. Taxonomy (GTDB): domain Bacteria; phylum Pseudomonadota; class Gammaproteobacteria; order Burkholderiales; family SG8-39; genus SCGC-AG-212-J23. The sequence goes on along the minus strand of CAZJJC010000431.1, from coordinate 14,000 downwards.
ACGGGTGCGCCAGCCTCGAGCAGAGGAAGGTCGCCGTCAGGTTCAGCGCCACCACCTGGTTCCACTCTTCCAGCGACAACTCGACCGCCGGCTTGCGCGCGGCGCGCCCGGCGTTGTTGACCAGGAGGTCGATCCCGCCGATGCGCGCATAGGCCGCCGCGACCGCCTGCTCGTCGGTGACATCGCAGCCGGTCTCGATGTCCAGCACCTCGACGCGCGCACCCGCTTCACGGAACAGCTTCACCGTAGCGGCGCCGATGCCCTTGGCGCCGCCGGTGACCACGGCCGTCCTGTCTTGGAGCTGGAAGAGATTCATCGATAATTACGACCCTGACCCCGAATTCTATGCACGAATTCCATGCATGACCTGGTAATCCGCAATGCGCTGCTGCTCGACGGCCTGGGCTCGCCGCCGCGGCGCGGCGACCTCGCGGTGAAGGATGGAAGGATTCGGGAGGTCGGCAAAGCGACCCTGGGCGCAAGGCAAACCATAGACGCCGGCGGCCTCGCGCTGATGCCCGGCATCATCGACAACCACACGCATTACGACGCGCAGATCACCTGGGACCCGGGCGTGTCGCCCTCGCCGCAGCTCGGCGTCACCACCGCGATCATCGGCAATTGCGGCTTCACCATCGCGCCGTGCCGCGCCGCGGACCGCGAGCGGGTGATGCGCAACCTCACCCAGGTGGAAGGGATGTCGCTCGAGGTGCTGCGCAGCGCGATCCGCTGGGACTTCGAGACGCTGCCGCAATACCTGGACATGCTGGAGCGGCGGGGCGCGGCGATAAACGTGGCGGTGTTTGCCGGCCATTCGGCCATCCGGACCTACGTGATGGGCGAGGCCGCCACGCAGCGCGCGGCCACCGGCGCCGAAGTGGCCCTCATGAGAGACCTCGTTCTGGAGGCGATGCGCTCGGGCGCGGTGGGCTTCTCGACCAGCACCTCGCCCGCGCACAACGGCGAAGGCGGCGTGCCGATGCCCTCGCGCCTGGCCGACGACAACGAGCTGCGCGCGCTGGTCGGCGCGCTCGGGCAAGCCGGCCGCGGCGTCTTCATGCTCACCAAGGGCGGCCATACCCGCATGTCGTTTCTCGAGGAGCTTGCCGCCGAGTCCGGGCGCCCGGGGGTCGTCGCGGCGCTGTTCTACAACAGCACCAACCCGCAGGCCGGCTTCATCGATCTCGATGCGATCCGCGAAGCGAACCGGCGCGGCCGCCGGCTCGTGGGCGCGGTCTCGTGCACGCCGCTCGCGATGGACTTCACCCTGCACGCGCCGTACACCTTCGAAGGGCTCGAGTCGTGGCGGCCCGCGCTGCCTCTGGAGGGCGAGGCGTTCAGGAAGCTCCTGCGCTCACCTCGGTTCCGCGCCGCCATCCGCGACGAAGTGTCCAGGCCGGCGCACTTTCGCCTGTTCAACGGCCAGTGGAACCAGGTCGAGGTGGTGCAATCGCGCCGCGCCGAGCTCGAGCAGCGTTCGATCGCCCAGCTGGCGCGCGCGGCGAACAAGGACCCGCTCGACTTCATGCTCGATCTCGCGCTGGAAGAAGACCTGGATACCGTGTTCAACGCCCTGCTGCTCAATTGGGACGAGGAGGGGGTGGCAGGCATGCTCAAGCATCCCGCAAGCATGGTGTCGCTATCCGATGCCGGCGCGCATCTCACCTTCTTCAACGATGCGGGCTTCGGCCTGCACCTGCTTGGGCACTGGGTGCGAAGCCGCGGCGTGCTGGTGCTGGAGGACGCGGTGCGGCGGCTCACCAGCCACCCGGCGCAGGTCTTCGGCATCAAGGAGCGCGGGGCGCTGCGGCCCGGCTACCACGCCGACCTGCTGCTGTTCGACCCGGCCACGGTAAACCGCGGGCCGAAGCAGCGCGTCTTCGACCTTCCCGGCGGCCATCCCCGGCTCACCACCCCGGCGATCGGCGTGGAGGGCGTCTGGGTCAACGGCGTGCGCCTGTCGGGCGGCGCGCTACCCGGGCGCCTGTTGCGCGATTTTTCGCAGTAGACTTCGGCATGCTTTCGAGAAAAAAGTCTCCGTAGTGGCCGCACGACATCAGAATCACCGTTTAATACAAGAGCTTGCCCTTCTTCGAGGCCACTGCTGTCGCCCCGCGGCGACAACAGAGCGGTCGGCGGAACAAGAATCGTTGGTCCTTCAATGGCTTGGTCGCAGGTACAGTTCGTGCGTATAGCCATCTCGCTGTCCCATCAATGACTACACCAGGGAGTCGATAGTGCTACAGAAAGACGGGTTCTTCCGCAGGCGCGAAGAAGGTTCGTTCCGCCAAAATTTACCAGTTACCCCCGCGCCCGCGCCTGCTGCCAACGCAGCGCCCGCGGTTCCCGAAACCAAAGCCGACATCCGCGGCGAAGAGCGCAAGGAAGCCAAGCTCGTCGTCGGCCCCGAGATCAAGATCAAGGGTGTAGAGATCAGCGATTGCGACACGCTGGTGGTAGAAGGCCGCATCGAAGCCACGCTCGACTCGCGCGTGCTCGAGATCACGCAGAACGGCGTGTTCCAGGGCACGATCTCGGTCGACAACGCCGAGATCCATGGCCGCTTCGAAGGCGAGCTGACGGTGCGCAAGCAGCTCGTCATCCAGAGCACCGGCAAGGTCTCGGGCAAGATCAAGTACGCCAAGATCAAGGTCGAGGAAGGCGCGGAGCTCTCCGGCGAGATCGCGATGCTGGACAAGTCCGCGGCCGCGCTCGGCGCGAACGCGCGCAAGATCAGCAACGCTTAAGCAGTTCGTCCCCAGAAGGACGGGGTCGGAGCCCGGGCTCTGACCCCGCTTTCGCTCGCCTCGCCCGCGCGTCAGCAGGCCAGCGCGCGCCGTAATCGCGCAACGCCTTCGGCGAGCCGGTCTTGCGAGGCGGCAAAGCACCAGCGCACATAGCCCTCGCCTTCCGGTCCGAACGCCGCGCCGGGCGCGAGTCCCAGCTGCTGCTCCCTGACGAGGCGCTTGCAAAAGGCCAGGCTGTCGCTCATGCCTTCGATGCGCAGGAAGGCATACATCGCTCCCTCGGGCAGCGCCGCTTCCACACGAGGGACTTTCGAGAGCTCCTGCCACAGGAAGTCTCTTGCAAGCCTGAATCGCTGCAGGGTCCTGGCGATCACAGGCTCGCCGCCCTCGAGCGCGGCGATGCCGGCGCGCTGCACGAACACCGGCGCGCACGAGGTGTTGTACTCGATCAGCTTGCCGAGGTCCGGGGTGAGGCCCGGCGGCACCACCAGCCAGCCCAGGCGCCAGCCGGTCATCAGCCAGGACTTGGAGAACGTGTTGGCGCTGATCACGCGGTCTTCGTCATTCATCAGGTCGAGGAACGACGGAGCAACCCCACCCGGCCCGAAGTACAGGCGCTCATAGGCGTCGTCGGCAAAGATCCAGATGCCGTGGCGCCGGCACTGCTCGAGCACCGCCTGCTGCTGCTCGCGCGTGATGACCCAGCCGGTCGGGTTGTTCGGCGAATTGAGATAGAGCGCCCGGGTTCCCGGTGTGAGCCGGTCGATGAGTTCCTGGACATCCAGCTGCCATCCTTGCGGGGAAAAGCGTAGAGCAACCGTGGTTAGCCTTGCGCCCAAGATCTTCGGGATCTCCAGCAGATTGGGCCACAGCGGCACCACCTCGACCACGCGGTCGCCGGGATCGACCAGAAGCTGCGACGCGAGCATGAGCGCGTTGACCCCGGCCGAAGTCACAGCGATCTGATCAAATGCGGTGTTCTTGTGCAATGTGGAGACGTAATCGGCCAGAGCTTGCCGCAGCTCCGGTATCCCGAGGTTGTGGGTGTAGAACACCTCGCCAGCGGCGATCGAGTCGGCTCCCGCCTTGCGGATGAACTCGGGCGTGGGCTCGTCGGGCTCGCCTACCCAGAAGGGCAGCACATCGGGCTTGCCGATGCCTTCGTTGTACAGCTCGCGGATCTTCGAGGCGGCCAGCGCGCGCACCGCGGCGCGCGCGGACAGCGGTGTTTCGGATTTCATTCCACGGTATTCTAAAAGCTCTGACCCCGTCATCGGCTTCCCGCTGGTCGCTCGCCGCCGCCCTCGCCACCATGGTCGCCTGGGGCGTGAACTTCGCCTTCGTCAAGCACCTGCTCGAGCAGCTCGGCGTGGGCGCCTTCCTGTTCATCCGCTTCGCCGCCTTGCCCGTTCTCGGTTTCATTCTCCTGGTAGCGATTTTCAGGAAACGCCTCCTCTATACATGGCCCCGGCGCGAAGACCTGCCGCGCTTTCTCGCCTGCGCGCTCGTCGGCCACGCGCTGCACATCGGCGTGGTGATGTACGGCATGGACCTGTCCACCGCGTTCTCGTCGTCGCTAGTGCTCACCAGCGGGCCGCTGTTCACGCTGTTCATCCTCGCGCTGCTGGGCGCGGAGCGCCTGCGCGCGCGCGAGCTCGCGGGCACGCTCGTCGCCGGCGCCGGAATCGTGCTCTTCCTGAGCGACAAGTTCGCCGCCGGCCTGTCGCGCGCCGGTCTGGGCGACCTGGTGCTGCTCGGCGCGGCGGCGCTTTTCTCGCTCTATACCGTGATGGTCCAGCCTCTCGCGCGGCGCTACGGGCCCCTCATCGTGCTGTGCTATACGCTGCTGTTTTCCGCGCCGCCGATCCTCATCCTCACCATGAGCTCCTTCATGGACGTTCCTGCCTCGGCGTATACGCCTTCGGTGTTGGCGGGACTGTTTTGGGCGCTCGTCGTGTCCTCGTTCTTCGGCTGGCTGATGTGGACCTGGGTGAACGCGGTGCGCGGCGTCGCGCGCTCCGCGCCCTTCGCCTACCTGATGCCGCCGATCGCCGGCGCGGTGGCCTGGCTGACGCTCGGCGAATCCTTCAGCTGGCTCAAGATCGCCGGCGCCGCGGTGACGATGGCAGGCGTGGCTTACGCGCAGATCGGGCGCGGCTATGAAGCCCGCCTTTAAATAGGGTACGTCCCCATTTACGGGTTGGCCCCGAGGCAGCGGCGGAAGAGCTCCGCCGCGGTCCTGACGCCGAGCCGCTGCATGATGCGCGCGCGGTGGAACTCCACCGTCTTCACGCTGATGTCGAGCTCCCCGGCGATCTGCCGGCTCGGCTTGCCGTCGAGCACGCGCTGCAGCACTTCGCGCTGGCGCTCGCTCAGCTCCGAAATGGGGACGGACCCCATTTCCGGCTTCTGGTGCTCGAGCGCTTCCAGGACCTGGGCGAGCAGCTGCTCGTCGTCGAAAGGCTTCTCGATGAAGTCGAAGGCGCCCTTGCGCATCGCCTCCACCGCCATCGGGATGTCGCCGTGGCCGGTGATGAAGATCACCGGCACGCGCACGCCGCGCCGCAGCAGCTCGTCGTGCAGCGCCGTGCCGGTCATGCCGGGCATGCGGATGTCGAGCAGCACGCAGCAGCGCTGCGTCAGATCCGCGCCTGCGAGAAACGCGTCGGCCGACGAGAAGGCCTCGGCTTCCAGGGCGGCGGTGCGAAACAGCAGCCGCAGCGCGTTGCGTACCGCGTTGTCGTCATCGACGATGTAGACGCGGCTCAAGCGGCGCCCGGCAGGGTGAAGGCGAACACGGCGCCTCGCCCGCCGTTTACCTGGTGGCGGATCGCGCCGCCATGCGCCTCCACCACCGAGCGGCAAATCGACAGCCCGAGCCCCAGCCCGCCGGGCTTGGTGGTGACGAAGGGGTTGAACAGCTGCTCCTTGGCTTCGTCCGGCACGCCGTCGCCGAGGTCGGCGACCGACAGCGTGCCGCTGCCGTCGGCTTCGATGCGCGTAGCGACCGTGATGCGGCGCCGATTCTCGGGCAAGACCTGCACCGCCTCGACGGCGTTGCGCACGAGATTGAGCGCCACCTGCTCGATCAGCAGGCGATCGGCGCGCACCACCGGCGGCGCAGCCGCCAGGCGGCGCTCGAAGCTGATGCCGGCCTCGTGCGCCTCGGGCTCGGCGAGGCGCAGGACCGCGGCCACCAGCTCGTTCAGGTTCTGCTCGGTGAACGCGGGCCCCGGCGGGCGCAGCAGCTCGCGCAGCCGCTGGATGATCTTGCCGGCACGCTTCGCCTGGTCGCGGCAGATGTGCATCGCCTGCTGCAGCTCGCCGCTGTCGGGATTGCCCGACTGCAGCATGCGCATGCAGCTGTGGTTGTACGTGGCGATCGCCGCGAGCGGCTGGTTCAGCTCGTGCGCGATGGCCGAGGCGAACTCGCCCAGCGCGATGAGGCGCGCGGTGCGGTGCGCGGCATCGCGGTGCTTGGCGAGCAGCTCGCGCGCGCGCCGCTCCTCGGTGACGTCGGACAGCACGCGCAGCGTGGCGCCGCGCCCGTCGCTCCAGCGCAGCGGATGCGAGTGCAGCACGAACCAGCGATCGGCCGCCGGGTTCTGCGTCTCACCCGAGTCGTCGACGCGCGGCCGCTGAGCGCCGAAGATCTCGGCATAGCGGCGGTTGGCGTGCAGGATTTCCCCGCTCCCCGCGTCCTCGACGTAGACCGGGTCCTTCAGGCCTTCCATGGCGGCGCTGAAGCGCGCATCGGAGCGCCGCAGCCGTGCGACGGCCAGGACAAGAAGAACAACGGCGGCGGCGGCAACGGCCAGCGCGGCGAAATGATGCGCAGCCGCGAGCAGCGCGACCAGCCCGCCGAGCGCGGCAAGCAGCGCCGCCCTGACCACGCCGGCCCGCGCCGGCAGCAGCAACAGAGCGGGCAGGCGGCGCACGTCACGCATGCGCGCAGCTTACCCGTTTTGGCGCGCTGCCCGGCTAGGGTTTCCCCCAATTGTTGCGCAGGGAGCGCTGGCTTAGCCTCGCGGACGGGCAAAGGCAAGGGGGAGCATGGCGCACGACGACGATCAGCTTGGCAAGACAGTCGCGGCATTCGCCATCCTGCTGGCGAGCGTCACCGGGATGGTGCGCGCCAAGTCCGACGCGCCGGCGCTGCTCGATGCGTACGACGATGCGAGCGACCAGATCATCGCCGGCCTGCGCGGCAACGGCATCCCCGACGAGCAGCTGCAGTCCATCCACAAGGCCCTGGCGCGCCTGCGCCTGGCTCTCGAAGAGCGCAGCCCCTAGGCGAAGAAAGTTCGGAACGCGGACAGCGCGCGCTCGAGGCCCGCGGCGTCGACATCCAGGTGCGTGACCAGCCGCATGCGCGGCCCGGGCAGCACGCAGACATCGTGTTTCTTCAGGTGCTGGAACAGCGGCTCGATTTGCGCCGGCATGATTTGCACAAAGACCATGTTGGTGTGCTGCTCCACCGGCAGGCGCAGCTCGCGCAGCCCTTGGGCGAGCCGCACGGCGTGCTCGTGGTCGACGCTCAGTCGCTCGGCGTTATTTTCCAGGGCGTAAAGACCTGCGGCGGCGATGATGCCCGCCTGACGCATCGCACCGCCCAGGATCTTGCGCGCTCTTCTCGCTTTTGCGATGAATGGCCTGGTTCCAAGCAGCAGCGTGCCCGCCGGCGCGCCCAGGCCCTTCGACAGGCAGGCCGACACCGAGTCGAACCCGGCGCACAGGTCCTTGACGCTCATCTTCTGGTCGGTGGCCGCGTTGAAGATGCGCGCGCCGTCCAGATGGGTAGAAAGGCTTTTGCCCTTGGCCAAGGCCAGCGCGCGTTCCAGGTAGTCCCTCGACAGCACCCGGCCGCCGATCGTGTTTTCGAGCGCAAGCAAGCGCGTGCGCGCGAAATGCGGGTCGTCGGGCTTGATGGCCGCCTCGACCTCGGCGAGATCGAGCGCGCCGTCGGGCCGGTTGGCGAGCGCCTGGGGCTGGATGGAGCCGAGCACCGCCAGGCCGCCGGCTTCGTAGCGGTAGCTGTGCGCCTCCTGGCCGAGGATGACTTCGTCGCCGCGCTCGCAATGGCTCATCAGCGCGGCGAGGTTGGACTGCGTGCCGGAGGGAAAGAGCAGCGCTGCCTCGAAGCCGAAGAGCTCGGCCGCGCGGCCCTGCAGGCGGTTGACCGTCGGATCGTCGCCGAACACGTCGTCGCCGAGCTCGGCCTGCGCCATGGCGCGGCGCATGCCTGGCCCGGGCCGCGTGACGGTGTCCGAGCGCAGGTCTACGATGGCGGGCATGCGCGCAAGCTTAATCGCTTTCGCTGACCGCGCGCCTGGAGGCTACAGCATCTCGGGCGAAACAGGGGCAGCTAAGCGGATCGCGCCGCGCCGAGGCAGAGCCATTCATCGGCACAGGCGACCAGCGTGCGGCCCGCGCGGTCGCAGCGCACCGTGCCGGGCGGCTCTGCGCACGCCTCGCCGGTCAGCGCGACCTTGCGGATCTCGACCTCGCGGTCGGCGAGCCGGGCGCGCGGCACCCCCCACGGCGAGGCGAAGGGGTGATAGTCGCAGGCGCGCACGAAGGCGTGCATGCGGCGAGCGCTGTGGCGCCAGTCGATTCGGCCGCCCTGCGGCACGCCGCGCCCGAAATAGCGACGGCGGCCCAGATCCTGCGGCGCGAGCGCAAGGCAGGCCGGATCGGCGGCGAGCAGCCGCTCGATGAGCGCGAGGCCCTTTTCCGCGCAGCGCAGGGAAAGGCTGAGCCCGGTGTCCTCCGGCGTGATCGCAAAGCGCTCCTGGAACGCGATCGGCCCGGTGTCGATGCCCGGCTCCATCCGGTGCAGCGTGACGCCATGGCTGTCTTCGCCGTTGTAGATCGCCCAGCTCGGCGCGTTGAGGCCCGCGTAGTCGGGAAGCGGGCCGGGGTGAAGGTTATAGGCTCCGTGTACCGGAGTGCGCAGCACCGACGCGGGCAGGACGTAAAGCGAATGCACGTTGAGGAGCAGCTCGACGCGTAGCCGCGCGAGGTCATCGCCCAACCCGGGTGCGCGCACGCGGGCCGCGGGAACGGCGGAAATTCCCAGCTTCTGCGCGAGCGTCCACGCCGGCGAGCCGGGCGAAGTGACGAGCGCCGCGAGCTCGTGCCTGCCGCGCAGGATTAGCTGCAGCGCGCGCGCGCCGGCGGCTTCCTCGCAGATGAGGGCCACGCGCATGACACGATTGTGCACGGCCCACCGCGCCGGTCGCCTGGCGCGAACTAGTCCAAAAGGCGCTGCGTCCACCGGACATGGCCCAACGCCCTCGTAACGTCGCTGCGGTTAAATGCTTACCAAAGACGTCCCGCGCGACCGCTAGCAGGGGGCGTAGATTGAACTGCAATACGCGCCGGTGAACAATTCACGAAGGTATCAACCGTTGCCGGCGCGCTGCCTAAAGATGGACTGAGCGAAATTGAAGATACTCGGAATCAGTGGCCTCGAAGCCTCTATGGCGTTCAAACGCGCTCATTGGCCTGGACTCGATGAGCGCGAATATCGGATCTCGCAAGGCCACGACTCTGCGGCTGCACTGGTTATAGACGGCGAGGTGATTGGCGCAGCAGCCGAAGAACGATTCAACCGGCGCAAGCATTCTGGAGCATTCCCCGTGAATGCCATCAACTATTGTTTGGCCGAAGCCGGGTTGTCGCTCAGCGATGTGGACGAGATCGCGCATGGATTCGACTACGAGCCTTTCCAGAAGCTCTATTCGCTCGATCCGCTCTCGCAACAGCTCTATCGAGAGGTCCTTTCAAAGGAATCATTGCTCAAATTTGTCGAGCGCGACTTGCCCGATTTCCCTCTGGGTCGGGTGCATCAAGTCGGGCACCACCTGACGCATGCGGCAAGCGTCTATTACACATCCGGCTGGGATGAATGCTTGGTGGTCGTGATCGACGGCATGGGTGAGGCGCATAGCGTCTCGATTTACCACGCTCACGGTGGCCGGCTGGATTTGGTTCGGCAACTCTCAGCATCGGATTCGATCGGCGTTCTGTACTCGCTCGTTACGCTGCATTTGGGGTTCGATTTCAACGCCGACGAGTACAAGATCATGGGACTCGCGCCATACGGAAGGCGCGAACGCTATCGCGCCTTCTTCGACGACGCAGTCGAGCTGCGTGAAGATGGGACCTTCCGAATTCCGATTCTGCGGCTGAACCGCACGCGCGAGGAGCGTGAAAACTATCTGGCGACCCGCCGCTACCTGAGTGCGCACCTGATCAAAGAGCGTCGCCCCGAAGACGACATCGTCGACGATCACCGCGACGTCGCTGCCGCGCTCCAGGCCTGCCTGGATCGCACGATGGAGCATCTATGCGGCCATTTCGCTCGCAAGCTCGGCTTACGGCGACTGGCGATGGCCGGCGGGGTGGCGCTCAATTGCACGGCCAACGGCAAGCTGATGCGTTCCGGCCATTTTGACGAGATCTATATTCAACCCGCGGCGGGCGACGATGGAACGGCGCTGGGCGCCGCCCTCTACCGCGCAGCCTGCGCCGGAGAGGTCGTGAACAAGCGACTCTCGACACCGTTTTTCGGCCCGGCGCATTCGCTCGACGAGGTGGAAGCCGCGATCGCACAGTTCGCAGACCGCATCGAGGTCATGCGGTTTGCCTCCCTGTCCGAAACCTGCGCCGAAGCCGCAGGTCTCATCGCGGCCGGCAGGGTTATCGCCTGGTACCGCGGACGCATGGAGTTCGGGCCGCGCGCGCTGGGACATCGCAGCATTCTCGCCGACCCAGGTCACCTGGAAATGCGCAATCGCATCAATGCCATGGTCAAGATGCGCGAGGCGTTTCGCCCATTTGCGCCTGCGGTGACTTCGGAGCAGGCGCACCTGTGGTTCGAGGTCGAGCCGATGACCGAGTTGCCCTACATGGTCGTGATCGTCAATGTGCGCGAACAACATCGCGCCACCTTGCCCGCGATTACCCACGTGGATGGAACAGCGCGGCTGCAAACGGTCTCAAGCCGAGACAACGCCGATTTCCACCAGCTACTCCGCGCAGTCGGCCGTACGACGGGACGAGAGATGGTCCTGAATACGAGCTTCAATGTGAAAGGCCAGCCCATCGTCAATACACCCTGGGAGGCGATCGACACTTTTCTCAGGACCGGGATCGAGTACCTTTTCCTGGAGAATGTGCTCGTGCAGAAGCGCTCAGCCGGCGCAGCACCTACTTTGAGACACAGAAGCGCGATCCGCATTCCGGAATTATCCCTAGGCTAATAGTCTGAAAGGCGCTCGCCGGCATAGTCGGTGGGAAACCTGCTTGCGCTTCAATATCCCGTGCAACGAAGGCAGGAGACGCAATGGATCGATACGACGCGGGGCGGGTGCGGATTTTCTCGACCTGTCCGCAATCCAAGGACGGGCCGCGCGAGCAGTACTTGCAGCGGGTGGCGGATGTGGCGCGCTGGAGCGAGGAGGCCGGCTGCGAGGGAATTCTCGTCTACACCGACAACTCGATCGCCGATCCGTGGCTGGTATCGCAGGTCATCCTGCAGAGCACGACCAGGCTCGCGCCGCTGGTGGCGACGCAGCCCGTTTACATGCACCCCTATTCCGTGGCCAAGATGGTGGCGAGCTTCGGTTTTCTCTATCGCCGGCGCCTGTGGCTCAACATGGTCGCCGGCGGCTTCAAGAACGATCTCGCCGCCCTGAACGACAGCACGCCGCACGACAAGCGCTACCAGCGCCTGATCGAGTACACGCTGATCATCAAGAAGCTCCTCGAATCGAGCGCGCCGGTGAGCTTCGAAGGCGAGTTCTACAAGGTGCACAACCTCAGGATGACGCCGCCGCTCGAGGCCGAGCTCGCTCCCCGGATCCTGATCTCCGGATCTTCGCCCGCCGGCCTCGAAGCCGCTCTCGCCATCGGCGCCACCGCGGTGAAGTATCCGCGGCCGCCGAAGGAGTACGCCGGCGAGCCCGCGCCCGAAGGCATCGGCTGCGGCGTGCGCGTGGGCATCATCGCGCGCGAGACCGAGGCCGAGGCCTGGCAGGTGGCCGAGGCGCGCTTCCCGGCCAACCGCGGCGGCCAGATCGCCCACCAGCTCGCGATGAAGGTCTCCGACTCGCACTGGCACAAGCAGCTCTCGGAAGCGGCGCAGGCGAACGGCATGCGCGAGGGCGCGTACTGGATGTGGCCGTTCGAGAACTACAAGACCTTCTGCCCCTATCTCGTCGGCGACTACGCCCAGGTGGCCGAGCAGATCGCGCTCTACATGCACGTCGGCTACCGCACCTTCATCCTCGACATCCCGCCGAGCCGCGAGGAGCTCGAGCACATCGGAAAAGTGTTCACCCGCGCCGGAGCGCACGCATGACGCCGCGCCTCCAGGACCTGGTGGCGCGCCAGGCCGCGCGCCGCCCCGAAGCGACCGCGATCGTCTACGGGGCCAAGCGGCTGTCCTACGGCCAGCTCGACGCGGCGGCGAACCGCCTCGCGCGCGCGCTCGTCGAGGCCGGCTGCCGCAAGGGCGACCGCGTGTGCTTCCTCTACCCGAAGAAGCCGGCGGCGATGGTGTGGATGCTGGGCGTGCTCAAAGCGGGCGCGATGCACGTGCCGCTCGACCTCGCGAGCCCGGCCGAGCGGCTGCGCCGCATCGTCAGCTCCTGCGAGCCGCGCTTCGTCCTGGCTGCCGGGCCGGCGACGACACTCGCCGGCCAGCTTAAGGACCTTTCGCAAATCGGCTGGATGGAAGAAACCGTCCCTGAAGGGCTGCGCCCGGCCTTCACGCTGAAAGACGTGGCACGCGAATCCTCCGAGCCCGTTCCCTGCGCCACGCGACCCGAAGACCCGGCGCATATCCTTTTCACCTCGGGATCGACCGGCATCCCCAAGGGCGTGGTGATCACCCACGCGAACGTGATGGCGTTTGTTACCTGGGGGCTCGGGCACTTCGGCCTGAACGAGACCGACCGCGTCTCGGGACACACGCCGCTGCATTTCGACCTCTCGACCTACGACATCTTCGGCGCCTACGCCGCCGGCGCCGAGCTGCACGTGGTGCCGCTCGAGACCGCGCTCCTGCCGCACCGGCTCGCCGAGTGGATCCGCGTCTCGCGCCTGACGCAATGGTTCTCGGTGCCCTCGGTGCTCAACTACATGGCCAAGGTCGACGCCGTGCGGCACGACGACTTCCCCGAGCTGCGCCGCGTGATGTGGTGCGGCGAGGTGCTGCCGACGCCGGTGCTGATCTACTGGATGAAGCGCCTGCCGCACGCGCGCTTCACCAACCTGTACGGCCCGACCGAGACCACGATCGCCTCGAGCTACTACGACGTGCCGAAGTGCCCCGAGAGCCCGACCGAGACCATCCCGATCGGCTCGGCCTGCGAGGGCGAGGAGCTGCTGCTCATCGAAGACGAGTTCCACATCGCGGGCGTCGGCCTGTCGCCGGGCTACTGGCGCGATCCGGCGAAGACCGCGGCCGCCTTCCTGCCGCACCCGTCGCGCCCGGGCGAGCGCATCTACCGCACCGGCGACCTCGGCCGCATGCGCGCCGACGGGCTGATGGAAATCATCGGCCGCGCCGACAGCCAGATCAAGAGCCGCGGCTACCGCATCGAGCTGGGCGAGATCGAGGCCGCGCTCGCCTCGCTGCCGCTGCTGCGCGAGAGCGCCGTGGTCGCCGTCCCATCCGACGGCTTCGAGCAGTGGCAGATCTGCTGCGCCTACGTGCCGATGGACGGTATTGCCACGACTCCAGCCCAGTTGCGAATTGAATTGGGTCGTCTGGTTCCAAATTACATGATTCCCTCGCGCTGGAGCAAATACCGCGCGCTGCCGCGCAACGCGAACGGCAAAGTCGACCGTCCGCGCCTGAAGACCGACTTCACCACAGGAAACATCGCATGGGCAGCATGATCGAATCGCTGGTCCTGGAACTGCAGGCGCTGTTCAGGGAAACGCTGAACATCGACGTGCCGTCGGTTGACGCCGATCTCATCGAGAGCGGGCTGCTCGACTCGCTGCAGATCGTGCAGCTCCTCTTGCACATCGAGAGCGACCTCGGCTACCGCATCGCCTTGGATGAAATCGATCTGGACGACTTGCGCTCGGTGGCGCGCCTTGCACGGGTGATCATGGCAAGGACCGCGCTCCCTGCCTGATGGCCGCGCTGACGGTCCGGCGGTTTCTACGGCCCTTCACCGCGCTCGCGGGCCCGATGCCGAGCGCACGATCGAGCTCCGGGCCTGGCGCTCGAGC
>CAZJJC010000430.1:0-10210 GCA_964546195.1 uncultured Enterobacteriaceae bacterium | reverse complement strand
GGGCTCGTAGGCCTCGAGGGTGAAGTCCTCGAAGCGGAACTCCAGCAGCTCTCGCACCTGTGGATTGAGCCGCATCCGGGGAAACGCGCGCGGCTCGCGGCCGAGCTGCTCGCGCGCCTGCTCCAGGTGGTTCAGGTACAGGTGCGTGTCGCCCAGCGTGAGGATGAATTCGCCCGCGGCGAGGCCGGTCACCTGCGCCACCATGCGCGTGAGCAGCGCGTAAGAGGCGATGTTGAACGGCACGCCGAGGAACAGATCCGCGCTGCGCTGGTACATCTGGCAGGACAGGCGGCCGCCGGCGACGTAGAACTGGAACAGGGCATGGCAGGGGGGCAGCGCCATGCGCTCCACGTCGGCCGGGTTCCATGCGCTGACGATATGGCGCCGCGAATCCGGCCTCGCCTTTAGCGACTGGACCACGTTGGAAATCTGGTCGACCTCGCCGCCGCCCGGCGCCAGCCAGTGGCGCCACTGGTGGCCGTAGACCGGGCCAAGCTCGCCGTTCTCGTCGGCCCATTCGTCCCAGATAGACACGCCGCGCTCCTGCAGCCAGCGCACGTTGGTGTCGCCGCGCAGAAACCACAGCAGCTCGTAGAGGATGGACTTCAGGTGCAGCTTCTTGGTCGTGAGCAGCGGGAAGCCGGGCTCGAGCTGGAAGCGCAGCTGGCGGCCGAAGACGGACAGCGTGCCGGTGCCGGTGCGGTCGGACTTGCGCGCGCCGTGCTCCAGCACCTCGGCCAGGAGCTCGAGGTACTGCTGTTCTTCGCGGTTCATACGGCGATCGCGCCGAACAGCTCGCGCGCGCTCTGAAAGCGGTGCGCGGGATTCTTGGCGAGCAGGCGCTCCAGGATCGGCTGGTAGCCGGCGAGCCGCCCGGGAACGCGCGGCACCGGCGCATTGACGTGCATGTTGACCACGTCCTGGGCGCTGGCGGATTCGAAGATTTTCCGCCCGGCGAGCATCTCATAGAAGATGGCGCCCAGGCTGTACAGATCCGAGCGGGCGTCGACCTGCAGGCTGAGGCATTGCTCGGGGCTCATGTAGCGCGGCGTGGCGATGAGCTGCCCCGCCGCGGTGAGGGTCGAATGCGACGCCATGTCCTTGGCCAGGCCGAAATCCACGATCACGGGGCGCCCGTCGGCGCGGAACAGGATGTTGGCCGGCTTGAGGTCGCGGTGGATGATGCCCCGGGCGTGGATCGCGTCGAGCGCGAGCGCGATCTGCGACACGATGCGCAGCGCGGCGCGCGAGGCGATGCCTTCGTGGATGCGCGCCGCCAGGGTGCCCGAGGGCAGGAACTCCATCGCGATGAACGGGTTGTCGCCGGAGAAGCCCTGGTCGTAGATGCGCGCGACATGCTCGTTCTCGATGCTCATGATGAGCTTGTTCTCGCGCATCAGGCGCTCGAGGAACACCGGGTCCTGGCGCAGCCTGCGGTCGAGCACCTTGAGCGCGACGCACAGGCCGTCGCGGTCGCGCTGGGCGAGATAGACCCTGGCCTGCCCGCCCTGGCCGATCAGGTGCACCACGCTGTACCCGGGGACCAGCGACAGCTCGACTTTCATCAGGGCATTCTGCCTCACAGGATACGGCCCAGGAATGCGCAAATGTCCTCAATCTCCTGCGGGCACAGCGAGTGTGGCATCGCGTAGGCGTGCCACTCGACCGGATAGCCGAGCTGCCCGAGCACCTGCCTGGACTGCTCGGCGCGCGCAAGCGGAATGATGTCGTCGTAGCGGCCGTGCGCCATGAAGATCGGCAGGTCGCGGTTCGCGGGGCTGCGCTCGGCTTGCAGCGTCGCGTGCAGCGGCAAATAGGTGGACAGCGCCAGCACGCCGGCCAGGCGCTCGCGGTGGCGCAGCGCCGTCTGCAGCACGACCGCGCCGCCCTGCGAGAAACCGGCAAGCAGGATGCGATTGGAAGGAAAAGGCTGTTGCTTTATTAGGTCCTCCACAAGCCGCTGCGATTCGCGGATGCCGGCTTCGTCCTCGGGGCCGCCGCCGAACTGCAGGATGTCGTACCAGGCGCGCATGCGCATGCCCTGGTTGATGGTCACCGGCCGCACCGGCGCGTGAGGAAAGACGAAGCGCAGCGGCTGCGGCAGCGCGAGCTCGGGCACGATCGGCTCGAAGTCGTGGCCGTCGGCGCCCAGGCCGTGCAGCCAGATGACCGCGGCCTGCGGCTGGGAGCCGGTTTCGATCTCGACGGCTTGCATGCGCTACGCCAGGCGGTTGAACCAGGCGAGGGAAAGCGCGGCCGACATCGCCGTGAGCAGCGCCGCCAGCGCGGCGAACAAGGCGGTGACTTCGCGCTCCTCCTTGGTCAGCACGAACTTGCTGCTCAGCGCCTCGTAGATCTTCGTCAGCTCGTCGGCGCTGCTCGCGTGGAAGTACTCGGCGCGGGTGAGCGCGGCGATCGCCTTGAGCGTTTCCTCGTCGAACATCATGAAGATCGAATACCCCTCGATCATCGCCGGCCCGCCGGCTGCGGAGCCGAAGCCGACCGTGAACACGCGGATGCCGCGGTCGGCCGCCATTCTGGCGGCCTCCAGCGGGTCCGGCCCGGTGGTGCGCCGCCCGTCGGTGAGCAGCACGATCGCCGAGGACCCGTTGGAGCCCGGCGCCACGGGCTGCACCTGCTTTTTCGGCACGCTGTTCTCCGGCGGCCGGTTCATGCGCCATGACTGGCGGCTGCCGAGCACCAGCGACTCGAGGTCGATGCCTTCGTCGGGAAACAGGGCCGCCAGGGACATGATGATGCCGCTGCCGATGGCGGTGTGGCGGTCGAGGTGCAGGCGCTCGATCGCCGCCACCAGCTCATCGGTGTTGCGGGTCGGCCTCTGCACCGGCAGCGCCGTGCCCGAGAAAGAAACGATGCCCACGCGCAGATCGGCCGGCAGGTCCTGCACGAAGGCCTTGGCGGCGGCCTGCGCCGCGACCAGGCGGGTGGGCTGCACGTCGCTCGCGCGCATGCTGAGCGAGACGTCGATCGCGAGGATGATGGTGCGCTGCTGCGAGGGCAGGGTGAGCAGCGCGCTCGGGCGCGCGATCGCGAGAATGGCCACCGCCAGGCCGAGCAGGAACAGAGCCGGCGGCAGATGCCGCCGCCACAGCCGCGCGCCCCCGAGCGCCTCGCGCGCAAGGCCCAGGCTGGCGAAGCGCAGCGCGGCGGCCTTCTGCCGCCGCAGCACCCAGATATACACGGCGGCGAGCGCCGGCACTGAGAGCAGCAGCACCAGCGATCCGGGCCACAGGAAGCTCATGGCTTGCGCAACGCCGACTTGGGACGGAAGGCTTTCACCACCGCCTCGTGCGTTTCGATATAGGGACCGCCGATGAGATCGATGCAGTAGGGTACCGCGGCGAACACGCCCTCGAGCGTCTCGCGGATGGCTTTCGGCTGCCCGGGCAGGTTGATGATCAGCGCCTGCTTGCGGATGACGGCTACCTGGCGAGACAGGATCGCGGTCGGCACGTATTTCAGGCTGACCGCGCGCATCTGCTCGCCGAAGCCGGGCATAACCTTCTCGGCCACCGCCAGCGTGGCCTCGGGCGTGACATCGCGCGGCGCGGGCCCGGTGCCGCCGGTGGTGAGGACGAGGTGGCAGCCTTTGCGGTCGACCAGCTCGCGCAGCGTCGCCTCGATCACCGGCTGCTCGTCTGCGATGAGCCGCGTCTCGTCGCGCCACGCCGGGGAGGCGATGGCCGAGCTCAGCCATTCCTTGAGCGATGGAATGCCTTCGTCCCGGTAAACGCCGGCGGAAGCGCGGTCGCTGATCGAAACCAGCCCGACAATGAGCTCTTCTGTCACTTTATCTCGAAGACATCCAATTCGACCGATGCCGCCCGCCGCGCGCCGGTGGCGACGCACACGATGCGGTTGAGCCAGGCATAGCGCGCATCGCCGGTCTCGAACAGCGGCGTAGTGCGCATGTAGTAGCGCGCCGGATCCACCGTTTCGCCGGCGGCAAGCTGGCGCAGCACCTCGTCCGGGCCGTGCCGCAAGCCGGGGTTGCGCACATACACGAGCGCGCCGTCGCTCGTCTCCAGCGTGTAGCGCGCCTCGAGGTCGCACACGCCGTCGGCGCGGATCACCTGCCAGTCGGCGCCGCCCGCCAGCACGCGGCCCGACAGGCGCTCGCCCGTGAAGCGACCGCCGGTGATGCCGATGATGCGACGGCGGCCCCGGGGCGTTTCGCCCAGCTCCTGCGGCGCGGCCAGCGTGATCTCGGCGCGGAGCAGCTTTTCAAGAATCAAGGGTCTTCAGCATCCTGAACAGTTCGCGGTAAGCGCGCGGCGGCTTGCCTTCCTTCTGCTCTTTCCGCGCATTCCTGATCAGCGCCCTGATCTCCTGAAGATCCGAGCGCGGGTGCTCGGCGGCGAAGGCGGTGAGCGCTTCGTCGTTTTCCAGCAGGCGCTCGCGCCATGTCTCCAGCCGGCGGTGCGCGGCGGCCGCCTGGGCCGAGCCGCCCCGGATCGCGGCGAGCTCGGCGCGGATCGGCCCGGGGTCCACCTCGCGCATGAGGCGGCCGATGTACTGCAGCTGGCGGCGCTTCGCCTCGTGGCTGTTGATGCGCTTGGCTTCGAGCACCGCCTGGAGAAGCTCCTGTGCCAGCGCCATCCGGGCGAGCTGCGCATCGGGCAGCGCCACCAGCGCCGCGCCGAGCGCCTGCAGCTCGAGCATTTCGCGCTTGCGGCGGGTCTTGCTGGCGAAGTCGTCCTGCACGCGGGTTATGATAGCGCCGCCATGCCGAAGCACCACGGCTTTACCTGCGAGCCCGGCCAGCTTCGCGGCCTCGCCCAGGAGGTGCTCGAGCACGCGCGGCGCGCCGGCGCCAGCGGCGCCGAATGCGAGGTTTCCGAAAGCTACGGCCTGAGCGTCACGGTGCGCAAGGGACGCCCCGAAACGGTAGAGCACAACCGCGATCGCAGCCTCGGCGTATCGGTGTACTGGGGCGAGCGGCCGACGGCGCGCCGCGGCCATGCCAGCACTTCCGATTTCTCTCCCGAGGCGGTCCGCCAGACGGTAGAGGCGGCCGCCGCCATCGCGCGGTATACCGCGCAGGACGATTGCGCCGGGTTGCCGGAGCCCGACGTGCTGGCGCGCGAGACGCCCGAGCTCGATCTGTTCCACCCCTGGCCGCTTTCCACCGAGGAGGCGATCGATCTCGCGGGGCGCTGCGAGGCCGCGGCGTTCGGGGTGTCGAAAAAAATCCGCAACTCCGAAGGCGCCACCGTTTCGGCGCAGCAGTCGCAGTTCGTGCTCGCCAACACCCTGGGCTTCTGCGGCGGCTACCCGGGCTCGCGCCATTGGCTGTCCTGTTCGGTGATCGCCGAGCACAAGGGCCTCATGCAGCGCGACGACTGGTACAGCGCCTCGCGCGTGCCGGCGCAGATCGCCGACCCCGTGGCGCTCGGCCGCTACGCAGGCCAGCGAGCGCTTGCTCGCCTGGGCGCACGCAAGATCGCCACCTGCCAGGCGCCGGTGCTGTTCGAGGCGCCGGTGGCGCTGCAGCTGATCGGGCACTTCATCTCCGCGGTGAACGGCGGCAACCTCTACCGCAAGACCTCGTTTCTGGTGGACAGCCTGGGAAAGCAGGTGTTCTCGCCCCTGGTGCAGATCGAAGAGAAGCCGCACGAGCCGCAGGGCATGGCGAGCACCCCGTTCGACGATGAAGGCGTTGCCACGCGCAGCCGCCGCATAGTGCGCGACGGCACGGTGGAGGGCTATTTCCTCGGCAGCTACTCCGCCCGCAAGCTGGGCATGCAGAGCACCGGCAGCGCCGGCGGGCACCATAATCTTTTCGTCCGATCGGACGGCCCGGATTTCGAGGGCATGCTGCGCGCGCTGGGACGCGGCCTGCTGGTCACGGAGCTGATGGGGCAGGGGGTGAACCTCGTCACCGGCGACTATTCGCGGGGCGCGGCGGGCTACTGGGTCGAAGGCGGGGAGATCCGCTTTCCGGTGGAGGAGATCACGATCGCCGGCAATCTCGGGCAAATGTTCAAGGCAATCGCGGCCATAGGCAGCGACCGGCTGGTGCGCGGCGGCCGCTCGAGCGGCTCGATTCTG
Organism: uncultured Enterobacteriaceae bacterium; assembly: GCA_964546195.1. Classification (GTDB taxonomy): domain Bacteria; phylum Pseudomonadota; class Gammaproteobacteria; order Burkholderiales; family SG8-39; genus SCGC-AG-212-J23. The sequence continues at coordinate 4,138 of CAZJJC010000430.1, read as the reverse complement.
GTGGAAAACATGACTATTGCCGGCGACTAGAACCATCCGCGCGAGTAAGGTTCTAAGCCGTATGGGCCATGCCTGCTCGCACGAAGATTTCCAGCCGCCCCCGCCGAACGGCGAGCACCCGATTACCGCGATCCTCGCGGTGATCGCCATAATCGCGGCCATCGTGTTGATTACATGGGCACGCTTCGAGGTCCATGGCGCCGCCGACCTCGAGGCGGCGCTGGATGAAGACGCGCCCAGCGTGCCCAAGCCGGCCAAGGAGCGCGAGCTGGAAGAGCACGTGACTGTGAACCGGTTCGCGACCGGTCTTTCCCCATAGCATAATTTCCGCATGAAAACCTTGATCGCGCTGGCGGCGGCGCTCGCTCTTGCCGCGCCTACCCCCCTGCTTGCGCAGGCCCAGAAGAAAGCCCCGTCCCGCGGCCCGGACGTGATCTTCGTGCCCACGCCGCAGGAAGTCGTCGAGGACATGCTGCGCCTCGCCAACGTGCGCAAGGGCGACGTGCTCTACGACCTGGGCTCGGGGGACGGCCGCATCGCCATCACCGCCGCGAAGAAATACGGCGTCAAGGCGACCGGCATCGACATCGACCCGGAGCGCATCCAGGAGGCGCAGGCCAATGCGAAGAAGGCGGGCGTCACCGACCTGGTGCAGTTCAAGCAGGAGGATCTGTTCCAGGCGAACTTCAAGGACGCCACCGTGGTGACGCTCTACCTTCTGCCGGACCTCAACGTGAAGCTGCGGCCGAAGCTCTGGAACGAGCTCAAGCCCGGCACGCGCATCGTGTCGCACCAGTTCGACATGGGCAAGTGGAAGCCGGAGAAGACGCTGGAATCGGAAGGCCGCACGATCTATTTCTGGACCGTGCCGGAGAGGAGCAAGCGCCCCAGGCTGTGAGGGCGCTAGGTGAAGTCCAGCCCGGTTTCGAGCAGCAGGCCGTAGATCGGGATCGCCGGCCGGCGCAGCAGCTCGAGCGGCGGCAGCTTCTGGGCGCCGAGCTCCTGGGCGTCGGCGCCGACCGCCTGGATGAAGTCCCGCGAAAACACGATCTCCCCGGCGCGCGCCCGGTGCACCAGGCGCTCGGCGATGCTCACGCAGTCGCCGAACGCAACGTACTGCCGCGCGCCGGGCGGCCCGGCCATGCCAAGCACCGCATCGCCAAGATGCACGCCGAGCGCCACCGCGGCAGGCAGGCCGTACTCGCTGTGCCAGCGCTCGCCCACCGGGGCGAACGCGCGCTGCACCGCCTGGGAGGCGAGCAGCGCGTCGGCCGCGGCGGGGAATATGGAGAGCATCGAATCGTTGTGCACCGCCAGTACCTTGCCCTCCTGCGCCTTGATCAGGCCCGCCACGAGGGCGAAGAACTCATCGGCCAGCTCGAGCACCTTCGCCGGCTGGAGCGCTTCGGAGAGCCGCGTGAAGTTGCGCAGCTCGGCATAGACCACGCCGACGCCGCGGCGCTCGGTTTTCTGGCTCTCGCTCACGATAAGCTCTCTTCCATTCAGTCAAGGAGCACTAGCAATGCCGCGCCGGTCAGCGCCAGCGCAACGGCCGCGAAGCACGCCAGCGTTCTATCGGACAGGTCGGGCAGGTCCGGATCGCGCCCGACGGGCTCCGTAGGGTGGTCTTCAGGCGTTGCCGTTGCCATGCAGCGCGGCGACCTTCTCGTTGAAGTTGCGGAAGAAGTCGTCGGCGACCTTCTTCGCCGCCGCGTCGACCAACCGCGAGCCGATCTGCGCCAGCTTGCCGCCGACGTTGGCTTTCGCCTCGTAGGAAAGCCGGGTGCTTTCTCCCTCGGCGGACAGGCGCACCCGGGCCCCGCCCTTGGCAAATCCCGCTGCCCCGCCCTGGCCCTCGAAGGCGATGGAGTAGGACTCGGGCGGCTGGATGTCGGACAGCGCGAGCTTTCCCTTGAACTTGGCGCTCACCGGTCCGACGCGCGCCACCATCAGCACCTGGTACTGGTTCTCTCCGAGCGGCTCGATCGACTCGCAGCCCGGGACGCACTGCTTGAGCATCCCCGGGTCGTTGAGCGCATCCCAGGTCTGCTGCTGCGACGCCGGAATCAACTGCTCCCCGCTCATTTCCATGCGCGATTCTCCTGATTCATTCGGGTCATTGGTCCGCTTAGGGTCTTGGTGAGGTCGATCAGGCTGGCGAGATTATGCACCGGGAGGAAAAGATCGACATGCGGCAGCATAGCGCGCACGCCCGCCGGCCGCGCCTCGAACTTGGCGTAGCGCAGCAGCGGGTTGAGCCACACCAGGTAACGGCAGGACTTCGCCAGCCGCTCCATCTCCGCCGCAAGGCCCTCGCCCGCCTCGCGGTCCAGGCCGTCGGACACCAGCAGCACGCAGGCGTTCTGGCCGAGCGTGCGGCGCGCCCAGCGGAAGTTGAACTCGCGCAGCGAGCCCCCGATGCGCGTGCCGCCCGACCAGTCCTTGATCGCATCGGCCACCTTCGCCATCGCCACGTCGACGTCGCGATGGCGCAGCTGCCGCGTGATGTTGGTGAGCCGCGTGCCGAACACGAACACCGACACCCGGTCGCGGTCGTTGGTGATGGCGTGCAGGAAATGCAGGAACATGCGCGAGTACGGGTTCATCGAGCCCGAGATGTCGCACAGCACCACCAGCGGCGGGTGCAGCTCGCGCGGCGCGGCGCGCACCAGCGGGATGATGTCGCCGCCTTCGCGCAGGCTTTCCCTGAGGCTCGCTCTCAAGTCTATGCGGCTGCCGGCGCGGTGCGGCCGGAAGCGCCGCGTGCGGACCACCGGCAGCGGCAGGCGCATCCCGGCGATCAGCTTCTTCACCTGCGCCAGCTCGGCCGCCGACATGGTGTCGAAGTCCATGCGCTGCCGCACCTCGCGCGACGAGAAAGTGAGGCGCGCTTCCAGCTCCAGCCTCTCGCTCGGGCTTTCTTCCTTTTTCTGGGCGAACAGGGCGTCGGTGAGCCGCTGGCTCTGCTGCTGCTCGGGCTTGGGCGCGCGGCCATGGGCCTGCGGCAGCATGAGCTGCATCATCTTCTCGGCGAGCTTGGGGTCGCGCCAGAAGATGCGGAAGGCCTGGTCGAAGATCGGCCGCTGCTCCTGCCGCGACAGCAGCACCGCCGACATGGTCCAGTACCAGTCTTCGCGCCGCAGTGGAAACTGCTCCGCGCCGGCGATCTCGAGGGCCTTCACACAGTCGACGACGCGATCGGGCCCGATGCGCAGCCCCGCGGCGCGCAGAAGCCGCGCGAAGTGCATCACATTTTCGGCGAGCCGCCCTTCGATCAAGCTGCGGCGGCCGTCTTGGCTTCGGCGACCATGCGCGCGGCTTCCTCGCCGGCGACCTTCTCCAGGTCGTCGCGGTACTTGAGCAGCACGCCGAGGGTGTTGTTGACCGTCTCGGGGTCGAGCGCCACGCGGTCCAGCGCCACCAGGCAGTTCGCCCAGTCGATGGTCTCCGCCACGCCCGGCTGCTTGTAGAGATCGCTCTTGCGCAGGCGCTGCACGAAGGCCACCACCTCGCGCGACAGCGACTCGCGCGCCTTCGGCGCCTTGCGCTGCAGGATCTCCAGCTCGCGCCGGGCGTCGGGGTAGTCGACCCAGTGGTAGAAGCAGCGGCGCTTCACCGCGTCGTGGATCTCGCGCGTGCGGTTCGACGTGATCACCACGACCGGCGGCTCCGCGGCGCGCACCGTGCCGATCTCGGGAATGGTGATCTGCCAGTCGGACAGCACTTCGAGCAGGTAGGCCTCGAAGGGCTCGTCGGTGCGGTCGAGCTCGTCGATCAGCAGCACCGGCGCCGCGCCCAGCGGCTGCAGCGCGCGCAGCAGCGGCCGCCGGATCAGGAAGCGCTCCGAGAAGATGTCCTGCTCCAGGCCCTCGCGCGACGCCGCCCCTTGGGCCTCGGCCATGCGGATCTCGATCATCTGGCGCGGATAGTTCCATTCGTAGGCCGCCTGCGCGATGTCCAGCCCCTCGTAGCACTGCAGCCGTATCAAGTCCCGGCCGAGCGCCTGCGCCACCACCTTGGCGATCTCGGTCTTGCCCACGCCCGCCTCGCCCTCGAGGAACAGCGGCCGCTGCATGGTGAGCGAGAGAAACAGGGAGGTGGCGAGGCTGCGGTCGGCGACATAGTCGCCGGCGGCGAG
>CAZJJC010000429.1:0-1593 GCA_964546195.1 uncultured Enterobacteriaceae bacterium | reverse complement strand
CCTCCGGCGCCGATCAGGGTGTGCGCTTCATCGATGAACAGGATGATCGGCTTGGGCGACGATTGCACTTCCTCGATCACCTGGCGCAGGCGATTCTCGAACTCGCCCTTCATGCTGGCGCCCGCCTGCAGCAGGCCCACGTCCAGCGTGCGCAGCGTCACGTCGCGCAGCGGCGGCGGCACGTCGCCCGAGACGATGCGACGCGCGAAGCCCTCGACGACCGCGGTCTTGCCCACGCCCGCCTCGCCGGTGAGGATCGGGTTGTTCTGCCGCCGGCGCATGAGGATGTCCACGATCTGGCGGATTTCCTCGTCCCGGCCGAGCACCGGATCGAGCTTTCCGGCGCGCGCGCGCGCGGTGAGGTCGACCGCGAACTTCGCGAGCGCCTCCTGCTTGCCCATCTGCGCGGGCGCGATGGCGCCGCTCGCCTCCCCCGGCACCGCGCCGCCGCCGACCTGCAGCCCGTCCTTGGCGGGCAGGTCATCCTCCGGAGAGCCTTTCGTAATTCTTGAAAAGTCTTCCGCGAGAGCCTCGCTCTTCAGCTTCTTGAACTCGGGCGAGATGGCGTAGAGCTGGTTGCGCAGGCCGCTCGTCTTCAGCATGCCGACCAGCAGGTGCCCGGTGCGCACCGCGCCTTCCTTGAAAAGCAGCGTCCCGTACACCCAGCCGCGCTCGACCGCGTCGTCGATGTGCGGGGAGAAATCCGATATGGAGGTGGCGCCCCGGGGAAGGCCGTCGAGCGAGCGCGTCAGGTCCGCCGCGAGGCGCGAAGCGTCGATCTCGCAATGCCGCACGATGCGGTGCAGATCGCTGTCCTGGCTTTGCAGGATCTGGAACAGCCAATGCGCCATCTCCACGTGCGGGTTGCCGCGCAGCTTGCAGAACACCGTGGCCCCCTCGATGGCCTTGTAGGCCAGCGAATTGAGCTTGCCGAACAGAGCGGCCCTGCTGATCTCGGACATGTCATTTCCTCCCCATTGTTACGATTGCAGCTCCCAGTGCGGCAGGTGGCGGCCCTGCGTGTTCGAGTAGTCGGCGGCATCGGCCTCGGTGAGCCGCGCTCCGAGCCAGGAGGACCATCCGATCCAGACCGAATTGCCGAGCCAGGCGAGCGGCACTTCGCGCTTCTTGAGCACCAGCTTGATCTCCCAGGAGTGCTCCACGCCGACGTACAGCCGAATGAGATCGTGCAGGGCGCGCGAGCTTTTTCCCCTGGGCAGGAAGCGCTCGTAGTCGCGGAACGAAAGCGGGCCGAGCACGACGCGAAAGCGGCTTTGCGCGTGCCAGGTGCGCTCGCCGATCACCGCGTCCTCGCCCAGGCGCGCGAAGGCGTCGCGGCGGCCCAGGCGCGAGTGCTGCGCGGGCGCGATGCGCAGCCAGTGGCCCACGCACTCCTCGATGCGCACCGGCACGCAGAAATAGTTGGCGAGCACGACCTGCAGGCATTCGGCATTGCGCACCTGGCGCCCGAACACGCCGGCGTGCGCGAGCTTCACGAAGTCCGGCGCGCTGTCCCGGCCGAGAAGCGCGGGCGATCCCAGCCCGCACAGGGCTGCGAGCTGCCGCCCGAAGTAGTCCTGCCGCGGCCGGTCC
>CAZJJC010000428.1:0-4391 GCA_964546195.1 uncultured Enterobacteriaceae bacterium | reverse complement strand
TCCAGGCGGGCATGGATCTGTACGACACCGGCGTGCACATCATCACGGTCGAGCTGCAGGACGTCATCCCGCCGCCCGCGGTGCAGCCGGCGTTCAACGAGGTGAACGAGGCGCGCCAGGAGCGCGAGCGCATGATCAACGAGGCGCAAAAGCGCGCCAACCAGGAGATCCCGCGCACGCGCGGCGAGGCGCTGCGCGTGATCGCCGAGTCCGAGGGCTACGCCATTGAGCGCGTGAACCGTGCCCAGGGCGAGACCGCGCGCTTCAGCGCGGTGCTCAAGGAATACCGGCAGGCGCCGGAAGTCACCCGCTCGCGGCTGTACCTGGAGGCGATCGGCGAGATGCTGCCCAAGGTCGGCCGCCTGCTGGTGGTGCAGGAAAACCAGGCGGGGCCGCTGCCGCTGCTGCGCCTGGACCAGGCGGTGCCGGCGCGAAAGGAAGGTGGCAAATGAAAGCAGCGATCTTCGGCATCCTGGTACTGGCCGCGGCTGCTCTCGGCATGACCGCGCTTTTCGTGCTGGACGAGGCCGAGCAGGCCATCATCGTGCAGTTCGGCGAGCCGCGCGGCGATGTCATCACCACCCCGGGCCTGCATGTGAAGCTGCCGTGGCAGGAAGTGCGCCGCTTCGACAAGCGCCTGCTGGTGTGGGACGGCGACGTGACGCAGATCCCCACGCTGGGGCGCGAGTTCATCCTGGTGGACAGCACGGCGCGCTGGCGCATCAACGACCCGCTGCAGTTCCTGCGCAGCGTACGCGACGAGCGCGGCGCGCGCACGCGGCTCGACGACATCATCGATTCGGTGGTGCGCGACATGGTTTCCTCCACCGAGCTGGAGGAGATCATCCGCTCGCGTGACTGGAGCGTGGACCTGGAGAAGCTGGAAGACCCGGCCAGGGCCAAGCGCGAGGCCGCGGAGCTGCAGCAGCGGCCCAAGCTCGGGCGCGAGCTCCTGGAGCAGGAGATCCTGCAGCGCGCCCGGCGGCTCATGCCGGAGCTGGGCATCGAGCTCACCGACGTGCGCGTGAAGCGCGTCAATTACATCGAGTCGGTGAGAAAACAGGTGGAAAACCGCATGATCGCCGAGCGCCAGTCCATCGCCGAGCGCTTCCGCTCCGAGGGCCAGGGCCGCAGCCAGGAGATCCTGGGGGAGATGGAGCGCGAGCTGCGCACCATCCGCTCCGAGGCCGCGCGCAAGGCCGAGGAGATCCGCGGCCGCGCGGATGCCGAGGCGACCGGCATCTACGGCAAGGCCTTCGGTGCCGATGCGGAGTTCTATGCTTTCTTCCGCACGCTGGAGAACTACCAGGTACTGGGCGAGAACACGACGCTGATGCTGAACGCGGACTCGGACTTTTTCCGGTATCTCGAGCGGGTGCGGGCGCCGCGCTAGCCACCGAAGGCGGGCTGAACCAAGCCGCAGTCAGCGGCGGCGCTTCTGCGCGGCCCTGCGGGGCTGCTGCATCTCGGCGATCGCGTCGCCGCTCAACCCGTCGAGCTTCGGCTGGATGTTGTCGTTGATCCACTTCGGGTCCCACCACTCCATCGGCAGGACCGCGACGCCGTGCAGATAGACGCCGTAGTGCAGGTGGTCGCCGACGGCGAGGCCGGTCTCGCCGGTCCTGCCGAGGACCTGGCGCTGCTTGACCGCCTCGGCGTCCTTGACGTCGATCGAGCTCAGGTGGCTGTAGAGCGTGAAGAGCCCGAGGCCGTGATCGAGAATGACGGTGTTGCCGTAGATGCCCAGGTCGCCGGCGAATACCACCGTGCCGCCGTTCGCCGCCTCGACGGGATAGCGCTTGGTGACCGAGAGGTCGTAGCCGAGGTGGTAGGCCTTGTCGATCACCTCGCCGTCGTACACGTAGGTCCGCTCGTCGGCGAAGTTCGCCTCCACCTTCGAGTTGGAGAGCTGGACGAAGGCGCCTTGCCACTGCGCTGCCGGCGTGGCCTTCTTCGTGATCGCCGCGATCCGGTCGTCGTTCTCCTTCCTCAGGCGGTTGTTGACCGCGAGGAACGTCTCCTTCGCGCCGCCCTCGCGCCCGGCGGCGCCGTTCAGGAGCGGCGCCACCTTGCTCTGAATGAAGCTGTCGGAGATCCTAAGGGTGCTCTTCCTGTAGTTCACGTTCTTGAGCTCGTAGGGAAGCGCGATCTCCCGGGTATTGCCCGCCTTGTCCGTCGCGACGAGGGCGGCCTTGGCCTCCGCCGGCGCGTTGTAGGGATGGGCGAAAAGCGCGATGAAGTGCTCCGGCTGCCCTTTCACCTGCCCCTTGTGGCCCGGAAAGAAATACTCGCCGACCCTCACGCCGCTCGTGGCCGTGTCGGCGGAGGGCTTGTAGACGATCGCGCCGGCCCCGCCGAAGCTGATGTACCGGTCCTCGGCGATGAGCTCGAGGGTGGGCGGCGTGATATCGATCGTGAGCTCCTTCTGCAGCACGGTCTCGTTGCCGCTGAAGAACCTCCACAGCGAGCCGTCCTGCGCGCGCACTCGCAGGACCGCGGGCCCCTCCTTGATGCCGGCGATCTTCGCCACCGCGACGCTGATCTTCTTCTCCCCCACGGGGAGGGCGTACACCTCGGCGGCGATCGGGTGCTCCGTCCCGCCCGCCGAAAGCGTCGCGGTAATGGACTTGAGCCCTGCGCCCTGGTCAGTGACGCCGATCTCGATCGGCGCCATGCCGACCACGTTCGAGTCCGGCGTCAGGGTAATGACCGGCGCCTCGCGCTCGAAACGCGGCGCCAGGTAGAAGCCGCCGGCCAGGAGCGCGACGACGAGGATCACAAGGGAGACAACGACCACCGGCAGCCTGCTCCGCGGGGCGCGAGATTCCAGATTGCTCATGTAATAGGGTCCAAAGAGAAAAAGCAGAGAAAAATCAGTTCCGAAGCGATTGTGGTGGACCGAGGCGACTCGCTCAGCGCTGGGCGAGCTCAATTATCGCTCGATAACCGTTAAATCAATTCGATGGGGGGCAGAAAATCGCCGAGCGGTGCTATCGAGTGACGGACGGAGCGCTGGCGCCATGGTTGCTCGCCTTGCGAAGGATCGAGTTGTAGCGCCCTTCACGGCGATCGGCGCGATGACACGCATCAGGCCCTTGCACTTCGGGCACTGTAGCGGATCGGCCCGTAGACCTTGCGGATCAGCCGGGATGCGGCAAAGCTCGCCCAGCCATGCCCTATGCCGACCGAAGATGCGCGCAGCAGCCGCGGCACGGTGAACACGCACTGCCGGGCGCCACGGGCTCGAGAACGTTCTCCTCGACCACTCGCCGGAGAGCAGCACGCGCTGATGCGCACAAACCCGTGATGCGGGTCCCCGCATTCGATGAAGCGCTCGATGATCTGTGCCTCGAGCGCGCGGCGCAGCCGCCCCGAATCGCGGAGTTCCGCCCCATGCCGCCTCGCGCACTGCCACAGGGGGCTCGCGCGCGGATTGCGCGGGCGGTAGCCCACGACCCCCTGGTTCGTAGTTCGTTCGTGCAACGCTAAGCAGCTGTATTTTCTTAACTGACCGAGGACGCCCGTTGCGTCTTTACGCTGAGCGATGCACGACGCAGCATAGCTACTCGCCCGGGCTTTTCGGGGCAGCGCGTGCACGGCTTGTGCCATACTTTGCGCAGGTCAAACCAACGGAAAAGAAAGGGCTCGCCATGGCAGGTTCCAGCTTCGATTCGCGGCGCCGGTTCCTCAACGATGCAGGCCGGATTGTCTCGGCGGCCGGCCTGGCGGCGGCCTGGCCTACGCTGGTCCGCGCGCAGGGCAAGCCGATCACCGTGGGCTTCCTGTACACCGGCGTGCGGCAGGACTACGGCTGGAACCAGGCGCATACCGTCGCGGCCCGGCAGATCGGCAAGCTCGGCGGGGTGAAGGTGATCGAGCAGGAGAACGTGCCGGAGACCGCCGAGGCGGAGAAGGTCATGGAGAGCATGATCCGGCTCGACGGCACGCGGGTGCTGTTCCCCACCTCCTTCGGCTATTGGCCGTTCATCCTCAAGATCGCCGCCAAGTATCCCGACGTGCTGTTCGTGCACGCGGGCGGGCTGTGGAAGGAAGGCGATCCCAAGAACACCATCGGCTACCGCGGCTACATGGAAGAGCCGCATTACCTTTGCGGCATCGCGGCGGGCCGCATGTCGAAGACCGGCAAGATCGGCTTCATCGGCGCGAAGCCCCTGTACTTCATCTTCAACAACTGCAACGGCTACATCCTCGGCGCGCGCTCGGTCAACCCGAAAGCCACCTGCCAGGTGGTGATCACCGGCGACTGGAACAACCCGGTGAAGGAAGCCGAGGCCGTCAACAGCATGGTCGACCAGGGCGTCGATGTCATCGTCGGCAACTGCGACAGCCCGAAGGTGGTGATCGAGACCGCCGAGCGGCGCGGCGTCTAC
>CAZJJC010000427.1:0-1635 GCA_964546195.1 uncultured Enterobacteriaceae bacterium | reverse complement strand
GAAGGCAGGATTTTTGAAAAAGACGCGTTAAAAAACGAGATGAGGTTCTTTTGCGAGCGGAAGTTGGTGGACAGCGTGATCGGCTCGAGCTGCACGCCGCCCAGGCCCTGGGTGCGCGCCTCCAGGAAGAGCGCCACCTCGGCTTCGCGGTCGGGGAGCGCGTGCCAGGTGGCGGCTTCGCCGGGCAGCGCCTTCCGCTCGGGGTCGGGACTGGCGGCGGCGTAAGGCACGCTGCGTGAGGCGGGATCGGCCTCGGCGGGGAAGATGCGCGAGAACGAGGCGTTGAAGAACGCGATCAGGTTCTTCTGCGAGCGCAAGTTGGTGGAGAGCGTGATCGGCTCGAGCTTGACGCTGCCCAGGCCGTGGCTGCGCGCCTGCAGGAAGAGCGCGACCTGGGCCTCGCGGAAGCGGTAGATGGACTGCATCGGGTCGCCGACGAGAAAGAGCGTGCGGCCGTCGCCGGGGGTCCAGTCGCTGGTGAGCAGCGTCAGGAGCTCCCATTGCGAGATGGAGGTGTCCTGGAATTCGTCGACCAGGATGTGCTTCACCCGGTAGTCGAAGGCGAGCAGCAGGTCGGTCGGGGCGTCGGGGGTGCCGAGCGCGCGCACCGCGCCCTGCGCCACCTCGGTGAAGTCGGCCTCGCCGCGCTCGCCGAACACCACCTTGAGGTGCGCGGCGGCGAGCGGCAGGAGCCTGAGGATCGCGTCGAGCACTTCCCACTGGTAGTCGGTGTAGCGCTCGGGCGGCATCTCCTGCAGGGCGATCAGCGCCTCGCGCAGCCCGGGGATGGCGACGAGTTCGGCGGGCGCCGGCGGGCGTCTTCTCCATTCCTGCTCCTTGGTGAGGCACTGGCCGGCCATCTCGACCGAGGCGGCGGGGTGCAGCTTGCGGGCGGCCGCGAGCAGGCGCGCGCGCTCCGCTGCGAAGGCGGACTCCAGCTCTCCTCGGGTGGGCGCAAGGCCGGTGGTGCGCAGCCACTGGTCGCGCTTGGCGAGCATCGAGGCGAGGAGATGGGTCGCGGCGCCGGCGTTGTTATCCAGATGCAGGAGCAGCCGCTCGACCGGGGGGGTGTAGTCCTTGAGGGTGCGCAGCGCCGCTTCGCGGTAATGGGGCCGCGCGTCCTCCACCAGCTCGGGCTGGGCGCCGAAGCGCGCGAGCACCGGCATCTGGCGGGTAAGCGAGGCGCACAGCGCGTCGATGGTCTGGATGCGCAGGCGGTGGCCGGAGGCCCGCGCCTGCGGCAGCTTCAAGAACACCCGCTGGCGCATTTCCGCGGCGGCCTTGCGGGTAAAGGTGACCGCCAGGATCTCCTCGGGCTTGTCCACCGTCTCCAGGAGCTTGATGTAGCGGCGCACCAGGAGCTCGGTCTTGCCCGAGCCGGCGGGCGCCTGGACGATGAAGGAGCGCCGCGGGTCGAGGGCGTCTTCGCGTGCTGCGGCGTCGGAAAGAGGCTTGTCAGCCACGGTCAACCGCCCTGCACGGCGCTCGTTGCTTTCGGCAATTCAAGCATCCTGTGAAGCCCGGTCGGGTCACGGTGGCTGGAAAGCCGAGCGACGACTTACACGCCGGCACGTTAAACAGTATCCTTAAGCAGGCTGGGCTGAAACGATAGGCATTCGCATGCGCTACGCAGTC
>CAZJJC010000426.1:0-3491 GCA_964546195.1 uncultured Enterobacteriaceae bacterium | reverse complement strand
CTGAGGGTTCATCGCCACCATCAGGTCGACGCCGCCGCGGCGGCCGAGGTGGCCCTTCTCGGTGACTCTCACCTCGTACCAGGTGGGCAGGCCCTGGATGTTCGACGGGAAGATGTTGCGCGGGCTGACCGGGATGCCCATGCGCAGGAAGCTCTTGGCGAACAGCTCGTTGGCCGAAGCCGAGCCCGAGCCGTTGACGTTGGCGAACTTGACGACGAAGTCGTTGAGCGCTTCGATTCTTTTCATGCGGCTTTGAGCGGGATGGTCTTCTTGTGGTGGTCGCGGCAGGCGTTGCCGGCGTAGGTCATGTCGAGGAGGAACTTCTGCATGTCCCAGGCGCCGGTCGGGCAGCGCTCGGCGCACAGGCCGCAGTGCAGGCAGACGTCCTCGTCCTTCGCCATGATGCGCAGGGTCTTCAGCGGGCCCGAGACGTAGAGGTCCTGCGTGAGGTTCTTCGCCGGGGCCATGAGGCGCTGGCGCAGGTCTTGTTCTTCGCCGTTCTCGGTGAAGGTGATGCAGTCCATCGGGCAGATGTCGACGCAGGCATCGCACTCGATGCACAGGCTGTCGTGGAACACCGTCTGCACGTCGCAGTTGAGGCAGCGCTGCGCTTCCTTCCAGGCGGTGGCGACGTCGAAGCCGAGCTCGACCTCGGCCTTCACGTTCTTCAGGGTGATCTTGATGTCGCGCCAGGGCACCTTGTAGCGCGCGTCGTTGGTGATGTCGTTGTCGTAGCTCCACTCGTGGATGCCCATCTTCTGGGACACCAGCGTGACCCCGGGTGCGGGGCGCTCTTCGAGGTTTTCCGCATGCAGCAGCTTGTCGATCGAGATGGCGGCGTCGTGGCCGTGCGCCACCGCCCAGATGATGTTCTTCGGGCCGAAGGCGGAGTCGCCGCCGAAGAACACGTTCGGCACGGACGATTGAAACGTGGCTTTATTCAAAACCGGCAAACCCCACTTGTCGAACTCGACGCCGCTGTCGCGCTCGATCCACGGGAAGGCGTTCTCCTGGCCCACCGCCACCAGCACATCGTCGCATTCGAAGAACTGCTCGGGCTCGCCGGTGGGCACCAGGCTGCGGTGGCCCTTGTCGTCGTACACCGCCTTTACTTTCTCGAAGGTCATCCCGGAAAGGCGGTTATTTGAAACAACAAAAGACTTCGGGACGAGAAAATTCAAAATCGGGATGCCCTCGTGCTGCGCGTCCTCCTTCTCCCAGGGGCTCGCCTTCATCTCCTCGAAGCCCGAGCGCACGATCACCTTCACGTCCTCGCCGCCGATGCGCTTGGAGGTGCGGCAGCAGTCCATGGCGGTGTTGCCGCCGCCGAGGACAATGACTTTTCTTCCTATTTTTGAAGTATGTCCAAAGGAGACTGACGACAGCCAGTCGATGCCGATGTGGATGTTCTTCGCGCCTTCCTTGCGCCCCGGGAGGTCGAGGTCGCGGCCGCGCGGCGCGCCCGAGCCGACGAAGATGGCGTCGTAGCCCTCGCCCATGAGCTGTTTCATCGAGTCGATTTTTCGTTGCTTGAAAGCAACACCGAGGTCGAGGATGTAGCCCACTTCCTCGTCGATCACCTCCATCGGCAGGCGAAAGCGCGGGATCTGGGTCCAGATCATGCCGCCGGCGCGGGGGTCCTGGTCGAAGATGGTGACTTCGTAGCCCAGCGGCGCGAGGTCGCGCGCCACGGTGAGCGAGGCCGGCCCGGCGCCGACGCAGGCGACGCGCTTGCCATTGGATGTGGTTTTTTTGCCTAAAGCTATTTTTTCGCTTATTTCGTCGTTGTCCTTGTAGTCCGCGGTGACGCGCTTCAGGCGGCAGATGGCGACCGGCTCGGGCTTGGCCTGGTGGGCCTCCTCGACGCGGCCGCGGCGGCAGGCGGGCTCGCAGGGGCGGTCGCAGGTGCGGCCGAGGATTCCGGGAAAGACATTGGATTTCCAGTTGACCATGTAGGCGTCGGAATAACGCCCTGCGGCGATCAAGCGGATGTATTCGGGTACCGGGGTGTGGGCCGGGCAGGCCCACTGGCAATCGACGACCTTGTGGAAGTAGTCGGGATGCTTGATATCGGTCGGCTGCAACGCGTCTCCTTGAACCTGTCCTATTTCCCCAATTATCCAAGAGTTTACTCCCCCCCTGGCGGCAAATAAAGCTTTGAATCTATAAGGCTAACCCGGGCTGCGGGCGCCTTCCTGGCGCCGCTCCGGGGCGCCGGCGTCGAAGAACACGATGACGTAGTGGGTCGTTGCCCCCTGCGCGTCCCGCACCGCAAGAACGCTGCGCCACTCCTGGTAGACCGAGCCGTTCTTGCGCGCGCCCCGCTGGGTCCCGGACCAGCGGCCTTCGCGCTGCACCGTGGCGTAGAGGTCGTCGTAGAACTCCGGCGGATGCGCGCCGTTGCGCAGCGCCTTTTCGGGGCGGCCGACCACCTCGTCGCGCCCGTAGCCGGTGATCTCGCAGAAGGCCTGGTTGACCGTCTGCACGGTGCCGTCGGCGCTGGTGATGACGATGGCCTCGTTCATGCCCTCGAGCGCGTGGCCCGCGAGCAGCAGGCGCTCCTCGCTCTCGCGCAGGTCGGTCGCGTCCTGCGACACGAGCAGGATGCGCGTGCGCGGCAGGCTGTCGGCGGCCAGCGCCTGCACCCGCGTCTTGTAATGCCGCGTGCGGCCTTCGCGGTCGACCAGGCGCAGCGCCAGCTCGCGCGGCTTGCCGGTGCCGGCCACGCGCAGCACCGCCAGGCGCGCCCGCTCGGCGTCCTCGCGGTGCAGGCGGGCGAAGGCGTCGGCGCCGCACTCCAGGTCGGCGCGCTCCACAAGCCGCTCGTAGGACGGGCTGGCGTAGATCCAGCGGCCGTCGGGGTCGACCATCGCCACCAGGTCGCCGGCGTTCTCGGTGATCAGGCGGTAGCGCTCCTCGCTCGCGCGCAGCTTTTCGCGCGCGCGCACGATGCGCCGGTTCTGCCCGTAGACCACCTGGCCGACGCCGCAGGTGTAGCCCAGGATGCCGAAGAAGCACAGCGTGGTCACGAGCTCGCTGGTCGCCGGCGAGTAGCGGTAACCGCCGATCGCCATGGCGACGGCCGCACCTGCCGCGGTGCAACCCAGTGCGGCCGCCGTGCCGGTGAGGCCGCGGTTGACGGTGGCATTGAGAATAGTGGCGCCGAGCAGGCCGAAGGCGATCCAGGTCGGAAATCCGAGGAACCCGATCCAGGCGCCGAGCAGGGCCGAATCGATGTAGAGGTTGTCGAGCTCGGCGCGCATCGGCTGCGCCGCGCGTATCGCACGCCAGTACAGCAGATGCGGGTAAGCCAGGAACTGCAGCGCGCAGCCGATCCATACTGCGAGGCTGCTGTCGCGCTCCCACAGGTGCAGGCCGATCGTGAGAATCGCGTACGCGAAGGCCGCCGTGCGGACCGCGTAACTGGTGCGTAGCAGCCTTGGAACCTCGAACACGCTCTCCCTCGATTCTTTTTCTCGTTGTCACGCGCT
>CAZJJC010000425.1:0-9078 GCA_964546195.1 uncultured Enterobacteriaceae bacterium | reverse complement strand
ACCATCACCGAGGCGAAATCCTTCAGCGTGTCGTAGCCGATGTTCGGGATCAGCGAGCCGTTTACGGCGTGCGCGTCGAACACGAACACGAACGTGTAGCCGTCGGGCGCCGATTTCGCGCCGGACGCGGTGCCGATCGCGCCGCCTGCGCCCGGCCGGTTCTCGACCACGAACTGCTGGCCCAGCGACTCGCCGAGCTTGACCCCCATGAGCCGGGCCAGCGGATCGACCGTGCCGCCCGGCGGATAAGGCACGATGAAGCGCACCGGCTTCAAGGGCCAGTTCTGCGCCGCCGCGAGAGAAACGAAGCCGAGAAGTATTGCTCCGAGCAAAATCCTAAAAGCCGACATTCCTTCCTCCTTTTAGATTGAGCATCTCGCGCGCCTCGTTCGGCGCCGCCACGGAAAACCCGAGTTCCTCCAGGATGCGGCGCGCCTTCGCCACCTGCTCGGCATTGGACTTCGCCAGCTGGCCGCGTCCCATCCACAGGCTGTCCTCCAGCCCGACGCGCACGTTGCCCCCCATCACCGCCGACATCGCGGCGATGAACATCTGGTTGCGGCCGGCGCCCAGCACCGACCAGTAGTACGCGTCGCCGAACAGGCGATCCGCGGTGCGCTTCATGTGCAGCACGTCCTCCGGATGCGGCCCGATGCCGCCGCGGATGCCGAACACCGACTGGATGAACAGCGGCGGCTTGATCAAGCCCCGCTCGAGAAAATGCGCCGCGGTGTACAGGTGTCCTATGTCATAGCACTCGACTTCGAACCGGGTCTGATTCTCTCTACAGCTTTCCAGAATCGTTGCGATGTCCTTGAAGCTGTTCTTGAAGATGCGATCGTCCGAGCCGGCGAGGTAGGGCTTCTCCCAGGCGTGCTTGAACTCCTTGTAGCGCCCGAGCATCTCGTACAGGCCGAAATTCATCGAGCCCATGTTGAGCGAGGCGATCTCGGGCTTGAGCTGCAGCGCGGGCTGCAGGCGCTCCTCGATCGACATGGTGGGCGCGCCGCCGGTGGTGAGGTTGATGACGCCGTCGCAGGCGGCCTGGATCTTCGGCAGGAACTGGCGGAAGAGCTGCGGGTCCTGGCTCGGGCTGCCGTCCTTCGGATTGCGCGCGTGCAGGTGCACGACCGCGGCGCCCGCCTGCACCGCGCCGATCGCCGCCTCGGCGATCTCCTCGGGCGTCACCGGCAGGTAGGGCGACATGCTCGGGGTGTGGATCGACCCGGTCACCGCGCAGGTGATGATGA
Source organism: uncultured Enterobacteriaceae bacterium (assembly GCA_964546195.1). Lineage (GTDB taxonomy): Bacteria > Pseudomonadota > Gammaproteobacteria > Burkholderiales > SG8-39 > SCGC-AG-212-J23. The sequence goes on along the minus strand of CAZJJC010000425.1, from coordinate 7,828 downwards.
CTTTTCCTTGGGGTGCAGCCATGCTTCGATTCTAGATGAGGTACCTCGCCCCGCCGCACACCGAGATCGCCTGGCCGCTGATGTGCCTCCCGGCGTCGCTGGCGAGAAACAGCGCGGTATTGGCGATGTCCTGCGCGGTGACGGTGGTTTTCAGGGCGATGCCCTCGACCATGCGCTCGCGCACTTCCTGCGCCGGCACCCCGAGCTGCTCGGCCTTCGCGGCCATGATGCGCTCGACCCGCTCGCCCTCCACGATGCCCGGCTGGATGCAGTTGACGCGCACGCCGTCGGGCCCGGCTTCGACGGCCAGGCTCTGCGTGAAGCCCACCACCGCCCATTTCGCCGCCGAATAGGGCGTGCGCAGGGCGAAGCCGAAGCGCCCGGCGATCGACGACAGGTTGATGATGCTGCCGCCGCCGGCCGCCTTGATGAGCGGCATGGCTTTGCGCGTGCAGTAGAACATCCCGTTCAGGTCGACCGCGATGCAGCGCTCCCAGTCCTGCGGGGAGATGTCCTCGACTTTGGCGGTGGGCCCGGCGATGCCGGCGTTGTTGACCAGCACGTCGAGGCCGCCCAGGTGGCGCTGCACATCGGCGAACAGCCGCTCCACATCGGACACGCTGGCCACGTCGGCCGGCGTCTGGCTGACCGCAGGCAGCGTGCTTTTCAGCGCGAGGAGCGAGCGCTCGTCGACATCGCAGACGTGCACGCGCGCGCCGTGCTCGAGGAAGGCGCGCGCGATGGCGAAACCGATGCCCGCGGCGCCGGCGGTCACCAGCACCCGCCGGCTGTTCAGGGAATAATCCATGGCATGCTTGCCTCAGCGCGCCGATAATACGGTTTCCGGGGGGACCGGAGCAAAAAGAAAGAGAAATGGCAGCGTACATCGAAACACTCCGGCGGCGCTCGGCGGCCCCGCCCAGGCACGCGCTTCCCGCCACGCTCGAGCAGGAAGAGCTGCGCGGCATCTCGCGCACCGTGGCCGAGATCCACTGGCTGCTGCTCATCCTGGTGCTGCTCTACCTGGTGTTCGGCGGCCCCGACGACGATCCCGAAATCGGCGCCGCGCTGTCCTCGGGTCTGTTCTTCTACGCGGCGCTCGTCATGGGCTTCCGCTATGCGAATTTCCACCGCCGCGAGACGCGCTGGAAGATCGCCTTCGAGACCTGGGGCATGATCGCCTTCGTCACCTGGGTCCTGTGGTTCACCGACCGGCTGGCGAGCCCGCTGCTCAACGCCTACCTGCTCGCCGTGATCACCTCGGCCCTCACCCTGGGCAAGCTCACCACGCTGGTGAACGTGGGGCTGATCGCCGCGTGCTACATCTTCCTCGGCGGCAGCCTGGACGCCGACGAGCTGCTGTCGCTGCGCTTCGTCGCCGGCTTCGCCGCGCAGCTCGCGCCGGTGCTGCTGGTGGCCTACATCACCACCATGTTCTCGGCCGACATCCGCTACGGCCTGCAGCGCGCTCAGCTGCTGTCCGAGACCGACGACCTGACGGGGCTGTTCAACACGCGCGGTTTCGCCGTCGCCGCCAACCGCCTGTTCGGCCAGGCGGCGCGCTACGACCGCCCGGCGAGCGTGCTGATGATCGACTCCGACAACCTCAAGCGGGTGAACGACGCGCACGGCCACGACGCCGGCAACCGCATGCTGCGCCAGGTCGCCAGCGCGATCCAGGCCGAGCTGCGCGCGAGCGACGTCCCGGCACGCTACGGCGGCGACGAGTTCATCATCCTGCTGCCGGAGACGCCGGCGCAAGGCGCGCTCGACGTCGCCGAGCGCATTCGCGCCGCCATCTCGCGCTCCACGCTTGCGCTCGAGGGCGAGTCGATCGAATGCACGGTGAGCGTAGGGGTCGCCTGCTTCCCGCAGGACGGCCGCACGCTCGACGCGCTCGCCGGGCGCGCCGACCGCGCGCTCTACCAGGCGAAGCAGCGCGGGCGCAACTGCGTGGTGCGCTACTCCGCCGAAAGCTAGAGCTTCAGCTCCCAGTATTCGCCGGTGAGCTTCACGCCGAAGCTCTGGTGCTTCTCGCTTCTGACCCGGGAGAAACCCGCCGCGCGGTAGATCGCCCGGGCCGCGTCCAGGTTGGACTGCGTCCATAGCACCAGCCTGCGATAGCCCTTGTCGCGCGCAAAGCCGATGCACTGCTCCACCAGGCGCCTGCCCAGGCCGCGCCCGCGCGCCTCGGGCTCCACCAGCAGCAGCCGCAGCTGCGCCGTGGTGCGGGTCTGTTTCACGACGATCGCGGAGCCCACGGGCTCGTCCTCCCTCTCGGCGATCCAGCAGCGTTCGCGCGCGGGATCGAAATTGTCAACGAAGTCCTTGGCGATGCCCGCCACCAGCGCCTCGAAGCGCTCGTCCCAGCCGTATTCCTGCGCGTACACCGCCCCATGGCGGTGCACCACCCAGCCCAGATCGCCCGGCCGGTGGCAACGCAGCACGATCTTCGGCTCCGCCTTTTTGCCCAGCAGCGCTTCGACCGTCCGCATCGCGCCGACGAGCCTCGCCTGGTCGCTGCCGGGCAGTTTCGCCAGCATGCCCGCCACCTCGTCGCGCGAGCGCTGATCCAGCATGGCGAAGGACTTGCGGCCCTTGGCGGTGAGCGAAAGCAGGCTGCGGCGCGCGTCCTCGGGCGCGGCTTTCGCCTGCACCAGGCCGCGTTTCCTGAGTGCCTGCAGCAGGCGGCTGAGATAGCCCGCGTCGAGATCGAGCTCGCGCCCGAGCTGCGTCGAGGTGGGTTGCTTCGCATGGGCGATTTCATAGAGCACGCGCGCCTCGGGCAGCGAGAATTCGCTGCCGAGCAGGCCCGCGCGCAGCGCGCCCACGCGCCGCGTGTAGAAGCGATTGAAACGGCGCACCGCGTCCACGTCCATGCCGCGCATGCTCGAAGAGATACTTGCCTTTGTCAAATAATCGGCGAATTCGGGGTCAGGGTCGTAATTCTGTTTGCGCGTTAGTGCAATGCGAATTACGACCCTGACCCCGAATTCCTAGAATGAGCTCTCGACGTAGGCGTAGATGTAGTTCGAGCCGCCGTCCACGTTGCCCAGCAGCTGCGCGCTGCCGAAGATGCCCGAGCGGTGCGCCACGCCCATGCCGAGGTAGGTTTCGCACAGCCGTCTCACGAGCAGCAGGTCGCCCAGGCTGAAGTCGACGGTGGGATCCAGGGTGTTGAGCAGCTTGGAGGTGCGGCGCCCGCGCCGCGCCTGGTCGCGCTGCTCGGCGAGCGGCACCCTTTCGGCGTAGGACAGGCCCACGCCCAGGCCGAGGCGCGTGCGCAGCCGCGCATCCCAGGGAAAACCGTAGAAGTAGGCTTTCAGGTAGGCGTTGATCTGCCAGAAATCGCGCTGGAAGCCCTTCTGCTTATGGCGGATGAGGCCGACGAAGCCGGCGAGGTCGAGCGGCCAGCCGTTGAGCCGGTCGATGAAGGGCCGGCCGAGCTCCAGGCCGGCCACGTCGGTGGTGTCCTCCGTGTGGGTGGAGGTGCAGCGCAGCGTGGCGATCGGCACCACGTCGCAGTCGCTGGAGGCGCCGTAGAACAGGCGCGCGATGAGCGGGCGGTTGCGCGGCCAGGCGTCCAGCTCGGGCGACAGGTCGTACATGGCCCCCAGGGAGACCGCGTGCACCGTGCGATGCTCCACGATGGGGCTGCGCGCCGCGGTGCCCGGCAGGCGCGTCACGCTGGCCGCCGCGAGCAGGCGCCAGCGTCCGGCCAGCCGGTAAGCGGCGAGCACCCCGATCTCCGGGAACAGCCCCGCGTGCGCCTGATAGGCCGGCCGCGCCGCGCTCGCCTCGGCGCTTCGCACGCCGTAGTAATAGTCGTTCAGCTCGCTCGAGCGCAGCGCAAGGATGGCGTGCGGACGGATCCACAGCCGCCCGCTGCGCCAGGGGTACTTGTAGCCGAACCGCAGTTCGGCTCCGTTGGAAGCCGACGAGGCGTCTTGCAGCAGCTCGGCAAAGGCGATGCCCCAGGCGCCGCCCCATTGCGCGCCGATGCCCGCGTCGATGCCCGGCTCGCGCGCCGCCATGCCGGCAAGCGACGCCGGGATGTCGTCCACCGGATGGCCTTCCAGGCGATGCCGGAGAAACACCTCGACGCGCCGCGCCGGCGAGTCGCCGAGCTTCAGGCCGATACCGTTCGAGCGCAGGTAGATGTGCTCGCGCTCGTACAGATACAGCGGCAGGAAGTCGCGCCGTGTGCCCGCGCCGCGATAGGGCGAGCGCTCCACGCGCACCGCCGCGCCGAACGCCACGCCTTCGGGCTCGGCGATGCCCGAATGCGGGTCGCTGCTCGCCTGCGCGCTGCCGAGAAGGACGCCTAGGACAAGCGAAAGTCCAGCCGCGGCCCTTTTGGCACGATCTGCGTCGGGTTGAGCTGCCGCATGCTGCGGTAGTAGTGCGCCTTGATCTCCGCCAGGTCGACGGTGCGCGCTACCCCCGGCAGCGCGTAGATGCGTCGCGTGTAGCGCCATAGTCTCGGGTAATCGATGAGCCGCCGCAGGTTGCACTTGAAATGCGAGTAGTACACCGCGTCGAACCTTACCAGCGTGGTGAACAGGCGCACGTCGGCCTCGGTGAAACGCGCGCCGCACAGCCAGCGGCGCCCGGCCAGCCGCCGCTCGAGCCAGTCGAGCGTGGCGAACAGCCCGCTTACCGCCGCTTCGTACTTGTCCTGCGCAGTGGCGAATCCCGCACGGTACACGCCGTTGTTGACGGCGCTATAGATGCGCTGGTTGATCCGGTCGATCTCTTTTTGCAGGCCGGGCGGGTACAGGTCGGGCAGCTTGCGCCGCGCCAACGGGTCGAACTCGCGGTTGAGCATGCGCACGATCTCGGCCGACTCGTTGTTGACGATCGACGAGCTCTGCCGGTCCCACAGCACCGGCACCGTCACGCGGCCGGTGTAATCGGGCTTCGCCTTCGCATAGAGCTCGTGCAGATAGCGTATCCCCCCGTGCGGATATTCCCAGCCGTTCTCGGCCATGTCCGGGCCGGCGTAGAACACCGGGAGCGCCTTCTCCAGGCCCTTCATGGCGCGCACGATCAGCGTGCGGTGCGCCCAGGGGCAGGATTTCGCGACGTACAGGCAATAGCGGCCGCCGGTTGCGCTGTCTTTCGAGACCCAGCCGCGAAACCCGCTTTGCGGCCGGACGAAGGCGCCGCCTGTAGACTTCGTGTCGCGCGGAATGTCCCGCCAAACACCCTCGATCATCATGCCCATGAGCGCTCATCTTAAGTGGATTCTGATGCTGGCTGTTTTCGCGGCGCAGGCCGCCGAGCCGGTCAAGCTGCAACGCATGAAAGTGCCCGCGCCGCCCTGGCCGGCGGGCGACGAGCGCGGCATGGCCAACCAGATGGGCCCCGCCACGCTCAATCGCTGCGCCTGGCACATGCAGCAGCCCGACGCCAGGCCTTACGAGGTCTCGCAGCTGCGCTCGGATACGATGCCGCTCTCGCCTTTCGGGGGTCCCTATCAAGTAAAGCCAAGACCCAGTGCGGGCATCCCCGGCACGTTGCACGCCTTCAACGGCGAGACGCTGAACGAGGGTGCCGAACCCGGCGCGCACGGTACGCAGATCGACGCGCTCGGCCACTTCGCCGCGCTGAAGCAGCCCTGGGACGGCAAGAGCGCGCTGCCGCTCGAGGGGGCGGCTTACTACGGCGGCCTGACGCAGGAGGAGGTGAAGCCCACGCCCGAATCGCCGCTGCTGAAGCTCGGCATCGACAAGATCCCGCCGATCATCACCTCCGCGGTGCTGCTCGATGCGAAAGGCTACAAGAGCGCAAGCATGAAGGGGGGCGAGCTGGTCACCGCGGCCGACATCCGGGGCATGCTCAAGGCCCAGGGCCTCGCGAGCCGCGGCATCCTGCCCGGTGACGTGGTCTACGTGCACACCGGATGGGGCGAGCACTGGCGCGACCCCGACACCCAAAAACTCTACTACGCCCAGGCACCCGGGCTTTCGTACGATGCAGCGCAGTATCTCGGCGAGCGGCGCATCGTCGCGATCGGCCTGGATACCCCCTTCATCGACCCGGTGGCCGAAGGCATGCTGCAGGGCAAGGCGGGGCCCGCGGCGGGCACGCCGCAGGGCCTGCCTTTCGCCGTGCATCACCACATGCTGACGCAGGCGGGCATCCACCATATCGAGAACGCGAAGCTCGACGAGCTGGCGCGCGACCGGGTGTGGACCTCGTGCACCCTGATCCTGCCGGCGCGCGAGAAAGGCGCCGCCGGGGCCGCGGTGCGCCCGGTGGCGATCGGGGTCGCCGCCCGGAAGTGAAGGCCTTTACTTCTTCTGCCAGGAAGCCCGGCGAAAGCGCTTGCGCCGGGAGGTGATGGCGGGCCGCGTCCCGACATACTCGTGCACCTTCTGGCGGACCTCGCTGCGGATGTCCTCGGGCAGCGCGACGGCGGCGTCCTCGAAGCGTGAAATGACATCCTGCGATCCGGGCGGGCCGTCGTGGAAAAAGCCCCGCGCCTTGTCCCAGACCAGTGCGCGCTCGGTGGCGTCGGCGCCGTAACAGAGCTGGAACAGCGTCACCTCGCCCTCGGACTGCCAGACGAAGAGGTCGAAGAAATCATCGTGGAACCAGCGCCTCTTCGCCGGCGGGTCATCGGCGACTCCTAGGATTTCCTTCAGCATCGCTGCGTCATAGATTTGACCACAACCGCGTTCCGCGGTTCGCCGTTTGGAAACACTGTAAACGAAAAACGACGGGAATGCTCCGACAACTCCGGGGTCAACTGCATAGCCGGCCCGCGCGTTTGTGTAACAGCACGGCCCGAAGCATAGCGCGAATGGACGGTGCGATCCTTGCTTCGCAGGATGGCGGCAGCGGCCTATCCGTGATCTAAAGCAAGAGAGGGAACGTCTGGATGAAAGGCGGTGGCGTCATGAACAATCCGGAAAGCGGCTTCGACCCGCGCGAGGAGCGCAAGGCGAGCCTGCTCAAGTCTCTCGGCGAGTTCAGCAAGGAGCACCGCGCGGCGCACTGGGCGGGCAGCTTCGCCGGGTTCCTCGAGAGCGTGTACCCGGCCGATGCGCGCGGCATCGCGCGCAGCAGCCACCAGTACATCTGGGACATGATGCGCGCCGAAGGCTACGACGACGCAGCCGGGCGCTGGCACTGCCAGCTCTTGGAGGACGAGCTCTACGGCATCGGCGACACCATCGAGCGGGTGGTCGACTACTTCAAGGCGGCGAGCGCCGGCTCCGAGGTTGGCAGGCGGCTGCTCTTGCTGCTAGGTCCCCCGTCCGGGGGAAAGTCCACCATGGTGATCCTGCTCAAGCGCGGCCTGGAGGAGTACAGCCGCACCGACGCGGGCGCCCTGTACGGCATCCACGGCTGCCCGGTGCACGAGTCGCCGCTGCACCTGGTGCCGCACACCCTGCGCGGGCAGTTCCGCGCGAGCTACGGCGTCGACATCCAGGGCGAGCTGTGCCCCTACTGCGCGAGCCGGCTGCAGCACGAGTTCAACGGCGACTTCATGCAGATGCCGGTGCAGCGCATCTTCATCTCCGAGGCCGGCCGCGTCGGCGTGGGCACCTATGCGCCGCACGACCCGACCACCGCCGACATCGCGGATCTGGTCGGCTCGGTGGATCTGTCCAAGGTGTCCGAGTTCGGCGACGAGGGCGACCCGCGCGCCTGGTCCTGGTCCGGGGCGGTGTTCGCCGCGAGCCGCGGCATGCTCGAGATGATCGAGATCCTCAAGGTGAAGCGCGAGTTCCTGTATCTGCTGCTCACGCTCACCCAGGAGAAGAACGTCAAGGTGTCGCGCTTCCCGCTGATCCACCTCGACGAGACCATCATCGCG
>CAZJJC010000424.1:0-2140 GCA_964546195.1 uncultured Enterobacteriaceae bacterium | reverse complement strand
CGATCGGCAAGCGCCAGGGCGAGTCGGGCGCGGTGGTCGACGGCGCGGTGCGCGACATCGACCGTAGCCGCGCCCTCGGCTACCCCGTGTGGTGCTCCGGGGCGAGCCCGGCGACCGGCAAGTGGCGCATCCAGACCGTGGCGGTGAACAAACCGGTCGCCATCGCCGGGGTCGAAGTGCGTCCTGGGGATCTGGTGGTGGCCGACGAGTGCGGCGTGTGCTTCGTGCCCTACGCGCGCGCCGCCGAAGTACTGGCGAGGGCAAGACAGATCGAGCAGTCCGAGAAGCTTCGCCTGGAGAAGCTTGCCGCCGGCATGCCGCTGTCCGAGTTCGCTGCGCTGCAGAAGAAATAAGAGAGTCGCTTTTCTGCCGGCTCGCGGGACTACACCGACATGTGTGGCGGGCGCGCGGCATGAATCTCGAGACGCCTGCCGTGCGGCCTTGAGTAACGGTGCGGCCTTGAGCAGAAGATGCGGCCCTGACAAAAGAAAAGCCCCGAACCGGGGGGGAGGCGTTCGGGGCTGGACCGCGCAGGGGATACGCGGAAAGGCGAACGCTAGTGCCAAACGGGCGCGATTGCAGCGGCGATTCGCTATCTTTGTTGATAACCCTGTGGGAAAGCTGTGATTTTCTCCGGTCCCGGCGCCAGGCTTTGTTGTCGGAACGAAGGCTTGGGAAGGCTTGTGCTCGGGCGAGGCAGCTTTTGCAAGCTAGGGCTCAGGCCGTGACGTAAGGCTCGAGCGCGCCGACCGGCGCGCCGCGCAGCAGCGGCACGCACTCGGGCGGAAAATCCTGGCGGAAGCGGCCGCCGTGGTCGAGCACGCGGTCGATGAATATCCTGAGCCGTCCCATGGCGCCGGTCGGCAGGTCGTGCAGCACGAGCAGGCTCCAGGGCTGCGCCAGGCATTGCGCGAGCGCCACCTCGGCCCAGCCGCGCGGGTCCTCCCAGTCGCGCGGCACGGCGTTCCACAGCACGCAGGTCATCTTTTCGCCTTTCAGGATGTCCACCGCCGCCGCGCTCAAGAGGTGCGCCCCAAGCTCTCCGCCGCCGCCGAAGGGGCGGAACAGGCGGTCCGGATGCGCGAGCTCGCCGATCAGGGCCTGGGTATCGAGGATTTCCGACAGGACGAGCGCCGGGCTCGTGATGCGTCCCAGCGGCTGCGTGTGCGTCTTGGTGTGGTTGCCGATCCAGTGGCCCTCGGCATGGGCGCGCTTGGCGATGGCGCGGCGCTGAGGATCGGCGAGCTTGGAGCCCAGCGCGAAGAACGTCGCCTTCACGTCGAACTGGCTCAACACGTCCAGGACACGCGGCGTGACCGCCGGCTCGGGACCGTTGTCGAAGCTCAGCGTTACGTCCACGCTAGCCTTTGTAAGTGTCGAGCGCGATGCGTTCCCGCGCGAGCGCAGCCTTGAAGGGTTGTGCCTGCATTGCGCCTTCAACGTGCCTCTTGTAGGTCGCAAGCGCGTTGGGATCGATGCCGGCGAAGCCGCCCCAGCGCAGCAGCGTGAAGGCGTACGCGTCGTGGCAGGGGTTGCTCTTTTGCGCGAGGGTTTGCTGGAGCCGCTCGAGATGGCCGCGGAAGTCCCGGGCCGCGCGCTGCTTCACTTCCTTTTGCGCGTCTTCGGTCTGGGCAAAGCGCTCGGGGAAAAAGAAGCGGGTCATGGCGGTGTGCGGGGTGCTGTTCATCCACGCGAGCCGGGAGAGCGCCTGCGACCTTTCCCAGGCATCCGCGGGCAGCAGGCCGGCTTGCGGGAAGCGCCGGTCGAGGAAATCGCAGATCGCCACGATCTGGGAGAGGGGCTTGCCGTCGACCACCAGCACCGGCACCTGGGCGTTCGGATTCAGCGCGAGGTACTCGGGCGTGCGGTGCTCGCCGCGGTGCAGCTTCACCAGCTTGGGCTCGAACTCGGTCCCGGCTGCTTCGAGGGCGACGTGCGGCACGAAAGAACAGGCGCCCGGGGAAAAGTACAGCTGAAGCATTTCAGCCTTCACGCGCCCTTGGCGCGGGTCATGAATCCGAGGCGCTCGAAAAGATGCACGTCCTGCTCGTTCTTGAGCAGCGCGCCGTGCCGCGGCGGGATGATGGTCTTGCGGTCCTTGGAGCGCAGCGCCTCGGCGGGGATGTCCTCGGCGAGCAGC
>CAZJJC010000423.1:0-12107 GCA_964546195.1 uncultured Enterobacteriaceae bacterium | reverse complement strand
GGGGCCGCTGCTCATCGGGGCGAGCACGACCATCGCCGAGTTCCTGCTGCCGCGGGTGCTGGGGGAGTTCAAGGCGAGCTATCCGGCGGTGGTGCCGCGGCTGTTCGTCGCCAACTCCGAGGCGGTGCAGGGCCGCATCTCCGAGCGCACGCTGGATCTCGGCTTCATCGAGGGCGACTCGCACCTGCCCTCGCTGGTGACCGACGTGTGCTGCGACGACGAGCTGCGGGTGGTGTGCGCGCCGTCGCACCCTCTCGCGAAGCTGAAGCTCGTCGCACCCGAGGCGCTCATGGAGCACGCGTATGCGAGCCGCGAGCCCGGGTCGGGAACGCGCGAGGTCATCGACCGCTACCTGCAGAACGCCGGCGTGCCGCCCGATGCGCTGCAGGTGGTAATGGAGCTCGGCAGCCCCGAGGCGCTGAAAGGCCTGGTGGCCACGGGACTGGGCTTCACGATCATGTCGCGCGCCATCGCCGCCCTCGAGGTGAGGCTCGGCCGGCTGGTGCAGATCCCGCTGTCCCCGCCGCTCATCCGGCAGCTGTCGGTGGTCTATCCGAAGGAAAGGTTCCACTCGCGCCTGGTGAACGGGTTCGTGCAATTCGCGAAGGAGCGGCTCGCCGCCATGCAGGCCGCGGCGTGAGCGCCCGGCGCAGGCTCCTCAATCCGCGAGCTGGTCGGCCACCAGCTCCAGCAGGCTTTCCATTTTCCTGTCCCACTTGTAGTGCGCCCGGCCGTCGTCGAAGCTGAGCCGGCAGTTGGAGCAGCTGGTCGCGAGGCGCTCGGCGCCCGCCGCCTCCACCTGCTGCATCTTGATCTCGAAGGCGCGGTAGCGGTGCCCGTCGGCGCGATGCAGCGTCACCACGCCGCCGCCGCCGCCGCAGCACCAGTTCGCATCCCCGGCGGGTAGCATTTCCTTGAGATCCGCCTTGAGTGATGCAAGGACCTCGCGCGGCGCGCTGGTGGCGCCGCCGCGGCGCGACACCTGGCAGGGATCATGGAAGGTCACCGAGCCCGCCATCGGCTTCAAGGCGAGGCGCCCCTCGCGCACCGCTTCGGCCAGGAGCTCCGAGACGTGCAGCACGCGGAACGGCAGCGGCTTGCCGTACAGGTTCGCGCCCTGCCAGCGCATGGCGCCGTAAGCATGGCCGCACTCGGGGAGCACCAGCGTCTTCGCCCCGCAGGCGATCGCCGCGTCGATGAGCTTCATGCTCATGTCGCGCTGCCAGGCGAGGTTTCCGGAGAACAGGCCGAAATTGGTCGCCTCGTAGCCGTCGGAGCGGAACGTCCAGGATGTGCCCAGGCGATTCAGGATCTTGGCCAGCGCCACGAGCGATTGCGGATACTTCATGAGCTCGATCGAGGACAGCGTCACCAGCACCTCGGCCTGCGGCCGGTCGAGCGCGATTGCGACCTCGTGCTCGTCGGAAAGCCATTCGATGCGCTCCTTGAGCACCCTGGGCGTGGCGCCGAGCGGGCTGCCCTCCCGCTCGGCGCGCTCGGCGACCGCCCATAGCTCGTGCGGCACCAGCCCCGCTGCGAACATGCCGTGGCGCGCCTGCCCCACCAGCCCGGCGATGTCGATGCCCATCGGGCAGGCGAGCGTGCAGCGGCCGCACATGGTGCAGGAGTCGTACAGCAGCTCCTGCCATTGGCGCAGCTGATCGGCGGTGACCTTCCTTTTCTTGTAGGCCCGCTTGAACAGCTCGAGCTTCCAGATGGGCGTGTACTGCGGATCGCCGCTCGTGACGTAGAAGTGGCAGGCCTCGGCGCAGTGGCCGCAATGGATGCACGATTCCATGTAGGTAGTCGAAGAGCGCGTCATGTCGCGCAGGAAGGCCTGGATCGCCGCGGCCGAGCGTTCGGCGTCGGTCGCATCACCCTGCTTGTCGTAGCGCACCGCGGGCTTCTTGATGGTGAAGCGCGGCGTATCGAAGTCGAGCTCGTTCATACCGCGGCGCCTTTGCGCGTGAAATCGGCGCCCGTGCGCCAGCGCGAGACGAACACCAGCGCGGCGTGCGCCAGCTTGCCGAAGGGCAGCCAGACGAGCAGCAGCTCGAGGCTGAGGAGATGGATCGCCACGGGCACCGGCCCGGCGGGCGCCGGCAGCAGCGCCATGCCGGTAAGCAACGGGGCCATGGTGACGAACCAGCTGAAGTAGTCGTCGAAATTCGACAGCAGCCGCAGCACCGGATGCGTGAGCCGGGCGAGCAGCGCGATCAGCAGGCCGACGATCGTGACGCCGGCTGCCACGTAAAACAGCGCATCGGGCAGCGCGGGCCACGAAATGCCGGTGTAGCGCTCGGCGAAGGCGATGTGCGGGGCGAACCCGAAGACCACGAGGACGAGGCCGATGTGATACGCATAGGCGTTCGCCATGGCGGCGCCGCGCACCTTCACGCCCTTCGGCGGCAGCATCTTCGCGAAGATCGCGCGCAGCCCGCCGGCGGCGAGGTCGCGGCGACGCGGCTCGGAATGATCGACGCGCGCCGGGCGGCGGAAGATGCGGTACAGGCGCCACGCCAGCCCGAGCACGAGTACCGCGGCGGAAAACGCGAGCGCCGGCCCGCGCGCGAATTCAAGCAGCTCCATGCTTTTTCCTGTAGGCGGTCGCTACCAGTCTGTGACCTTGGTTCAAGCGGGGCTTGACGTGGATCAAACGGGATGGTCCTCGAGCCCGGCGTAGTAGGCGCGCAGGATCTCGAGCACTTCGGGGCGCGAAAACTCGGCCGGCACCGGGCTGCCTTCGGCGAGCCACTTGCGCAGCTGCGTGCCGGAGACCTGCAGGCGCTCGGCATCGCCGTGCGCGCAGGTGCGTCCGGAGGCCATGCCGCCGCAGCGGTAGCACCAGAAGGTCACGTCCATCTTGAGCGGCCGCGTCTCGAGCGCATCGCGCGGGATCTCGTCGAAGATGCGGTGCGCGTCGAACGGTCCGTAGTAGCTGCCCACGCCGGCGTGGTCGCGCCCGACGACGAGGTGCGAGCAACCGTAGTTCTGGCGAAACAGCGCGTGCAGCAGCGCTTCGCGCGGGCCGGCGTAGCGCATGTCGAGCGGGTAGCCCGCCTGCACCACCGTGCCGGGACGGAAATACCTCTCGATCAGAATCGCGATCGCCCGGGTGCGCACGTCCGCCGGGATGTCGCCCGGCTTGAGGTTGCCGAGCAGCGAGTGCACCAGCACCCCGTCGCACACCTCGATCGCCACCTTGGCGAGGTACTCGTGCGAGCGGTGCATGGGATTGCGCGTCTGGAAAGCGGCCACGCGCGACCAGCCCAGGCGCTCGAATTCGGCGCGCGTCTCGGCCGGCGTCATGAACATGGCACCGTATCTGGTCCCGAAGCCGCCATCGGAGAGCAGCTTCACCGGACCGGCGAGGTTGATCCCGGGCTGCTGCATGACCATCTTCACGCCGGGGTGCGCGGGATCGGTGGTGCGGAAAACGCAAGCGCACTCGTGCGCCTTGTCGATCGGGTAGTTCTCGGTGACGCGCATGGTGGCGAGGAGCTCGCCGCCGTCCGGGTCGGCGAGCGCGATCTCGCTCCCCACGGTCACCGCGGCGTCGGTCGACAGGGTGATCGGAATCGGCCAGAACAGCCCCGCCGCCGTGCGGTAGCCGTCGCACACGCCCTGCCAGTCGGCGCGCGTCATGAAGCCCTCGAGCGGCGTGAAGCCGCCGATGCCGAGCATGATAAGGTCGCCCTTCTCGCGCGAACTGACGCGAACTTCCGGCAGCTTGCGCGCGTGCTCGCGCTCGGCGGCGAGCGCCCCGCCCGCCAGCATGAGCGGCCTGAGCGGTCCTCCTCCATGCGGGCGCACAAGCCCGGCCATCGTGCCTCCCTCGGTGACGCGCCATTCTGGGTACCGGCCGCCGCGTTGGGCAACGGCGTTAAACTGATCCGTCGATAAGATTCATTGATAAACTGTCGCCGGCCGCTTTATGCGATTAAAATTTCCGCAAACGCAGGAGAGACAATGATGAATGATGGACGCAGAGGCTTGCTGAAGGCGGCCGGGGCGCTCGCCGCGGTGCTGATCGGCGGGCTGCTCAAGCCGGCGCTCGCGCTTGCCGCCTGGAACAAGGACGCCTTTGCCGCCAAGAGCGCGGCCGACGCAATGAAGAGCCTGGGCACGGCGGGCCCCGAAGCGAGCAGCGGCATCGTGATCGAGGCGCCGCAGATCGCCGAGAACGGCGCCGTGGTGCCGATCGAGATCTCGAGCAACATCCCCGGCACCACCTCGATTGCGGTGCTGATCGAGAAGAACCCGTTTCCGCTCGCGGCCAGGTTCGACTTCATGGAAGGCGCGCTGCCGTTCGTGAAGCTCAACGCCAAGATGGGCGAGACCTCGGACGTGCGCGTGGTCGCCACGGCGGGCGGCAAGCATTACAGCGCCACGAAGGAAATCAAGGTAACCATTGGCGGGTGCGGAGGCTGACATGGCGGGACCGATGAAAATGAGGGCGACGGTTGGCGGCGGCAACACCGAAGTGCGCGTGCTGATGACGCATCCGATGGCGACCGCGCAGCAGACCAAGGGCGAGCCGCACTTCATCCAGAACCTCACGGTGAAGGTGAACGGCAAGCCGGTGATCGAGGGCGAGATGAGCCAGGCGATCTCGCGCAACCCGGTGTTCTCGTTCCGCCTCAAGGGCGGGGCGAAAGGCGACAAGATCGAAATCAGCTGGCTGGACAACAAGGGCGATACCAACAAGATCGAATCCGCGGTCGCCTGACGGCCGCCCGCCCGCAACGCAGGAGGTGCAGGATGCGCGCAGTCGCATGCAGTGCGGTGCTTGCCTTGGCGCTCGCGCCGGCATTCGCCCAGCAGTCGCAGTTCGCGGAATACCAGAAGATGACCGCCGACGGCAGCCCGGTGGAGCTGTTCGAGCTAACCGGTGAGGAGCTGTGGAAAAAGCCACAGGGCCCCAGCAAAGTTTCGCTGGAGAAATGCGACCTCGGCAAGGGCCCGGGCGTACTGAAGGGCGCGTATGCGGCGCTGCCGCGCTACTTCAAGGACGTGGATCGCGTGATGGACCTCGAGACGCGCCTGCTCCACTGCATGACGACCCTGCAGGGGCGCAGCCGCGACGAAGCCACCAAGCGCGTGTTCGGCAACGCCGACAACCCCTCGGAGATGGAGTACCTCTCGGCGTACGTGGCCGGCTTTTCGCGCGGCACGAAGATGGCGCCCGGCAGCTCGCACCCCAGGGAAAAGGAAAGCTACGCGCTCGGCAAGGCGATGTTTTTCCACCGCGCAGGCGCATGGGACTTCTCGTGCGCCTCCTGCCACGGCGAAGAAGACAAGCGCATCCGCATGTCGGAGCTGCCGGTGCTCAGCGAGCCGAAGGCCGCCGGCCCCTTGATGGCGACCTGGCCGGCCTACCGGGTGTCCAACAGCCAGTTCAAGACGATGCAGTGGCGCATCAACGACTGCTACCGCCAGATGCGCATGCCGGAGCCGAATTTTGCCTCGGAAGCCACCGTTGCCCTGAACATGTACCTGGCCAGCACGGCCAGGGGCGCCGAGTATCGCGGACCGGGGACCAAGCGATGAACAAGACCGCCATTAGCGGCCTTGCCTTGCTCTGCGCGACGGCCGTATGGGCCGATCCCGGCAGCCGTGAAGTGACCCAGGTGATGCAGCGCGATTTCCACGCGCGCGGCCAGGCCACGATGGACCGCGTGGTCCAGGACGGCCTACAGCGCATCTGCACCGAAACCGGCGACAAGCCGCCCGCCGCGCTCGCCAAGGCGCTCGAAGCCGACCAGATGAAGACCATCGTGTTTCCCGCCGGCAGCCTGATGGGCGACTGGAAAAGCGCCGAGAAAGTGGCGCAGAGCGGCCGCGGCTCGATGTGGAACGACAAACCGGGCGAGGCCGGGGGCAGCTGCTACAACTGCCATCAGCTGTCCCCGCAGGAAACCTCCTACGGCACGCTGGGACCGAGCCTGCTCGGCTTCGGCAAGAAGCGCGGCAGCGGCCCGGAGATGCAGCGCTACGTCTACGGCAAGATCTACAACGCGAAGGCCTACAACGCCTGCTCGCAGATGCCGCGCCTGGGCTATGCCGGAACGCTCACCGAACAGCAGATCAAGGACTTGACCGCGCTGCTGCTGGACCCCGCTTCGCCGGTGAACCGATAGTTAGGCGCGAATTCCTGCGGCTGGTCGCGCTGGCGGCGGCCGCCGGCGCGAGCTTCCGGCCCGGCGCGAGCGAAGCCCAGGCGGCCGCCGAGCTCTACGAGCTGCCGGCCTTCGGCAACGTCTCGCTGCTGCACCTCACCGACGTGCACGCGCAGCTGCTGCCGGTGTACTTTCGCGAGCCGAGCATCAATCTGGGCACCGGAAACAATGCAGGCAAGCCGCCGCATCTGGTCGGCGAGGCGTTTCTGAAGCATTACGGCATCGCCCCGCGCAGCAGCCTGGCCCACGCCTTCACCTACCTCGACTTCGAGCCCCTGGCGCGCCGCTACGGCAAGGTGGGCGGCTACGCGCACCTCGCCACGCTGGTGCGCCGAGTGCGCGCCTCGCGGCCGCACGCGCTGCTGCTCGACGGCGGCGACAGCTGGCAGGGCTCGGCCACCGCGCTGTGGACCAAGGGTGCCGACATGATCGGCGCCCAGAAGCTGCTGGGCATCGACCTCATGACCGGGCACTGGGAGTTCACCTACGGCGCCGAGCGCGTGCAGCGGGCCGTCGACGCGGAGCTCGCGCCGATCGAGTTCGTGGCGCAGAACGTAAAGACCACCGACTTCGAAGACCCGGTCTTCAAGCCCTACAGCCTGCGCAGCGTGAACGGCGTGGCGGTCGCCGTGATCGGCCAGGCCTTTCCCTACACGCCGATCGCCAACCCGCGCTACCTGATCCCGGACTGGAGCTTCGGCATCCAGGAGCCGCGCCTGCAGGGGCTCGTCGACGAGGTACGCGCGAAGGGCGCGAAGCTGGTGGTGCTCCTGTCGCACAACGGCATGGGCGTGGACCTCAAGCTCGCCTCGCGCGTGCGCGGCCTCGACGTGATCCTCGGCGGGCATACGCACGACGGCATCCCGGCCCCGGTGGTGGTGGGCAAGACGCTGGTCACCAATGCCGGCTCGAACGGAAAGTTCCTGGCGCTGCTCGACCTTCAGGTCAGCGGCGGCGGCGTGACCGGCTACCGGCACCGGCTGCTGCCGGTGTTTTCCGGTCTTCTACCCGCGGACGACGCCATGGCCGCGCATATCGGCGAAGTGCGGCGGCCCTACGAAAAGAAGCTGGCCGAAAAGCTCGCGGTCACCGAGGGCTTGCTCTATCGCCGCGGCAATTTCAACGGCACCTGGGACGAGCTGATCCTGGATGCGTTGCTGCAGGTGAAAGACGCCGAGATCGCGTTCTCGCCCGGGTTCCGCTGGGGCACCACGCTGCTGCCCGGAGACGCGATCAGCTTCGAGCACCTGATGGACCAGACCGCCATCACCTATCCCTACTCCACACTGAACGAGTTCACGGGCGAGCAGATCAAGGCGATCCTCGAGGACGTGGCCGACAACCTGCTGAACCCCGACCCGTACCTGCAGCAGGGCGGCGACATGGTGCGCGTGGGCGGCATGAGCTACACGTGCGCGCCGCGCGCCAAAATCGGTGCGCGCATCTCGGACATGCGCATCGGCGGCCGGCCGCTCGAGGCGCACAAGCGCTACAAGGTCGCCGGCTGGGCGCCGGTGGCCGAAGGCGCGCAGGGCGAGCCGATCTGGGAGGTGGTGGAGCGCTACCTGCGCGCGCGCAAGGCGATCGCCCCGCGCACGCCCAACCTGCCCAAGCTGGTCGGCGCCTGATCGGCGCGCACCAGCTTCGCCCTCCGGTAAGCGCTCATGCCGTCATCTCGTCGCCGGGTTTGTCCGTGACCTGCGCGATCATGCAGTCGGTAGTGAGGATGAGGCTGGCGATGGAAGCCGCGTTTTGCAGCGCGGTCCGCGTCACCTTGCGCGGATCCAGCACCCCCATCGCCACCATGTCGCCGTATTCGCCACTGGCGGCGTTGTAGCCGTAATTGCCTTCGCCGTCGATCACCTTCTGTACCACCACGGCGGGCTCCTCGCCTGCGTTGCTGACGATCTGGCGCAGTGGCTCCTCCAGCGCGCGCTGCACGATGCGGATGCCGGCGTCCTGGTCGGGATTGGCGCCGCGCAAGGCCTCCAGGCGCGGGCGGGCGCGCAGCAGGGCGACGCCGCCGCCCGGGAGAACGCCCTCTTCCACGGCGGCGCGCGTGGCGTGCAGCGCGTCCTCGGTGCGGCTCTTCCTCTCCTTCATCTCGGTCTCGGTGGCGGCGCCGACGCGGATCAGCGCCACGCCGCCGGCGAGCTTGGCGGCGCGCTCCTGCAGCTTCTCCTTGTCGTAGTCGCTGGTCGCCTCCTCGACCTCGCGCTTGATCTGCGCGACGCGCGCGTCGATCGCCTTTGGGTCGCCGGCACCGCCGATGATCGTGGTGTCGTCCTTGTCGATCTGCACGCGCTTGGCGCGCCCGAGCACCGAGGGTTCGGCCTTTTCCAGAGTGAGGCCGGCCTCCTCGGCGACCACCGTGCCGCCGGTGAGCACCGCGAGATCCTCTAGCATGGCCATGCGCCGGTCGCCGAAGCCCGGCGCCTTCACCGCGCAGGCCTTGAGGATGCCGCGCAGGGTGTTGACCACCAGGGTGGCGAGCGCCTCGCCTTCCACTTCCTCGGCGACCACCAGCAGCGGCTTGCCCAACTTGGCGACGTGCTCGAGCAGCGGCAGCAGCTCGCGGATGGAGGAGATCTTCTTGTCGTGCAGCAGGACGTAGACGTCCTCCAGCACCACGCTCTGCTTCTCGGGATTGTTGATGAAGTACGGCGACAGGAAGCCGCGGTCGAACTGCGTGCCCTCGACCAGCTCGAGCTCGTTGGCGAGGCCCTTGCCGTCCTCGACCGTGATCACGCCTTCGCGCCCCACCTTCTCCATCGCCTCGGCGATCATGTCGCCGATCGAGGCGTCGTTGTTCGCGGAGATCGAGCCGACCTGCGCGATTTCCTTGCGCGTAGCGCAGGGCTTGGCCATGCGCGCGAGCTCCTCGACCACCGCTGCGACCGCGCTGTCGATGCCGCGCTTGAGATCCATCGGATTCATGCCGGCGGAGACGTACTTCATGCCTTCGTTGACGATGCCCGCGGCGAGCAGCGTGGCGGTGGTGGTGCCGTCGCCCGCCACCTCGGCGGTCTTGGCGGCCACCTCGCGCACCATCTGCGCGCCCATGTTCTCGAAGCGGTCCTCGAGCTCGATCTCCTTCGCCACGATCACCCCCGAGTTGATCACCGTGGGCGCGCCCCAGGATCTCTCCAGGATCACGGTGCGCGCCTTGGGGCCGATGGTCACGCGCACCGCGTCGGTCAGGATGTTCATGCCCTTGATCAGCCGGGCGTGCGCCGCCTCGCCGAAAAGTACCTGCTTCGCAGTCATGCGTCTGTCCTTTCTAGCGGCTTGCCCATCTGGCCTCGTGCAGGCGCTGGCGCGCGCTGTGGAAACCGGCGCTGATCGCCGCTTCGGCGCTGTCCTTCGCCTCGCCGCTGATCAGCGTCTGGTGCTGCGGCCAGTGGATGTGGAGCCCGAGCGAATAGCGGCGCACGCCGCCGTCGTTCCATTGCACCAGAGCGGAATGGCAGTGCGTGATGTGGGGGTGCAGCGCGCGCAGCTCGGCGGTCTCATGCTCGATGCGGGCGTGAAGGGAATCGGAATCCATGGTGCAAGGCTAGGCCCGGCCAGGCAGCGGCCGTTGATCTGCGTCAACCCGAGCTCAAGAAGCAGCCCGGCGCGCCGGCTAAGTCGGTCTTGGCAGCGTCAGTACCGCCTCGAGCCCGCCCTCCTCGAGATTGCGCAGATTCAGGGCGCCGCCGTGCAATTGCGCGATGTTCCTCGCGATGCTCAGCCCCAACCCGGTGCCGCCGGTATCCCGGCTGCGCGAGCCCTCGAGGCGATAAAACGGCTCGAACACGCGCTCGAGCTGCTGCCCGGGAATGCCCGGACCGTGATCCTGAATGCGGATGATCAGCCGGTCCGGGGCGTCCTCCACCAGCAGGGTCGCGGAATTGCCATACTTGAGCGCGTTGTCGATGAGGTTGCGCAGGCAGCGCTTCAGCGCCTGCGGCCGCCCGACGTAGGGCCTCGGCGTGCTGCCCTTGAGCGCGACCTGCCCGCCGAGCTCCCTGGCGTCCGCCTGCAGGCTTTCCAGCAAGGCCGTCACGTCGACGGGCTGTGCGTTTTCCGTGCTTTGCACGCCTCGCATGAATTCAAGCGTGGCATGCACCATGGACTCCATCTCCTCGAGGTCCTGGGAGATCTTCTGCTTCAGCTCTCCATCGTCGAGCAGCTCTGCGCGCAGCCTCAGGCGCGTGACCGGGATCTTGAGGTCGTGCGACATCGCCGCCAGCATCGCGGCGCGCTCCCGGACAGTGCGGGCGAGGCGCTCCTGCATGGTGTTGAATGCGCGCGCTGCGCGCGCCACCTCCAGCGGGCCCTGCTCCGGCATGGGTGGGCGGTCGATGTTCCTGCCGAGCCCGTCGGCGGCGTCGGCCAGAGCGTTGAGCGGGCGGATCGCCCAGCGCACCGCCACGAGCGAAACCGCGATGACGGCGGCGAGCAGCACCGCCAGGCTGAGCAGCATCCGGTAGGGCCAGCCGGCAGTCTGCCCGGGCTGGCGGGAGTCGAACGTGACCAGGGTGCCGTCGCCGAGGCGCACCTGCGCCACGAAGGAAAATCCCGGCGGGGGGGCGCCGAAGTGCATGGCAGCGCCGCGCGCCATCCAGGGCGCGTGCGCGCCAGGCCCCATGAAGCCGCGCCTGTCATGCGCTTCGGGCGCAATGGCCGTCTCCTGCCGCACTGCGACGGTCGGAGGCCGCGCACCACCCAGGAATCGGCGCAACATCGCGCCGAACAGCGCCGCCCGCGCGCGACCTTCGGCATCGAGCTCCTCGGCGCCCAGCAGGCGTTCATCCAGGCTGATGGCGAGCGGCGGTGCGCTGAAGGCCTGCACGATACGACGCCGCTCGGCGGGACCCAGCGGCTCGAGCAGCTTCACGATGTCGGCGATGCGCTGCGCCGCCTGCATGCCGCTCGCCTGCGCCAGCGCCTCGCCGCGCTCGTGCATATGGATCGCGAAGCTCAAGAGCTGCGCGACGAGGAGGCCGCCCAGCAGGACCAGCACCAGGCGGCTGAAGAGCGATCGCGGCACGAGGCGCATCAGCGCGCCGCTTCGACCTGCGCCGCCAGCACGTAGCCCTCGCCGCGCACGGTCTTGATGATCCGCGGCTCGCGCGCGTCGTCGCGCAGGCGCTGGCGCAGCCGGCTCACCTGGACGTCGAGCGCCCGGTCGAACGGCCCGGCGTCGCGCGAAATCATGAGCTCGATCAGCTGGTCGCGCGTGAGCACGCGGTTGGCATGCGCGAGAAAGACGCGCAGCAGCTTGAACTCAGTGCCGCTCAGCGGCACCACGATGCCGTCGGGCGCGGTGAGATTGCGCGTGGCGACATCGAGCCTCCAGCCGGTGAAGCTGAATGACTTCACCGCTTCCGGCTCGAGGTTCTCTGGAAGCGAGCGCGCGCGTCTCAGCACGCTTTTGATCCTTGCGAGCAGCTCGCGCGGGTTGAAGGGCTTCGGCAGGTAATCGTCGGCGCCCATCTCGAGCCCCACGATGCGGTCGGTCTCCTCGCCGCGCGCGGTCAGCATGATGACCGGAACGTTGGACCGGCTTCGCAGGTCGCGGCACAACTGCAGGCCGTCTTCGCCGGGAAGCATCAGGTCGAGCACGATGAGGTCCGGGCGCGCCGTATCGAGCGCCCCTCGCAAGGACTTGCCGTCTGCCGCGCTCGTCACCCGGTAACCCTGCTTTTGCAGATACGCCTGCAGAAGGCTGCGGGTCTCCGCGTCGTCGTCGACGATCAGGACGTGGTCTTGCGTGGCCATAACCGGCATATGACGTCGAGCGGCTCGTTTTCAGCCGCAAAACTGTAACCCAGTGTAACAACGTCGGCCGGCCCAAGGCTGCGATACAAAACACGCGCTTCTCGACATCGCGCACTTACAACTTTTTGGTTCAATGAATCCCGCAGAAAGGTCAACCCTTCA
>CAZJJC010000422.1:0-3890 GCA_964546195.1 uncultured Enterobacteriaceae bacterium | reverse complement strand
GCACGAGGTCGGCGGCATCCTCGCCCTGCCGATCGCAGAGACCGTCAAAAGGGCGGCGCACGACCACATCGAGAAGACCGAAGAGCGCTCGGATCTCTGGCTGGCGCAGACCCCGCAGATGTTCCGCGTCGGCCTGCTGCTGCAGGCGCTGCGCCAGGCGCACGGGGCGATCACCGACGAGGCGAGCGCCGTCGAGCAGCTGGGCCTGAAGCCGAAGCTGGTGCAGGGCAGCCGCGAGAACCTCAAGGTCACCTGGCCGGAGGACCTGGCGCTCGCCGAAGGCATCCTCGAGAGGCGCGCATGAGGATCGGGCAGGGCTTCGACGTGCACGCGCTGGTGCCGGGGCGCAAGCTGGTCATCGGCGGCGTCGCCATTCCTTACGACAAGGGCCTCGAGGGCCATTCCGACGCCGACGTGCTGCTGCACGCCATCTGCGACGCGCTGCTCGGCGCCGCGGGCCTGGGCGACATCGGCGGGCATTACCCGGATTCCGATCCGGCCTATGAGAACGCCGACAGCCGCGCGCTGTTGCGCGATGTCATGAAGAAACTGAAAGCGAAGAAGTTCAAGGTGGTCAACGTCGACGCGACGATCCTCGCGCAGGAGCCGCGCATGGCGCCGCATGTCGCGGGCATGATCGGCAACATCGCCGCGGACCTGGGCATCGCGCGCTCGGCCGTCAACATCAAGGCCACCACCACCGAGCGCCTCGGCTTCATCGGCCGCGCCGAGGGCATCGCCGCGCAGGCCGTGGTGCTCATCGGATAGCCATGTACTCCCCGCCCTACAACCAGGTCGAAAAGCGCGCCGAGGTGGTCGAATTCATGCGCGCCCACAACTTCCCGCTGCTCCTTACCGGCAGCGGCGGCAGCCTGCACGGCTCGCACCTGCCGGTCACGATCCACGAGCAAGGCGAAACCATCGTCGTGGACATGCACATGGCGCGGAACAACCCGCAGTGGAAGGAGTTCTTCGACGAGGAGGTGATGGTCGTGTTCACCGGCCCGCACGCCTACGTCTCGCCGCGCTGGTACGAGGAAAAGGAGCGCGTGCCGACCTGGAACTACACCGCGGTGCACGCCTACGGCACGGTCGAGGTGATCGGCGACCCGAAGGAAAAGTACGACTCGCAGCGGCGTCTGATCGCCACCATGGACCCGCAATGGCTGCCGAAGTTCGACGCCCTGCGCCCGGAGTACGTCGAGGGCATGCTCGCGGGCATCGTCAACTTCCGGATCACCGTCACCCGCCTGGAGACGCGCTGGAAGCTGTCGCAGAACCGCAGCCGGCGCGAGATGGAGCTCATCGCCGCCGAGCTAGAGAAATCCGCCGACTCCGGCGAGCGCGCGCTGGCCGCCATTACCCGAAAGCACTTCACAGACTAGTGCGCCTGTTCTTCGCCGCCTGGCCTCCGCCCGAGACCGCAGCCGCGCTCGCCGGCTGGGCCGGCCGCCTCGAGGGCCGCGCCACGCCGGCGGACAAGATCCATCTGACCCTCGCCTTCCTCGGCGCCGTGGACGCCGGCAAGGCCATCGCCGCCGCGCGCAGCGTCAAGGGCCGCCCGCACGATCTGCCCATCGAGATGGCGAAGTACTGGAAGCACAACCAGATCGTCTGGGCGGGTCCCCGCGAGCTCCCGCTCGAGCTCAAGGCGCTGGTCGATGCGCTTCACTTCGAGCTCTTCCGCAGCGAATTCATCCTCGAGCGCCGCCCTTTCGCCGCCCACGTCACCCTCCTTCGCAAGGCCGCCGCGCCGCGCTCGCTTCCGCAGCTTCCCGCCGTCGCCTGGCCGGTGCACGACTTCGTCCTCGCCCGCTCTACCGTCACCTCCAAGGGCTCGACCTACGACATCGTCGCGCGCTTCCCGCTCGCATAGCGCCCGCCACGGCAAATCAAGCACTTGTCCCTTTTCCCGCCGTATATCGCGACCGCGCCCGCGACAAGTACTTGATCTATTTGCCCAACCTAATGATCCGCCCCATGATAGCCGGCAATGTTGCGGACTATTAAACGTTAGCCAGCATGAACGAGACGGCGCGCTATACGACGCCAGATGGCAAGTTCACTCTTCTGGTGGTGCCGGCCGACGATTTAATTGGATTCGAGGAATATCCCTGGCATACGCACGGAGAATTCCTGCCCTCCGTTTACCAAATCGGCTCAGTGCCCGAATTTCTTGAGGCACTGTTCTCCGATCGCCTGATAATGGCTGTGTCGCGGATCGGAGACGCCGTTCGTGATGTTTGCGTAACGGGTGACCCTGACAACGAAGCGGAATGGCTTAGGGAAGGTGAAACGCTTGAACTCCGGTACTGGAGCGGGCGGCAATATGCTGGCTAACACCGCGTTGGTGAGCGACGCCTGCGCAGCGGCGCTGCGCGCCTTCTGCAGCGCGCCACAACGCGAACGTTAGGCGGCGAAGCGAACGCCATATGGTGGTCTTCTCGACTCCTGTTGCGAAATTCTTTCTCGATTCCCGCGCCGAATTTCTGCCAAACGCCACTATCAGATACGGTCTGGCGAGCGAACTCAAAGCCGAAATAGAGCAAGGCGTCCCTTTCGATATCGCCTTGCTTACTGAAGCTGTGATTGACGATCTGGTCAAGCAAGGAAGGCTGTCGGCCGCAAGTCGAACTCCCGTATTCAAGTCCGGCGTAGGACTGGCTGTGCGCGGCGGAGTCCGCCTGCCTCCGGTCAGGTCTGCTGAGGAACTCAAACAGGTGCTGTTAGGAGCAAAGTCCGTGGCGATTCGCGCCGGCGGTGCAGGTGGAGCAATCAGCAAGCAAGTTTTTGAGCGGCTCGGAATCGCTGAAACAATAGCTACGAAAACTGTGGTGGTGTCCACCGGACTGTTAGCCGAGGCGATCGTCAACGGGATAGCCGAGCTTGGCCTTTGCCAGGTCAGCGAGATCATCTCCACACAGGGTGCACGGCTTCATGCACCGCTGCCCCCCGAATTGCAGATCTACTCACGGTTCGCCGCCGCA
This sequence comes from uncultured Enterobacteriaceae bacterium, assembly GCA_964546195.1. Taxonomy (GTDB): domain Bacteria; phylum Pseudomonadota; class Gammaproteobacteria; order Burkholderiales; family SG8-39; genus SCGC-AG-212-J23. The sequence continues at coordinate 903 of CAZJJC010000422.1, read as the reverse complement.
ATCGCACCACACACCCAGGCAATGGCGGCTGCTCAAGCGTTTATGCGTGAGCTCGAAGCGCCGGCCGCCCGGGCCGAGTTAGAAGCGAAAGGCCTTGGGCCGGCGTGAGCATGAGCGATGCCGCCTAACAGCGTATATGGACTCCCGCCGAATGCCAAAGCGGTCTCGAAGAAGGTCTGATAAAGAGGTCTGATTGCGTTGGTGCGCGATGCGTTAGGTGCAGCGCTTCGCGCCTTACACCGCGCGCCACAACGCGAACGTTAGACAGCAAGAGTGACCGTCCGCGCATTAGCGAGTGGCCGAAACGAGGAGGTCAGGGCTATAATCCGCCGCCCTCTGATAGAGGGCATTCTCAGCGGAGATGTGTCATGAAACAGAAGACCAAGCACCTCGACCAGTTCTGGTTTCGAGGCGACGAGTAAACGCAGGAAGGGCTACCCTTCCGAAGCCCGGGTCAAACGCGGGTATCGCGTGGTGAACGGGAGCAAAGAGCTACTCGAGAAGCTCGGGCGCAACGACCCATGCCCATGTGGCTCCGGCCGTCGGTTTCAAGAACTGTTGCATGCTAACTGGCGAATACGACGGTTCCGACCGCGATCACTTCTTTTAGGGAGTGACCTTGCTGTCTAACATGGCGTTCGTGCGGACGCGCCGCGAGCCGGCGCGCTTGTTAAAGCGGTGTGCTGCGGCGCGCCGCACAACTCCACGTTAGATGGCGCAACCATGGCCTGGCTCGGCGAGAACTGGCACTACTTCACCGGGATTGGCGGAGGTCTGCTCCTGCTGGCCTTCTACCTGTACGCGCGTAGACACCCAGACGGAGTTGCAATGTCACTTTGGCAACGCGCGTACTACACCGCTGTGGCGACCGCTGTTGCTGGGGGGGTATGCTTCTTGATCACC
>CAZJJC010000421.1:0-4734 GCA_964546195.1 uncultured Enterobacteriaceae bacterium | reverse complement strand
GCCGGAGGCGTTCCGCGTGCTCGCGCTGCAGGGGGCCGAGATCGTCGCGCTCGGCTTCAACACGCCGACCGAGAACCTGCACTACGGCGAGCCGCCGGCGCTGCGCGTGCATCACCACCTGATCATGGCGCAGTCGATGGCATTCCAGAACGCCACCTGGCTGGTCGAGACCGCCAAGGCCGGCACCGAGGACGGCTTTCGCATGTTCGGCCACTCGCTGATCGTTGCCCCGACCGGCGAGATCGCGGCCAAGAGCCAGTCCGAGGAGGACGAGGTCATCTGCCACAACTGCGACATCGACCTCGCCGCCAACCTGAAGAAGACCATGTTCAACTTCGCCGCGCACCGGCGCCCGGAGCACTACCGCCTGATCGTCGAGCGGGTAGGGGCCGAAGTCACGCCGGCGAACGATTAGCCGTCGACGACGGATGGATCTCGAGCTCGCGCGCCTGCCTGCTCCGGAGCGCTACAAGCTGCTCATCGGCCTGGTGATCCCGCGGCCGATCGCCTGGGTGTCGACCTGGAGCGAGAACGGCGTTGCCAATTGCGCGCCGTTCTCCTTCTTCAACGTGATCTCGGAAGAGCCGCCGCTGTGCATCCTCAGCTTCAACCGGCGCTCCGACGGCGCGATGAAGCACACCTTGAAGAATATCCGGCGCACCGGCGAGTTCGTGGTCAACCTGGCCGACGAGGGCACCGCGAACGCCCTGCATGCCTCGGGCGCCGAGATCCTGGAAAGCGAAAGCGAGTTCGCGCGGTCCGGCCTGACCGCCGTGCCCGCCAGGACGGTGAAGCATCCCCGAATCGGCGAAGCGGCGGCCTCGCTGGAGTGCCGGGTCGAGCGCCGGATCGAGTTCGGTCCGGAGCGCGAAATGGTGGTGGGCGAGATCCTGCTGGTCCACGCGCGCGAGGGCATCATCGACCCCATGACCAAGCGCATCTCCGAAGATCTTTACCGGCCCATCGGCCGCTTGTTTGCGAGCCGCTACTGCACCACCCGCGAGCGATTCGCTCTGCCGGGGAAGCTCCCTTAGCTCCAGTGGAGGCGCACGCGGCCGATGGCCATGGCGACCGCCGCCTGGGTGGGTTCCACCACGGGGATGCCGATCTCTTGCTGCAGCGGCTTGCGGTAGCGCGCCATGCCGGCGCAGCCCATGACGACGACGTCCGCGCCGTGGCGCTCGCGCAGGGCTTTGCCCACCTCGACCATGCGCCCGAAGGTTTTCTCCTGGTTCGATAATTCCACAACGGGAATGTCCACCGGCAGCTCCCCGGCGAAGCGCTCGGTGACGCCGAGCGCGCCGACATAGCGCAGGTGCCGCGGAATGGATTGCTGCAGGATGGCAATGACCCCGAACCGGTGCCCGAGCGTCAACGCCGTGAGGATCCCGCACTCCGAGATGCCCAGCACCGGCTTCTTCGTCGCTTCGCGCGCCGAATGCAGCCCCGGATCGCTGTAGCAGGCGATGACGAACGCCGCGTACTGACCTTCCTTCTCGCGCACGAGCTTGAGCAGGGGCGAGACCACGCTGTCCACGTGCTGCTGCGTCTCGATGCCGGGCGGGCCCTCCTTGAGGGTCGCGCAGTCGATGGCCGGCCCGCCGGCCATGCGCAGCGGCTCGACCGCCTCGTCGATGCCGCGCGTCACGGCTTCGGTCGAGTTCGGATTGATGACCAGGATGCGCTCGGCCATGCTCCGATACTATCGCTTCCCATCGTTTTACCGCACAATCGCCTTACCAATTTCCGGGGAGGTTTCGATGCTGCATCGCCGCGTTGCCTTGATCGTGACTACTGCGCTGTTCTTCGCAGGGTCCGCAATCGCCCAAACCAAGCAGCCGCCGCTTCGTACCGGGGTCGACGGCACCTTCGCGCCGCACGCCATGCCGAAGCTGGGCGGCGGCACCGAGGGCTTCCAGATCGACCTCTTTACCGAGGTCGCCCGGCGCATGAAGCGCGAGATCACGATCGACAGCGTGAGCTTCTCGACCCTGATCCCGGGCATGCTCTCGGGCCGCTACGACTTCATCGCGGCCCCTACCACGGTGACGAAGGAGCGCGCCGAAAGCATGATCTTCACCGCGGGCTACCTCTGGACCGCGTTCCAGTTCGGCATCCGTAAAGGCTCCCAGCCGATCAAGGGATGGGCCGACCTCAAGGGCAAGGTGGTGTCGGTCAACAAGGGCACGCCCTACGAAACGTTGAGCAAGAAGATGGGCGAGCAGCACGGCTTCACCGTGCAGGCCTACGACACGCAGCCGGATGCGACGCAGGCGGTGCTCTCCGGGCGCGCGTACGCGACGCTCGGCGGCAACACCACCATCGTCTACGCGGCGAGCAAGAACCCGAATTTCATCGCCGACCTCGAGCTCACCGACACGCGCGCGCACTGGGGAGCGCCGTTCCCCAAGCAGAACGTGGCGCTGCGCAACGAGATGCAGGACGTGCTGAACTGCATGAAGAAGGATGGCACCATCGCCAAGCTGTCGGAGAAATGGTTCGGCAAGAAGCCGGGTCCCGATTCGCTCGAGCGCGTGATCACGCCGGGCTACGGCGTGCCGGGCATGCCGGGCTACGACCCGACCCCGCATAACCTGAAGTGCAGCTAGTAGTCGAGGCGCGCGGCCTCCACAAGCATTTCGGCGCCCTTCATGTCCTGAAGGGCGTCGATCTGGTGCTGGCCGAGCGGGAGCTGGTGTTCGTCATCGGCCCGTCGGGGTCGGGCAAGTCGACCCTGCTGCGCTGCCTCAACCGGCTCGAGGAGCCGTCTTCGGGCAGCGTAAGGGTCGACGGCGTCGATCTCCTCGATCCGCGCACCGACCTCAACCATGCGCGCCAGCGCATCGGCATGGTGTTCCAGTCGTTCAACCTCTACCCGCACATGACGGCGCTTGGCAACGTCACGCTGGCGCTGCGCAAGGTCGCCGGCAAGTCACGAGGCGAAGCCGACGAGCTCGGCCGCGCCGCGCTGGCGCGCGTCGGGCTCGCCGACCGCGCCGGCCACACCCCGGGCCAGCTCTCTGGCGGGCAGCAGCAGCGCGTCGCGATCGCACGCGCGATTGCGCTCGAGCCGCGCGTGATGCTGTTCGACGAGCCCACCAGCGCGCTCGATCCGGAGCTGGTGGGCTCGGTGCTCGGCGTGATGCGCGACTTGCGCGAGAGCGGCATGGCCATGGTGGTGGTCAGCCACGAGATGGGATTCGCGCGCAACGCCGCCGACCGGGTGCTGTTCATGGACGAAGGGCTCATCGTCGAGCAAGGCCCTCCCGCGGCAATTTTCGAGACCCCCACGCACCAGCGCACCCGCGCCTTCATCAGCCAGATCCAGCGGCACTGATGTCCAACTGGGAACGTTTCCTCGAGACGTTCTTCAACGCCCAGGTGATGGCGAGGTACCTGCCGGACATCGCCTACGGCACGCTGATCACCATCCAGCTGGCGGCGCTGGTGATCGTGAGCGGGCTGGTCGCCGGATTGGCGCTTGCGCTGGTGCGCAGCCTGGGCTTCAGGCCCGTCAACCTGCTGATCGTCTTCGTGGTCGATCTGTTCCGCGCGCTGCCGCCGCTGGTGATCATCGTCTTCATCTATTTCGCCCTTCCGGCGGTCGAGCTTTCGCCCTCGGGCTTCGTCTCGACCTGGCTGTCGCTCACCCTGGTGCTGATGGCCTTCTCGGAGGAGATTTTCTGGGCCGGCATCACCTCGATCGCCAAGGGGCAGTGGGAGGCGGCGCGCTCGACCGGCCTCACCTACGGCCAAACCCTGATGAACGTGGTCCTGCCCCAGGCGCTGCGGCTCACCGTCCCGCCGCTGACCAACAGGACAATAGCGATTACCAAAGGCACCGCGCTCGGCACCGTCGTGGCGGTGAGCGAGATCCTGGGCATGGCCTCCTCGGCGGTGTCCAACAGCTACAACCCCTCGCCGCTCACCCTGGGCGCGGGCGCCTACCTGATCCTGTTCTTCCCCATGGTGGTCTTCGGCCGCTGGCTGGAGACCCGGATGCGCTGGAAGCGCTGAGCCATGCTCGAGACGTTTTTCAACCTCGCAATCATCAAGGCCGCCTGGCCGATCCTCCTCGCCGGCCTGGGCAACACCGTGATGCTCTCGCTGGTCGTGGTGCCGCTCGGCCTCATCGGCGGACTGACGCTGGCCATGCTGGCGAGCGTGCGCAAGCCGTGGGTGCGCTGGCCCTTGATGGCCTGGGTGGATTTCTTCCGCGCCTTTCCGCCGTTGGTGCTGCTGATCTTCCTGTTTGCCGGCCTGCCGTTCGCCGGGCTGGAGCTGAGTGGCTTCGCGTGCGTCTGCATCGCCTTCTTCCTCAATACCGGCGCCTACTACGGCGAGATCCTGCGCGCCGGCATCGAATCCGTCCCGACCGGCCAGACCGAGGCCGCGCGCAGCACCGGCCTGGGACGCGTCCAGACCATGCTCTTCGTCGTCCTGCCGCAGGCCGTGCGCAACGTGCTGCCCGACCTCCTCTCCAACACGCTGGAGGTCGTCAAGCTGACATCCCTGGGCAGCGTGGTCGCCGTGCCCGAGCTCCTGTTCCAGGCGCGCCAGGCGCAGAGCCTGACCTACAACCCCACGCCTATCGTTCTCGCCGCCCTCATCTATTTCGTGATGCTCTGGCCGCTTGTGCGGCTACTAAGCCGGCTTGAGAACCGGGCAGTCGCGCGCGGCTAAGAACGATACCTGCTGCAGCACTTTGGCCAGTAGACTGGTTCCTCCGCCATT
>CAZJJC010000420.1:0-4135 GCA_964546195.1 uncultured Enterobacteriaceae bacterium | reverse complement strand
GCCAAACAGAGCATCGACCGCGGCGTCGAGCTCGACCCGCGCGGCGCGCTCGAGCTGGAGCTCGCGGCCATCGAGCAGCAGCTCGCCTCGGGCAAGTGGATGGGCAAGGCATGAGCTGGAAGGCGCAGACCCTGGGCGAAGTGCTGGAGCAGCGGGCGGGCGACGCGGAGGCTCTCGTTACGCTTGAAAAAAGACTGACTTATGGGGATCTCCGTTCAAGCGCAAGGGCGGCCGCGGGCGGCATGCAGGCCCTGGGCCTGAAGCGCGGCGACCCCGTCGGCATCCTGATGGGCAATGACGAAAAATGGCTCGCGCTCTTCTACGGCGCGGCGCTGATCGGCGCGGTTACCGTGCCGGTCAACACGCGCTTCAAGGCCGCCGAGATCGATTTCTGCCTGAAGCAGGCCGAGTGCAAGACGCTTTTCTACGTCGAGCGCTTCCTTAACATCGACTTCGGCGCGATGGTGCGCGAGATCGGCTTTCGCCGGGCCATCGATGTCTCGCGAGGCCTGCCCGGGGAGACGTTCAAGCCTTCGTCGGTCTCTCCGGGTGACGTCCTGCTGATTCAATTCACTTCCGGGACCACCGCGTATCCCAAGGGCGCGATGCTCACGCACGACAACATGCTGCGCGATGCCTGGGCCGCGGGCACGCGCATCGGCATTCGCGCCGACGATCGCTACTTCAATTGCCGCCCGTTCTTCCATGTCGCCGGCTCCACGCTATCGGCGCTGATGGCGCTGGTGAGCGGCGCCTGCCTCGTGACGCTGCCCACGTTCGAGGCGGGCGCGGCGCTCGCCCTGATGGAGCGCGAGCGCTGCACGCTGCTCTCGGGCAACGACACGATCATGCAGATGCTCATGGGCCACGCCGACTTCGCGAAACGCAAGCTCGCCTTGCGCGGCGGCTGGGCGGCAGCCGGGCCGCAGACCATGCGCGCCATCGTCGATGTCCTCGGCGCAAGACATATCTGCGCCGCCTACGGCCTGTCGGAAGCCTCGCCCAACGTCGTGATGAGCGACTGGCGCGATCCGGAAGAGCTTCGCGTTCAGGGATTGGCCAAGCCGCATGACGGCGTCGAATTACGAATAGTGGAGGGTGAAATTCAGGTGCGAGGATGGAACGTCATGCGCGGCTACTGCAATAACCCCGAAGCCGACGCCCAGGTGTTCACCGAGGACGGCTGGCTGCGCACCGGCGACCTGGGCGAGCTGACCGCCGACGGGCGCCTGCGCATGATCGGCCGCGTCAAGGACATGTTTCGCGTCGGCGGCGAGAACGTCGCGCCGGCCGAGGTCGAAGAGGTGCTGCTCGCCCATCCTGCCGTGGAGACGGCGCAGGTGGTGGGGGTTCCCGATCCTCGCCTGGGAGAAGTTGCCTGCGCCTACGTGAGGTTGAAGGCAGGAAAGAGAATTTCCGAGCCCGAGCTCACCGAATGGTGCAAGTCACGCATGGCGAACTTCCGCGTCCCGCGCTACGTGAGGATCGTCGAGGACTTCGAGGCGATCGGCATGACGGCTAGCGGCAAGGTGCAAAAGACGAAGCTGCGCGAGCACGCGCTGCGGGAGTTCAAGCTCTAGCATCGGGCTGCTGCCGCCTTCCATAGCGAGCGCTCTTCGGGGCTCAGCCGGACGATCTCGCAGCCCGCCGCTTGCAGCTTGGCGAGCGCCTCGTCGTCCTCGTCGGCCGCCATGCGGCGCTGCGCGGCGATCGCTTCGCCGGCCGCCGCCAGCACGGCCGAGCGCACCTCGCCCGGCCAGCGTGCGTACGACTCGCCGTGGCACAGCAGCGCTGCAGCGCCCCAGAAATGCGCCGTGAGCGTGAGGTGGCGATGGTAGCGGTGCACGCCGAAGTTATAGGTGTTGGTGAGCGGGTTGTCCTGCGCATCGACGGTGCCGGCTTGCAGCGCGGGAACGAGGTCCTTCACGTCGAGCGCGACCGGCTCGAAGCCGAGCCGGCGGAACACGCGAGCGTGCGCTTCGCTCGACAGCGTTCGGATGCGCAAGCCCCTGCAGTCCTGCGGCCGGCGCAGCGGCCGCAGCCGGTTCGTGATGTGGCGAAAGCCGTTGTCGAAATAGCCGAGCACCTTGTAGCCCCGCGCGCGCGCGAGCTGTGCGGCGGCCTGCTCGCCGAGCGCGCCGTCCAGCAGCGCATAGGCCTGCTCGCGCCGCTCGATGACGAAGGCAGAATCGAGCGCCGCGAGCTGCGGCGCTTCGTTCGCCAGGTAGCTCGCCGAGAAGTAGCACATCTCGATGCGGCCGCTGCCGACCCAGTCGAGCAGATCGGCCGCATTGTGGCCCGAGGCCACGATGTTTTCCTCCAGCTCGAAGCGCACTGCGTCACCCAGCCGGGCGGCGAGCGCATCGCCGAGAAGGCGGGCGGCCCGGTTATGCACCGACGCGGGCGGCTGGTAGCCGCCCACGCGGATGTGAACCGCAGGCACCTACTTGCCGGTCAGCTTCCCGACCAGCGCCTTGTACTCGACGTTCTGCCGGGCGCGCAGCTTCTCGTACTCGGGCCCCGGCATCAGCACGGTGTTTTCGCCGAGCTTGTCCATCAGGTTCCGGTAGGTCTTGTCGCCGTTCATCTTCTGGAAGGCCTCGCGCAGGATCCTCTTGCGCTCCTCCGGCATGTTGCGCGGCCCCAGCACGATGCGCTCCATCTCCAGGCCGGTGCTCTTGTAGCCCAGCTCCTTGAAGGTCGGCACGCCCACGAGCACGCTCTTGTCGCCGCCCACGGCGAGCGCACGCACCTTGTCGCCCTGCGACTCGATCACCGAGGGAAAGGCGATGGTGAAGTCCACGTCGCCCGCCAGCACCGCCTGCATCGCCGGGCCGCCGCCCTTGTGCGCGATCAGGGTGGCGTCGACGCCCGCTTCGGCGAGCAGCTGCGCGCCGGGCGCCATGGCCGCGCCCCAGTTGCCGCTGTGGCCGAACTTGAGCTTCCCGGGGTTCTTGCGCCCGTAGTCGAACATGTCTTGCAGCGTTTTCCAGGGCTTGTCGGCGCGCACCACGATGGCGCCGGGGGCATAGTTGAGGCGCACGATCGTCTCGAGCGCCTTGGTCGTGTCGTAAGGCAGCTTCTCCACGTGCTGCTGGAGCTGATCGATGAAGTTGTGCGAGAAGATCAGCGTGTAGCCGTCGGGAGCGGCGTTGACGGCCGCGGCGGTTCCGGTCTGTCCGGCCGCCCCGGGCATGAGCCTCACGATCATCGGCTGGCCGAGGTAGCTGCTGATGACGCTGGTGAACACGCGCGCATTCAGGTCGTGGGAGCCGCCGGCGCCGAGCGGAATGATCAGCGTAACGGGCTTCTCGGGGTAGTTCTGCGCGTGGGCGAGCGGCAGGCCCAGGAGCATGGCCAGTAACACTCCCGCAATGCGCTTGCCGGCAGCAACGGTCTTCATGGGTTCCTCCTCCTCGAAAAGGCAGTCCATCCTATCCCGATTCCGCGGCCGCCGGTACCACGGCGCGGCGCCGCAGCCGGGCCATCCGGCGCCACAGCAGATAGGCCACCACCGGCGTTGCCGCGATGACGAACGAGGCGATCGGGCGCTCGACGAACACGAAATGCAGAAATTCGCCCTGCGACATGCTCACCGTCTGGCCGAGCGAATACTCCAGGATCGGGCCGAGGATGAAGCCCATCACCATCGGCGAGATGTCGAAGCGCAGCTTCCTCGCCGCGTAGCCGAACACGCCGAAGAACACCAGGATGTAGAGGTCCCAGGGATCGGACTGGTACACGTAGGCCCCGGTGAACGCGAACACCGCCGTCATCGGCAGCAGCAGCGACTTGCGGATCGTGACCAGCCTGGCGAACAGCGGGATGGTGAGATAGCCGATCACCACGAACAGCACGTTCGCCAGCACCATCGCCACCAGGATGGCGAACACCAGGGGTGCCTGTTCCTTGAACAGCTCCGGCCCCGGGCGCAGGCCGTGGGCCATGAACGCGCCGAGCAGGATCGCGGTCAGGTTGTCGCCGGGAATGCCGAGCGTCAGCAGCGGCACCAGGGTGGGGCCGTTGACGGCGTTGTTCGCCGACTCGGCCGCCGCGACGCCCTCGAGCTCGCCCTTGCCGAAGGTCTCCGGGTGCTCGGAGGCGTTCTTGGCGGCGGTGTAGCCGACCACCGCCG
>CAZJJC010000419.1:0-6289 GCA_964546195.1 uncultured Enterobacteriaceae bacterium | reverse complement strand
CATCCACTGGCGCAGCAGCGCGGCCCGGCGTGCGAGCGCCGCGACGTAGCCCTCGTAATCCAGCGCCGGGATCGAGGCCACGGTCGATCGGCGGGCGCGCCTGGCCGGCTCGTCGCCCAGCGCTTCGATCGCCTTCGTGGTGCCGGCGCGCTCGTCCTTCGACACCGCGTTCTCGCTCACCACCAGAGTGAAGAAGAGGCTCCCGGCTTCGATCAGGCAGGGGGGCGCGGCTTCTTCCACCTGGTAGCCGGCGTCCTGCAGCCACAGGCCGGCCTGCCTGACTGCCGCGGCGACTGCCGGATCCACCTCGGCGCCCGCAACCCCGGCGCACAACGCCACCCGCCCGGGCGGCGCGGCTTCGTCTCGCAGCGGAACCGGAACCCACCAGGGATCGCGCGCATCGCGCCCCATCATCGCCACGGTGCCGAGCCGCAGGTCGCGCATCGAGCGCGCGAGCGGCCCCTGCGTATTGCCGAGCTGCGTGGCGATCGCCAGCGTTTCGGGCACGCCGGGCTCGAAGGTGGCGATACGCCCGAGCGTGGGCCGCAGCCCGAACACCCCGCAGGCGTAAGACGGATAGCGTATGGAGCCGGCGCGGTCGTTGCCATGCGCGAGCGCGCCCATGCCGGTGGCCACCGCCGCCGCGGCGCCGCCGCTCGAGCCGCCGGGCGTGCGCTGCGGGTCCCACGGGTTGAGGGTGCGGCCGTGCAGCGCGTTGTCGGTGAAATAGCGGGTGCTGAACGCCGGAACGTTGGTGCGGCCGACGAAGATCGCACCGGCCTTGCGCCACTGGATCACGGGCGGGCTCTCCTCCTTCGCGATCCTGTCCTTGAAGGCGGCCACCCCGTTGGTGGTCGGCCGGCCGGCGACATCGACGTTGATCTTGAGCGTGACCGGCACGCCGTGCAGCGCGCCCAGGGGCGCGCCTTTCCTGACCGCCTCGTCGGCATGCTTGGCCGCCTCGAGCGCCTCGTCGGCCATGAGATCGACGATGGCGTTGATGCGCGGATTCACCGCCTCGATGCGCGCGAGGCAGCTCTCTACCGCCTCGCGCGAGGAGACCTGCCGCGCGCGGATCGCGCGTGCCAGCTCTACCGCCTCCCAGCGCCAAAGCGCGCTATCCATCGAGCGGCGGCAGCGCGAGCGCCCGGTCCACCATGGCGCCGGCGCGCTGGAAGTCGTAGCTGCGGAACACGTTCATCTTCACCAGGAACGAGGCGCCGCCGTAGAACTTCTCGTATTGCTGGTGGCGGCTGCCGAACTCGCTGCCGATGAAGTCCCAGGCGAGGCGCATCAGCGCGACGCGCTCGCGCGCGCCGACCGAAGCCGAGCGGAAGTAGCGATCGATATCCGCCGCCGCCTGCGGATTGGCGTAATCCTTCTCGGACGAGGGCAGGGTAATCATGCCCGCGCCGGTAAGCTCGCGCACGATGTCGATCATGTGCGGGTTGATCTGCGACTGCAGCGCCATCACCGAGTAGAGCGCGGTCCTGCTCGGCCACAGGATGCCGTCGGCGTCGATGGTGGCGATGCTCTCGTGGGAATGCAGCATGTGCTCCACGATCGAGGCGTAGGCGGCAAGCTCGCCCATCTCCACCATCACCGGCGGCGCGGCATCGTTGCCGGTCGCCTCGTTCATGCGCTTGGCAAGGCCGAGAAGAAAGCGCAGCTTGGTCGCATAGCGCGCCTGCGCCTGATGGTTGCCGTAGAGATGCGAAGGTGTTTTCCACCACTGGTCGCGGGTCACCTCCAGGTTGCGATGGATGAACACGCGCTCCCAGGGCACGAAGCAGTTGTCGAGCACCACGAAGCAGTCGGCCTCGTCGAAGCGGCTGGAGAGCGGATAGTCGTGGGCGGTGGTCGCGCCGAGGGCGAAAGGCCGGCGCGCATAGAGGCGCAGGCCCGGGGCATCCGCCGGGATCGCCACGCCGAAGGCGTGGTTCTCATCGCCGGGCTGCAGCGGATGGATGCAGGTCACGTGCAGGTAGTCCGAGTACACTGCCGCGGTGGCGAGCTGCTGGCCGCCGGAGAGGAAGATGCCGGCGTCGTTCTCCTTCACCACGCCGGCGTACAGCGTGGCATCGGCCTGCTTGTGCGCGGGCTTGCTGCGGTCGATCTGCGGCGGCACGATGGCGTAGCTGAGGTAGGCATGGCTGTCGCGCGCCTGGCGATAGAAGCTCACCACGTTGTCGGCGAACTTGCCGAAGAGCGCGGGCTTGGCGGCGAAGCCGGCGAAGAAGTTGGCCACGTGGTCCGGGGTGCGGCCCATCAGGCCGAAGCTGAGCTCGGCCCACTTCTCGGCCGCGATGCGCTTGGCGCGCAGGTCGGCATGGGTGCGCGGGATCTGCCAGCAGCGCCACACCGGGGCGCCGGAGTCGGGGCTGGGAAAGGTCATCAGCTCGCGGTTTTCCTGCGCCGCCGCAAAGTCGAGCAGGCGCGCGATCGAGCGCGCGCCTTCGCGGAAGGCGGGGTGCGAGGAAGGGTCCGAAACGCGCTCGCCTTCGACGTAAACCGCGCGCGGCCGGCGCTTCAGGTCCGACAGGAAATCCTGCCCGCTGCGCAGGCGCGAAACGCTCATATTGCTCTCCGGCATTGACGACATAATGCCATCTGCGAGGAAACTATGAAGACCGCGATCGTGAACCTCGGCACCATCGTCAGCGGCGACTGGCGCGATCCCTTCGCCAAGGGCGACGCCATCCTCATGGACAAAGGCAAGATCACCGGCGTCGGCACGTCCGCTTCGCTGGAGGGCTACGATGTGGTGATCGACGCCGATGGGGCGACCGCGATCCCGGGCTTCATCGACTCGCAGGTGCACAACACCTTCGGCGACTGGACGCCGCGGCAGAAGACGGTGGGCTTCCTCGAAAGCTACACCCATGGCGGCACGACCACCGCGATCAGCGCCTCCGAAGTGCATGTGCCGGGGCGCCCCAAGGATCCCGAGGGCGTAAAGGCGCTCGCCGTCGCGGCGAGAAAGTGCTTCGAGAACTTCCGCCCCGGCGGCATGCGGGTGCACGCCGGCTCGATCATCATGGAGCCCGGCCTCACCGAGGGCGACTTCGAGGAGATCGCCGCGAAGGGCGTGTGGCTCGCCAAGGCCGGCTTCGGCGCGGTGAAGACGCCGTACGACTACGGCCCGATGATCGCCTGGGCGAAGAAACACGGCATGATCACCATGGTCCATACCGGCGGCTCCTCCATTCCCGGCTCCTCGGGCATCTGGGCCGACCACCTCATCAAGATCCAGCCGGACGTCTCCTTCCACGTCAACGGCGGGCCGGTGGCGATGCCCGACGAGGACTTTCCGCGCATCGTCAACGAGTCGAAGATCGCGCTGCAGGTGTGCACCGCGGGCAACCTGCGCACCACGCTCCTGCTGTGGAACCTGGTCAAGAAAGCCGGCCAGATCGACCGCTTCCTCATCGCCACCGATACGCCGACCGGCTCGGGCATCATGCCGCTCGGCATGATGTACACCATCACCCACCTCGCGAGCCTCACCGACATGCCGGTGGAGACCGCGATCGCGGCGGCGACCGGCAACAATGCGAAGGTCTACCGGCTGAATTGCGGCTTCATCCGGCCGGGGCGCGACGCGGACGTCGTGATCCTCGACGCCTGCGTCGGCGGCTCCCAAAAGAACGCCCTGGATGCGCTGCGCAACGGCGACATCGCCGCCGTGGCTGCCGTCATTACCGACGGCGTGCCGCGCTTTGTCGGCCGCAGCCGCAACACGCCGGCGCCGATCAAGAAGGTGCGGGTGGCCGAGTGCCGGCTGCCGATGGATTTTTCGGGACAGGCGCACTGATGTATTCCATTCGCAAATGGATGCTGTTCGGCGAGGAAACCCTGGCCAATGAAACCGGCCAGCCGGCCGATGGCCCGTGCTGCGCAGGGTCGCGATCGCGGCGGTGGTGCACAATCCGTACGCGGGTCGCTTCAGCGAGAACCTGGACGCGCTGGGCGGCGGCAAGGCGTGGATTTCCTCCAGCGGCAAGCGCGGCGGACCGGGCAGCACCATCGACGTGCCGCTCGCGCACAAGGACGCGCTCTATGTGCGCTCGCACTACGACACGATGACGGTGACACTGAACGACGCCCCAGGACCGCGTGAGATCGCGGTGATCTTCGCTGCAGCGACGCGCGGCCGCCTGCATGCGCGCCAAGGCGGTCTGAAGGCAGTCGAAATCAACGGACAGGACGGTCTGCGCTAAGGCGCAGTTCGCACCCCGTCGTCAAGCAGGTGATCGCCGGCCGCCAGCTCATCCCTTCGAAATGAGGTGCTTGCCGTCCGGGGTCACGTAGAAGCGGCGCCATAGGGTCTCGCCGGTGCGCACTTCCACCGGCCAGTAGCAGCGCCCGTGCCGTGTTGTCGGACGGTCGAGGAGCACGGCGTAGTGCACCACCGCGCCTGCGGCCTGCGCCTGCTTCGCCCAGGCTTCGGTCTCGGGAAGATGGCGCACCTTGGACACCGCACGGCGCAGCGGCATGTTGCCTTCGTCCGGATAGTCGCAGGCGAGCGCCGGCGCGCAAAACAGCAATATCAGGAATCCAGCGGGCTTGATAACGTCGCCTCCCATGTCGGAAGCGAAGTTATCACCGCGGCTGGGCATCGTCATCATGATCGGCATTGCGATCCTTTTCGGTGCCAATCACGTCGCTGCCCGCGTGGCGTTCGACGCCGGTGCGAGCGTGACCACCGCGGTCCTGGTTCGCGCCACGGGGACCGCGCTGTTCCTGCTCGTGCTCATGAAGGCGCAGAACGTTTCCTTCGCCATTCCCCGCCGGCTGGTTCCGCGCGCCGCACTGCTCGGCGTCGTCATGGCCATCCAGAGCTATTGCCTGTATTCCGCGGTGGCGCTGATTCCGGCCGCGCTCGCGCTGCTGGTCTTTCACACCTGTCCGATCCTGTTCCTGCTGCTTTCCTGGGCGACCGGCAAGGAGTCGCCGCGGCTGGCCGCGCTCGCCCCCATGCTGCTCGCCTTGTTCGGACTGGGCCTTGCGCTCGACATCGGGACCGAGCGCATGTTGCCGCGCTGGAGCGAGCTCGGCACGGGCGTCGCCTGGGCGCTGGCGGCGGCGGTGAGCTTCGCGTTGATGCTTTTCGGCAATGCGCATTGGCTGCCGCGCATGGACGGCAGGCTTAGAACGCTTGCCATGACCGGTGTGACGGCCGCGATCGTGCTTGTCGCCGGCGTCGCCGCAGGAAGACTGGTCGCGCCCACGGCGAGCGCCGGATGGATGGGACTCGCGCTGCTTACCGTGCTCTACGGGACCGCCACGATTTCGCTGTTTGTGGCTTTGCCGAGGCTGAGCGGCGCAGTAACCACCATGGCGCTGAACTTCGAGCCGATAGCGGTACTCGCGCTTGCCTGGATGTTCCTCGGTCAAGCCGTCAGCACTACGCAGACGATAGGGATCTTCATCGTCGTGGCCGCGATCGCCCTGCTTGGCGCACTCAAGCGTTGAAGTAGTGGCTCGGTGTGGTGCCGAACGCACGCTTGAATACGCTCGTAAAGGCGCTCTGGCTCGTGTAACCGGATTCGAATGCCGCCTGCTTCACCGACTTGCCGGCCGCTAGCCGCGTCAAGGCCGCGAGCAGCCTTGCCTGCTGCCGCCATCGGCTGAACGTCATGGCTACCTCGCGGCTGAAAAGCCGCTCCGCAGTGCGCTTGCTCATCCCCTCGTTCGCCGCGAGTTGCTTGAGCGTGTCCTGGCAGCGCGGGTTGCGGATGATCGTGTGGCAGATGTTGGACAAGCGCTGATGCGAGGGAACGGGAAGATGAAGCGGCAGCATCGACGATTCGCGGATCTCGTCGAGAATCATTTGCATGACGCGCGCCTCGGCGCGTCCGCGCGCGTATAGGACCGGCAAAGTAGCTGCCCTCAGGATCAACTCGCGAAGCAGTGGCGAGACATTCACGGCGCAGCAGTGAGGCGATAGACGCTGCGTCTTCGTCGCCTCCACATAGACCGTGCGCATGGCGACGAGCCCGATCGTCTCGGTTTCATGCTCGACGCCAGCGGGTACCCAGACGGCCCGCTGGGGCGGAATCACCCAGGCGCCTTGCCGCGTTCGCACAATCATCACGCCCGAGGTGGCAAAAACCAGCTGACCGCGCCTGTGCGAATGCCAGCGCGTGGTGTGATGGCCGGGAATATCCCGGGCGAGGACTGCGATGGGCCGTGCGACGTGCTGGTAATCGTCCGGGTTGGTTCTACGCGTGGCGATTTGGTCCATGCCTGACGCCTTTGAGACAAACACTGTCAATTTAGAGCATTT
>CAZJJC010000418.1:0-3696 GCA_964546195.1 uncultured Enterobacteriaceae bacterium | reverse complement strand
CTTGGCGTAGTTCACCAGGATCTTGCGCTGGCCGCGCTCGACGAAGCACACCAGCGCCGTGACCACGAGCACCGCGATGGCGATGAGCAGCGCGGTCAGCGGGTGCATCGCGCCGGTGCGCACCAGCTCCAGCGTGCCGGCGATCGCAGTCGGCAGCCCGGCGGCGATGCCGGCGAAGATGATCAGCGAGATACCGTTGCCCAGGCCGCGCTCGGTGATCTGCTCGCCCATCCACATCAGGAACATGGTCCCGGTGACCAGCGTGGTGATCGCCGTCACGCGGAACATGAGCCCGGGCTCGAGCACCAGTCCGGCCTGCGACTCCAGGGCGATGGAGATGCCCGTCGCCTGGAACAGCGCCAGGAACAGCGTGCCGTAGCGCGTGTACTGGGTAATCTTGCGCCGGCCGGTCTCGCCTTCCTTGCGCAGCTGCTCGAGGTGCGGGTTGACCGCAGTCATCAGCTGCATGATGATCGAGGCCGAGATGTAGGGCATGATGCCCAGGGCGAAGATGGTGAAGCGCGACAGCGCCCCGCCCGAGAACATGTTGAACATGCCCAGGATGCCGCCCTGCTGGCCGGCGAAGAGCTCGGCCAGCACGTTCGGATCTATCCCCGGCACCGGGATGTGCGCGCCGATGCGGAACACCACCAGCGCGCCGAGCAGGAACAGCAGGCGCCGCTTCAGGTCGCCGTACTTGCTGGCCTTGCCGATGTTGGGAAGGGCAGTGGCCATTAGGCCTTGGGCGCCTCTGCGGGCTTCTTCTGCAGCTTCTTCTCCACCGGCTTGGCTTCGAGGACCTCCACCTTGCCGCCCGCGCTTTCGATAGCCGCGCGCGCGCCCTTGGAGGCCTTCACGTCGCCCTTCACGGTCAATTTCTTCGACAGCTTGCCCGACAGGATGATCTTCGCGCCGAGCGCGCTCTTCGACACGATGCCTGCCGCCTGCAGCGCCGCCAGGTCGACGTCGCTGACCTGCAGCGCCTCGAGCCGGCCCAGGCGCACTTCGACGACGTCGTCGCGGGTGAGCGACGTGAAGCCGCGCTTGGGCAGGCGCCGGTGCAGCGGCATCTGGCCGCCCTCGAAGCCGAGCTTGTGGAAGCCGCCCGAGCGCGCCTTCTGCCCCTTGTGGCCGCGCCCGGCGGTCTTGCCCCAGCCCGAGCCGCCGCCGCGGCCCACGCGGTGGCGGTTCTGCTTCGAGCCCGGGGCGGGCTTCAGTCCATTGAGTCGCATGTTCAGCCCTCGATGCGTACCAGGTAGTTGACGCGATGGATCATGCCGCGCACCTCGGGGGTGTCCGCCAGCTCGACCACGTGGTTGATCCGCTTCAGGCCCAGGCCGCGCACCGTGTCGCGGTGACCCTGCTTGCAGCCCGCTACGCTCTTCAGGAGCTTGACCTTGAGGGTCTTCATCCGGTGATTTCCTCGATCGTCTTGCCGCGGCGCGCAGCGATCTCGGCCGGCGTGTTCATCGCCTGCAGGCCGTTCAGCGTGGCGCGCACCACGTTGTAGGGATTGGTCGAGCCGAAGCACTTGGCGAGCACGTTGGTCACGCCCATCACCTCGAACACCGCGCGCATGGGGCCGCCGGCGATGATGCCGGTGCCTTCGTGCGCGGGCTGCATCAGCACGCGCGCCGCGCCCCACCGGCCGGTGACCGTGTGGTGCAGCGTGCCGTTCTTCAGCTTGACCTTGAAGAGCTTGCGGCGCGCCTCTTCCATGGCCTTCTGCACCGCCACGGGAACCTCGCGCGCCTTGCCCTTGCCCATGCCGATGCCGCCATCGCCGTCGCCGACCACGGTGAGCGCGGCGAAGCCGAGCACGCGGCCGCCCTTCACCACCTTGGTGACGCGGTTGACCGCGATCATCTTCTCGCGCAGTCCGTCGCCGCGCTCCTCGTGCTGCATCCTGGGTTGGATCTTCGCCATGGGGCCTCTTTAGAACTTCAATCCGCCGGTTCGCGCCGCTTCCGCCAGCGCCTTCACGCGGCCGTGGTAGCGGTAGCCGGCGCGGTCGAACGCCACTTTCTCGATGCCCGCCTGCTTCGCCTTTTCGGCGATGCGCTGGCCTATGAGCTCGGCAGCTTTGCGCGTGCTGCCGTACTTCAGCTGGCCGCGCACGTCCTTTTCCACGGTGGACGCGGCGGCGAGCACCTTGTCGCCCGTGGGCGAGGTGATCTGCGCATAGATGTGGCCGTTGGTGCGATGCACGGTCAGCCGCGCCGCGGCGGTGTCGCGGATGCGGATGCGGGTCTGGCGCGCGCGGCGCAGCCTTGCAGTTTTCTTGTCGCTCATCGCCTGTCCTTACTTCTTCTTCGTCTCTTTCAAGACGATCGGTTCGTTCACGTAGCGCACGCCCTTGCCCTTGTACGGCTCGGGCGGGCGGTGCGCGCGCACCTCGGCGACCACCTGGCCGACGAGCTGCTTGTCGACCCCGGTGATCACGATCTCGGTCTGGGTCGGGGTCGCCACCTTCACGCCCTTGGGCATCTGGTGCACCACCGGGTGCGAGAAGCCGAGCGAAAGATTCAGCCTGTCGCCCTGCGCCTGCGCGCGGTAGCCCACGCCGACGAGCGCCAGCCTGCGCTCGAAGCCCTTGGTCACGCCGTTCACCATGTTGGCGACCAGGGCCCGCATTGTTCCGGACATGGCGTTGGCATGGCGCGAGTTGCCCAGCGCCTTGCACAGCAGCTGGTCGCCTTCCTGCTTCACTTCCACGTTCGGGTCGGCCGGGCGCGCGATGGTGCCGAGCGGCCCCTTCACCGAGATGCTGCCGCCGGCGATGCTGACGTCAACGCCCTTGGGCACGGCAATCGGATATTTGGCGATGCGGGACATGATGTTCTCTACGCCACGATGCACAGGACTTCGCCGCCCACGCCGTCGGCGCGCGCTTTGCGGTCGGTCATCACGCCGCGCGAGGTCGAAAGAATCGCCACGCCCAGGCCGTTCATCACCCGCGGAATGTCGTCGCGTCCCTTGTAGACGCGCAGGCCGGGCTTGGAGACGCGCTCCAGGCGCTCGATCACCGGCCGTCCGGCGTAGTACTTGAGCGCGATGGCGAGCTCCTTGCGCACGCCGTTCTCGCGCAGCGCGAAATCCTCGATGTAGCCTTCCTGCTTCAACACCTGGGCGATCGACGCCTTCAGCCTGGATGCCGGCATCACCGCCTCGGCGTGGCCCACCATCTGGGCGTTGCGGATGCGGATCAGCATGTCCGCGATCGGGTCGCTCATGCTCATTCGACTCTCCTTACCAGCTTGCCTTGGTGACGCCCGGCACCTCTCCGCGCAGCGCCAGCTCGCGCAGCTTGTTGCGCCCCAGGCCGAACTTGCGGTACACGCCGCGCGGCCGCCCGGTCATGGCGCAGCGGTTGCGCAGCCGCACCGGCGAGGCGTCGCGCGGCAGCTTCTGCAGCTTGGCGCGCGCCTCCTCCTTCGCCTCGTCCGAGGCGCGGGAGTCGTTGATGATTTCGAGCAGCGTCGCGCGCCTGGCCTTGAATTTCTCCACGGTCTGGCGGCGCTTCTGGTCGCGTAGCTTGAGTGCGAGCTTGGCCATGCTGGTCTCTTTCAGTGCTTGAACGGGAAGCGGAACGCGGACAGCAGCGCCCTTGCCTCGTCGTCGGTTTTCGCCGTGGTGGTGATGGCGATGTTCATGCCCCGCAGCGCGTCGATCTTGTCGTAGTCGATCTCGGGGAAG
>CAZJJC010000417.1:0-8632 GCA_964546195.1 uncultured Enterobacteriaceae bacterium | reverse complement strand
CCCCTCGCACCTCGAGATCGTCAACCCGGTGGTCGAGGGCTCGGTGCGCGCGCGCCAGCGCCGGCGCGACGACAAGTCGGGCGACCAGGTGCTGCCCGTCCTGGTGCACGGCGACGCCGCCTTCGCCGCGCAGGGCGTGGTGATGGAGACGCTCAACCTGTCGGGCACGCGCGGCTACGGCACGGGAGGCACGGTCCACCTCATCGTCAACAACCAGATCGGCTTCACCACCTCCGATCCGCGCGACGCGCGCTCGACGCTGTACTGCACCGATGTGGCGAAGATGGTCGAGGCGCCGATCTTTCACGTCAACGCTGACGACCCGGAGGCGGTGCTGTTCGTGACGCAGCTCGCGTTCGATTTCCGCCGCACGTTCCACAAGGACGTGGTGATCGACATCGTGTGCTTCCGCAAGCTCGGCCACAACGAGCAGGACGAGCCGCTGGTCACCCAGCCGCTGATGTACACGAAGATCGCGCAGCACCCCGGCACGCGCCAGCTCTACGCCGATCGCCTCGTCGCGCAGGGCGTGATCGGCGCGCAGGAAGCCGAGGAGCTGATCAAGCACTACCGCGACACGCTGGACGCGGGCAGGCAGACGGTGAGCCCGGTGCTGTCCAACTTCAAGAGCAAGTTCGCGGTGGACTGGGCGCCGTTCCTCAATTCGCGCTGGACCGACGCCGCCGACACGCATGTCCCCCTTGACGAGCTGAAGAGATTGGCCGAAAGAATTACCGCAGTGCCCGGGGGCTTCAAGCTGCACCCGAGCGTGGCGCGCGTGATCGAGGCGCGCAAGCAGATGGCGCTCGGCAAGGTCCCGGTCGACTGGGGCATGGCCGAGACGCTGGCCTACGCCTCGCTGCTGTCGAACGGCTACGACGTGCGCCTCTCGGGCCAGGACTCGGCGCGCGGCACCTTCGCCCACCGCCAGGCGGTGCTGCACGACCAGGAGCGCGAGCGCTGGGACGAGGGCACCTACGTGCCGCTGCAGAACGTCGGCAAGGACCAGGGCGATTTCGTGGTCTTCGACTCGGTGCTCTCGGAGGAGGCCGTGCTCGGCTTCGAGTACGGCTTCTCGAGCGCCGAGCCGAATGCCCTGGTGATCTGGGAAGCGCAGTTCGGCGACTTCGCCAACGGCGCGCAGGTGGTGATGGACCAGTTCATCAGCTCCGGCGAAAGCAAGTGGGGCCGGGTCTGCGGGCTGGTGCAGTTCCTGCCGCACGGCTACGAAGGGCAGGGGCCGGAGCACTCGTCGGCGCGCCTGGAGCGCTACCTGCAGCTTTGCGCCGAGCACAACATCCAGGTGTGCGTGCCGAGCACCGCCGCGCAGATCTTCCACCTGCTGCGGCGCCAGATGCTGCGCCCCTTCAGGAAGCCGCTGGTGGTGATGACGCCCAAATCGCTGCTGCGCAAAAAGGAGGCGGCCTCGCCCATCGACGAGCTGGCGAACGGCTCGTTCCAGACCGTGATCCCCGAGCTCGAGCCGCTCGAGCCGAAGGACGTGAAGCGCATCATCGCCTGCTGCGGCAAGGTTTACTATGATTTGATTCTAAAAAGAAATGAATTGAAGAGAACCGATGTTGCGGTCATCCGCGTCGAGCAGCTCTATCCGTTCCCGCACAAGCAGTTCGAGGCGCAAATGAAGCGCTACCCGGGCGCCACCGAGGTCATCTGGTGCCAGGAGGAGCCGCAGAACCAGGGCGCCTGGTACCAGACGGCGCACTACTTCCGCGAGAACATGCGCGACGACCAGAAGCTGTTCTATGCGGGACGCGCGCCCTCGGCCGCGCCCGCCAGCGGCTATGCCGCGCGCCACACCGAGACGCAGAAGGCGCTCGTGGAGCAGGCTTTCGGCAAGTACAAGTAGGGAATTCGGGGTCAGGGTCGTAATTATTCGAACCGCGTAGCTCGGGAATAATTACGACCCTGACCCCGAATTCGGTCCCGGCGAGTTACTCGCTGGTTTTTCGATAACCCGGTGAAGGCTTAGCCGAAGCCGGGGAAAAACTGAACGGGAGCAATCGTGATCGTGGAAGTGAAAGTACCGCAGCTCTCGGAGTCGGTCTCCGAGGCGACGCTGCTCGACTGGCACAAGAAGGAAGGCGAGCCGGTCAAGCGCGACGAGAACCTGATCGACATCGAGACCGACAAGGTGGTGCTCGAGCTGCCGGCGCCGGCCGACGGCGTGCTGGTGAAGATCATCCGGCAGAGCAAGGACTCGGTCGGCTCGGGCGAGGTCATCGCGCAGATAGACACGCAGGGGAAAGCGGCCGCTGCGCCTTCTCAGAAGAAAGAACCTGTTTCTGAAAAACCGAAGGCGGCTCCCCCGGTGATGCCGGCGGCCCAGAAGATCGCGGCGGAGAAGGGCATCGATACGTCGAAGCTCCAGGGCACCGGCCGCGACGGCCGGGTGACCAAGGGCGATGTGCTCGAAGCAAAGCCGGGCACTCCGGTCGCCAAGGCCCCGCTGCAGCAGCCCCCGCCGCCGGTCAACCTCGAAGAGCTGCTCACCGGCCGGCCCGAGCAGCGCGTGCCGATGTCGCGCCTGCGCCAGCGCGTGGCCGAGCGGCTGGTGCAGTCGCAGTCCACCGCGGCCATCCTCACGACCTTCAACGAGGTCAACATGGCGCCGGTGATCGACATGCGCAAGAAGTACCAGGAGCGCTTCGAGAAGGAGCACGGCACACGCCTCGGGTTCATGTCGTTCTTCGTCAAGGCGGCGGTGCATGCGCTGAAGCGCTTCCCGGTGGTGAACGCCTCCATCGACGGCAGCGACATCGTGTACCACGGCTACTTCGACATCGGCGTCGCGGTCAGCAGCCCGCGCGGCCTGGTGGTGCCCATCCTGCGCGACGCGGACCGCATGAGCTTCGCCGAGATCGAGAAGAAAATCGGCGACTTCGGAAAGCGCGCGCAGGACGGCAAGCTCGGCATCGAGGAGCTCACGGGCGGCACCTTCTCCATCTCCAACGGCGGCGTGTTCGGCTCGATGCTCTCCACGCCGATCATCAACCCGCCGCAGTCGGCGATCCTCGGGGTGCACCTCACCAAGGAGCGCGCGGTGGTGGAGGACGGGCAGATCGTGGCGCGGCCGATGAACTACCTGGCGCTCTCCTACGACCATCGCATCATCGACGGCCGCGAAGCGGTGCTGTTTTTAGTGAGCATCAAAGAGGCGCTGGAAGATCCGGCCAGACTGATCCTGGAGATCTGATGTCGACCGCCGACGAAATCGCCAAGCTGCACCAGCTGGTGGAGAAAGGTGCGCTCACCCCCGCGGAATTCGAGCGCGTCAAGGCACGCCTGCTCGACGAGACGCCCGGGCCGGGCGCCGGGCTGGCCATCAACCGCCTGCGCCGCTCGATGCACGACCGGTGGATCGCCGGGGTGTGCGGCGGCATCGGGCGCCTGACCGGCGTGGAAAGCTGGATCTGGCGCCTGCTGTTCGTGCTGGGCCTGGTGTTCGGCGGCTTCACCCTGTTCGTGTACGCGGTCCTGTGGATTTTCGTTCCCCGTGAAGACCTTTGACGTCGTGGTGATCGGCGCCGGCCCGGCGGGCTACATCGCCGCGATCCGTGCAGCGCAGCTCGGTCTTTCCACGGCCTGCATAGAAAAATGGAAAACCCCGAAGGGAGAGTTCGCCCTGGGCGGCACCTGCCTGAACGTCGGCTGCATCCCGTCCAAGGCGCTGCTCGAGTCCTCGGAGAACTACGAGCGCGTGCGGCACCAGTTCAAGGCGCACGGCATCACCGCGAGCGGGGTGAAGCTCGACCTGAAGACCATGCTCGAGCGCAAGGACAGGATCGTCGGCAAGATGACCGGCGGCATCGCCGGCCTGTTCAAGAAGCACAAGATCGCCTGGCTGCAAGGCCACGGGAAGCTGGTCTCCGGAGGGACCACTTGGAAAATAGAAGTTTCTTCGGAAATCATCGAAGCAAAGCACGTGATCGTCGCCACCGGCTCCAAGGCGCGCCATCTGCCCGATATCCCGGTGGACAACAAGCTCGTCTGCGACAACGAGGGCGCGCTCGCCTTCGATACCGTGCCCGAGCGGCTCGGGGTGATCGGCGCCGGGGTCATCGGCCTGGAGCTGGGCAGCGTGTGGCGCCGGCTCGGCTCCAAGGTCAAGGTCCTGGAGGCGCTTCCCGGGTTCCTGGGCGCGGCCGACGAGGCGGTGGCGCAGGAGGCCTGGAAAATCTTCACCCAGACGCAAGCCCTGGACATCGAGCTCGGGGTGAAGATAACCGCCTCTACCGGATCAAAACAATCTATACAAATTCAATATGATGCGAAGGATGGCTCAAGTAAAACCTTGGACTGCGACCGGCTGATCGTTTCGGTGGGCCGCGTGCCCAACACCGACGGCCTAGTCGCTCCAAACGTGGGCCTCAAGCTCGACGCCAAGGGCTTCATCGAGGTCGACAAGAACTGCCGCACCACGCTGCCCCGCGTCTACGCCATCGGCGACGTGGTGCGCGGCCCGATGCTCGCGCACAAGGGCGAGGACGAGGGCGTGATGGTCGCGGAGATCATCGCCGGACAGCACGGCCACGTGAACTACGAAGCCATCCCCTGGGTGATCTACACCGCGCCCGAGATCGCCTGGGTCGGCGCCACCGAGCGCGAGCTCAAGGCGTCGGGCCGCGCCTACCGGGCAGGGCGCTTTCCCTTCGCCTACAACGGCCGCGCGCTCGGCCGCGAGGAGCCGGAGGGCTTCGTGAAGATCCTGGCCGATGCCGCCACCGACCGCATCCTGGGCGTGCACTGCATCGGCAGCCTGGCGAGCGAGCTCATCGCCGAGGCGGTGATGGCGATGGAGTTCGGCGCATCGTCGGAGGACATCGCGCGCATCTGCCACGCCCATCCCTCGATGTCCGAGGTAACGCGCGAGGCGGCGCTCGCGGTCGACAAGCGCTCGCTGAACGGATGAATGAGCGGATGAATGAGCGGATGAGGTTTCCCGCAGCCGTCTGCCTCCTGGTCGCCGGCTGCTCGAGCGCGCTGCACTTCTTCCCCACGCTGCAGGAGCAGGTCATCTCGCTGCGAAAAGGCGACCTCGAAAGCGCCGGGGTCGCGTTCATCACGCCCTCGACGGTCACCGGGCAGGAGCAGGAGAAGCAGGCCGTAGCGCTCACCTTCGCCGAGGTGATGAAGACCGAGCGGCCGGCGCTCAAGGTGGTCACCCTGGCCGAGACCCTCGGCGCGGTGAACAAGGCGCAGCTCGCGGGCGAATACCGGCGCATGTACGAGCATTACGGCGACACCGGCCTCTTCCCCGACGACGTGCTGCGCCGCATCGCCGAGGCGGCCGGCGCGCGCTACCTCGCGCAGCTCAAGCTGCAGGGCTTCTCGCAGGGCGCGAAGAACCGCTTCGGCATCTTCGGCCTGCGGCTGGTGGAAACGCAGTACGCGGACGTGCGCCTGTTCCTGCAGATCTGGGACAGCCGCGACGGCTCGATCGCCTGGGAGGCGATGCAGGAGCTGCGCATTGCGATGGACTCGACCAGCGATGAGCCGGTGATGCTGCGCAGGCTGCTTGAGCGCAGCGCGCGGGACCTGGTCGCCCGGCTTCCGTGACCCAGGATGTCGTCTCCCTCTACCAGCAGCACCTGGGCAAGCGCGGCTTCGTCGCCGATCCGTCGCAGCGGCGCGCGGTGGAGCGCCTGCAGCAGCTCCACGAGGAATGGAGCGCGTACAAGGCGCGGCGCAACACCGCGCTGAAGCGCCTGATCGTCAAGCCGGCGCTGCCCAAGGGGGTGTACCTGTGGGGCCCGGTCGGCCGCGGCAAGAGCTTCCTGATGGACAGCTTCTACCTGGCCGCGCCTCTGGTGCGCAAGCGCCGGGTGCACTTCCACCACTTCATGCGCGAGATCCATCGCGAGCTGAACGAGCTGAAGGGGGCCGAAGACCCGCTCGCGCGCGTGGCCGCCCGCACGGCAAGACGGTGCCGGCTGATCTGTTTCGACGAATTCCATGTTTCGGACATCGCCGACGCGATGATCCTGGGCCGCTTTCTCGAGCAGGTGATCGAGCGCGGCGTGGTGTTCTGCATGACGAGCAACTACCCGCCCGACGGGCTGTACCCGGACGGGCTGCAGCGCGAGCGCTTCGCGCCGGTGATCGGGCTGCTGAAGGAAAAGCTCGACGTGCTCAAGGTGGACAACGGCACCGACTACCGGCGCCTCAAGATGGAGCGGCTGAAGGTCTATCACGTCGGCAGCGACGCCGAGTTTCCGCGCATCTTCGACGAGCTGAAGGACGTGGAGGAGGAGCGGCATGCGCTGGACGTCGAAGGCCGCACCCTCGCCTACCGCAAGCGCGCCGGCGGCCTGGTCTGGTTCGACTTCGAGGCGCTGTGCGGCGGGCCGCGCTCGTACGCCGACTACGTGGATCTCGCGCGGCGCTTCCACACCGTCATGCTGTCGGGCGTGCCGCGGCTGTCGTCCAGGCAATCCGACGCGGCGCGGCGCTTCACCTGGCTGGTGGATGTGTTCTACGACGACAAGGTGAACCTGGTGCTCGCCGCCGAGGCCGAGCCCGAGCAGCTATTCGCCGGGGGCGAGCACAGCGCCGAGTTCCAGCGCACCGTCAGCCGGCTGCACGAGATGCAGTCGGTGCAGTATCTCCAGGCAGAACGCACTCACAAGTCGTAGGGCGGGAAGGCGGAGTTTTTCTGCTCGGCCTCGAGCAGCCGCAGCATCGCCGGCCATTCCAGCACGCCGTAGGGCCGGCGCGTGCCGGGCTGGTACAGGTGCGCCGTTTTCTCCAGCACTTCCTTCGAAGGAACGACGAGCTCGGTGCGCGCCGCCATCGCATCGACCTGCGCGCGGCACGACAGCTCGAGCTGGTACATCGTGTTGAAGGCCTGCGGGATGGTGGCGCCGCAGGTGAGCAGGCCGTGCGAGCGCAGGATGAGCGCGTCATGCCTGCCGAGGTTGCGCGCGAGGCGCTCGCGCTCCTCGAGCTCGATCGCCGGGCCCTCGTAGTCGTGGGTGCCGATGTGGCCCTCGAAGCGGATGGCGGTCTGGTTGAGCGGCAGCAGGCCGCATTTCATCGAAGCCACCGCCATGCCCGCGCGCGTATGGGTGTGCAGGACGCAGGTGACGTCCGGGCGGGCGCGGTGGATGGCGCCGTGGATCACGTAGCCGGCGCGGTTGACGTAATAGCCGGTGTCGGGCTTCCAGACCGTCTCTCCGTCCAGGGTGATCTTCGCCAGGCTGGAGGCGGTGATCTCCTTGTAGAGCAGACCGTAGAGGTTGATGAGGATATGATGCTCCGCACCCGGGACCCGCGCCGTGATGTGGTTGTAGGTGAGGTCGGTCATGCCGTAGTAGTCGACCAGCCGGTAGCAGGCCGCGAGGTCGACGCGCACGCGCCACTCTTCGGCGCTCACCTGGTCCCGGATGGAGCGAAAATTGGTCCGGCAGTCCATACACGGAATATAGCGCGGCTGCGCCAGGCGCTGCTATCCTCGACGGCGGAACAGGAAGCGAGACATGGAAAGGTTCAAGGCTTACCGGCTCACCGAGGCGGACAAGAAGATCCGCGCCGGGTTCGTCGACGTGACGCTCGATGATCTCGACCCGGGCGACGTGGTGGTGCGCGTGGCGTACTCGAGCGTCAATTACAAGGACGCGCTGGCCGCCACCGGCAAGGGAAAAATATTGAGAAGGCAATCCTGCATAGGCGGCATCGATTTCGCGGGGACCGTCGTGTCGTCGACCGATCCGCGCTTCGCCAAGGGAGACGCCGTGCTCACGGCGAGCGGAGAGCACGTCGGCGTGTCCAGCGACGGCGGCTATGCGGCGTATGCGCGTGTCAATGGCGACTGGATCACCAAGGTCCCGCCCGGGCTGTCGCTGTGGGAGGCGATGGCTTTCGGCACCGCGGGCTATACCGCGGGAATCGCCGCCGTGCGCATGGAGCACAACGGGCTCAAGCCCGCCAACGGCCCGGTGATCGTGAACGGCGCGACCGGCGGCGTCGGCTCGATCGCCATCGCGGCGCTCGCGCGCCTGGGCTACCACGTGGTCGCCCTCACCGGCAAGGAGAGCGAGTCGGACTGGCTCAAGAAGCTCGGGGCAAAGGAAATCCTGCTGCGGCAGGGCCTCAATCTGGAGAGAATCAAGCCGCTCGACAAGGCGACCTGGGCCGGCGCGGTCGACAACCTGGGCGGTCCCGTGCTCGCCTGGATGGCGAGCACCATGAAGGAGAACGGCGTCATCGCCTCCATCGGCCTCGCGGCGAGCCCGCAGCTCAACACCTGGGTGATGCCCTTCATCCTGCGCGGCGTCAGCCTGCTCGGCATCAATTCCGGCGACCCTTCCAACCCCATCCGCGAGGCGGTCTGGGCCCGCCTGGCCACCGACCTGAAGCCGCCGCTGCTGAAGGAGATGGCGCGCACCATTCCCTTCGGCGAGCTGCCCACGGTGTTCGACGATTTCATCGACGCGAAAGTCACCCGCCGCACCGTGGTGGACCTCAGCGAATGACTACGTACAAGGATTTCTACCGGCGTTCGCTTGAAGACCGCGAAGGCTTCTGGGCCGAGGAAGCGAAGCTGGTCCACTGGCAGCGCCCGTTCGAGCGCGTGCTCGACTATTCGCGCCCGCCGTTCGCGCGCTGGTTCGTC
>CAZJJC010000416.1:0-1591 GCA_964546195.1 uncultured Enterobacteriaceae bacterium | reverse complement strand
TTCCGCGGCGTGATCGGGCGGCGCGAGCTCGCCGCGCTCGCGATGCGCGACGATGTCGAATCCCGGATCGTGGAACGCCGCGGCAGGCGCTGGGTCACCACGCATGGCCCTTTTTCAAGGCGAGGTTCGCCCAAAGCGCGCAACTGGACGCTTCTGGTCGGCGGGGTGAACCTGCACGTCCCGGCCGCCGACGAGCTGCTGCGCCGCTTTTCGTTCATCCCGCAGGCGCGGCTCGACGACGTGATGGTGAGCTACGCCGTGCCGGGCGGCGGCGTCGGCCCGCATGTCGACTCGTACGATGTCTTCCTGCTGCAAGGACCGGGTCGGCGCCGCTGGAAGGTCGCCGATGAGACCTATGTCTGCAAGGCCGGAGATCTTCTCTATCTGCCCCCGGGCCTGGAGCACGACGGCATCGCCCTGGACGCCTGCACCACCTACTCCATCGGCTTTCGCGCGCCGCGCGGCGCGGAGCTCGGTGCGGCTTTTCTCGACTGGCTGCACGAGCGCGGCCTGCCCGAGGCGGTTTACCGCGATCCGCGCCTCGCGCCGACGGCCCATCCGGCACGCCTGCCGCCGGCGATGACTGCCTTCGCCTGCGGGGCGCTCGACAAGATCCGCTGGTCCAGGCGCGACGTGGAGGAGTTCCTCGGGCGCACCCTGAGCGCCCCCAAGGCCCATGTGATTTTCAAGCCGACGAGAAGCACGGGCCCCCGGGCGCGGCTCGACTTGAAAACGCAGCTTCTGTACTCGGGCAGCCGTTTTTTTATCAATGGCGAGAGCTTTTCGCTGCCGGCGCACGACCGCGCGCGCATGCGGGAGCTCGCCGACCGGCGCGAAATCGACGCTGCCCGGCTTGCGGGCCAGGCGAAATTGATCGGAGAATGGCGCCGCGCGGGCTACCTGCACTTGAGGACCAAAGCGCAGCGCGATGGATGACCCTGTCTACGAGCGGTTCGACACCGGCGAAGGCTTCCAGGCGGCCGTCGACCGCCTGCTGGAGCAGCCGGGGCGCGAGCTGCGCATCTTCGATCCCGACGGCGCCGCGCTGCGCCTGAACGACCCGGCCCGCGCCGGCCGATTGGAGAAGTTCCTGCAGGCGAGCCGCACGCGGCGGCTCTACATGGCGCTGCACGATACCGGGCAGGTGCAGCGGTACTGCCCGCGCATGATGTCCCTGCTCGCGCGCTACGCGCACGCCATCCAGATCAACCGCACGCACGAGGAGATCCGCGAGCTGCAGGACGCGTTCATGGTGCTCGACTCGGCGCACTACCTGCGCCGCCCGGTGGCGGCCTACTTCCGCGGCGCCATCGGCCTCGCCGACGAGAACGAGGCGCTCGCCATGCGCGCGCGCTTCGACGAGATCTGGTCGGCCTCCTTCCCCGCCCTGTCGAGCACGACCCTCGGCCTGTAATCCGGGTCAGCGGAAAAGGGGTCAGAGCAATTTTCCGTAATTCGGGGTCAGGGTCGTAATTCGTATCGCGTGATCACGCGAACAGAAGTACGACCCTGACCCCGAATTACAGGCCGAGGGTCGTGCTCGACAGGGCGGGGAAGGAGGCCGACCAGATCTCGTCGAAGCGCGCGCGCA
>CAZJJC010000415.1:0-4275 GCA_964546195.1 uncultured Enterobacteriaceae bacterium | reverse complement strand
CTAGCGGTAAGGGGCGTCGGCCGCCCGGTCGCGCGCGATTTCTTCCTCGTAACGGTCGCCCACCGCAAGCAGCATGGGCTTGGTGTAGTACAGCTCGCCGCGCTTCTCCCCGTGGTATTCGAGGATGCGCGTCTCGACGATGGCGTCGACCGGGCAGGACTCCTCGCAGAAGCCGCAGAAGATGCACTTCACGAGGTCGATGTCGTACCTCGTGGTGCGGCGGGTTCCGTCTTCCCGCTGTTCCGACTCGATATGGATGGCGAGCGCCGGGCACACCGCCTCGCACAGCTTGCACGCGATGCAGCGCTCCTCCCCGTTCGGGTAGCGGCGCAGCGCGTGCAGGCCGCGAAAGCGCGGGCTGACCGGCGTCTTCTCCTCGGGAAACTGCACCGTGATCTTGCGCGCGAAGAGATGCCGCCCGGTGAGCGCCATGCCGCGCAGCAGCTCGAGCAGCAGGAAGGACTTGAAAAACTCCATGACGCGTCTCATTGCCACAGGCTCCACGGGGTCTGCATCCAGACCGCGATCACCACGATCCACACGATGGTGAGCGGGATGAAGATCTTCCATCCCAGGCGCATGATCTGGTCGTAGCGGTAGCGCGGGAAGGTGGCGCGGAACCACAGGAACAGCGACACGATGAAGAACACCTTGACGAGCAGCCAGCCGAAGGGCGGGATCCAGTGGAACACGACCCAGTCGATCGGCGCCTGCCACCCGCCGAAGAACAGGATCGCCGCCAGCGTGCTGATCAGGATCATGTTCATGTACTCGGCGAGGAAGAACAGCGCGAAGGTCATGCCCGAGTACTCGACCAGGTGGCCGGCGACGATCTCGGACTCGCCCTCCACCACGTCGAACGGCGCGCGGTTGGTCTCGGCCACGCCCGAGACGAAATACACCACCAGCATCGGCAGCAGCGGCAGCCAGTTCCACGACAGGAAAGTCACGCCGCGCTCGGCGAAGTAGCCGCGTCCCTGCTGGGCGATGATGTCGGAGATGTTCAGGCTGCCCGACACCATCAGCACCACCACCAGGGCGAAGCCCATGGCGAGCTCGTAGGACACCATCTGCGCCGCCGAGCGCATCGCGCCGAGGAAGGCGTACTTGGAGTTGGACGCCCAGCCCGCGATGATCACGCCGTACACGCCGATCGACGACAGCGCCAGGATGTACAGGAGCCCGGCGTTGATGTCGGCCAGCACCAGCTCGGGGCCGAAGGGGATTACCGCCCAGGCGGCGAGCGCCGGCATGATCATGACCACCGGCGCGAGGATGAACAGGCCCTTGTTGGCGTTGGCCGGAAGGATGATCTCCTTCATGAGGAGCTTGATGCCGTCGGCGACCGGCTGGAGCAGGCCGAAGGGCCCGACGCGGTTGGGCCCGAGGCGGATCTGCATCCAGCCGATGAGCTTGCGCTCCCACAGCGTGAGATAGGCTACCGCCAGCATGAGCGGCGCCACGATCGCCGTGATCGCCGCCAGGGTCCAGGCCGTCTGCGCAAGCGCCGTGCCCCAGTCCATCTACGCCGCCCTCTCCACCGCCACCTTCTCCAGCGTGACGCTGCCGAACATGGGGCCGATCGGCGCGGTCGACGGATGCGCCGCGGCGATGCGCACGCAGCCGTCGGGCAGTTTTTCATCCAGCGCAGCGATAACCTTCGCCGCGGAATTCACCCGCACTTGCCTGCCCGGGGACACGCCCAGCTTCTGCATCAGCTGCGCGTTCATCCAGGCCTTCGGCGCCCTGGCCTCCGGGGTCTTCTGCAGGGGCGGCGAGCGGCGCACCAGGGGATCGGCGAAGTAAATCGGCACGTCGGCGATGCGCTGTAGGCCCGCAGGGGGCGCAGCAGAGGAAGCCGCGATGGAACCGATGCCGTTTGACAGCAGCGAGGCAATGTCGCGCTCGCCGATGCAGGCGGCCCGGACCTGCTCGATGGTGTCGAAGTCGAACCCCGGCCGGCCGAGCAGGCTGCCCAGCACGCGCAGCACCTTCCAGGCCGGGCGCGCCTCGCCCAGCGCGTTCACCACCGCGTAGAAGCTCTGCACGCGGCCCTCGGTGTTGACGAAGGTGCCCGCGGTTTCGGTGAACGGCGCTATCGGCAGCAACACGTCGGCCTTGTCCATCGAGTGCTTCCAGGGCGTGAGCAGCACGACGAACTTCGCATGCTCGATCGCCCGGGGATCGGCGCAGTCGAGCTGCGGCTCGACGTTCAGGAGCACCAGCGCCTCTTTCTGCACCACGGCCTCGAGGCTGGCGGTGGGCAGTCCGGCGAGGTAACCGCCTACGGAATTCGCCGCTTCGCCGATGAACCCGAGCTTGCCGCTCGTAACCTGAGCCAGCGCCTGCGCCGCGGCATGAATCTGTGCCGCCTGCGGGTGCTGCTGGGCGAAGTTGCCGATCAGCACCGCGGCATTCCTGCCGGCCGACAGCACCTCCCGGAACGCGGCGATGGCCGCGGGCAGCTCTGCCGGCGCAACGATTTTCCGGCTCGCCACGGGCATCAGCCAATCGTCGTCCACCGAGTGCAGCATGTGGATCCGCGCGCCGCGCCTGGCCGCCTGGCGCAGGCGGTGCGCGATGAGCGGCGCCTCCTTGCGCAGGAACGAGCCCACCACCAGCACCTGGTCGAGCGCGCCGAGCTCGGCGATCGGCATCCCCAGCCACGGAATGCCTTCGCGCCTGCCGTCGGCCGAGAAGTCGCAGTGGCGCAGCCGGAAATCGGCGGGGCCGAGCTTGCCTGCGAGAAACATTTCCTCCAGCGTCGAATGCGGAGAAACCAGCGAGCCGAACTCTTCCCCCTTCAAGCCTTCCATGACCCTGTCAAAGGCTTCTTCCCAGTCCACCTCCTGCCACTGGCCGTCGCGCCTGACCATCGGCTGCGTGAGCCGGTCGGGGGAATTGAGCCCTTCGTAGGAGAAGCGGTCCTTGTCGGACAGCCAGCACTCGTTGATCGCGTCGTTCTCCAGGGGCAGCACGCGCATCACGCGGTTCTGCTTCACCTGCACCACCAGGTTGGAGCCGAGGCTGTCGTGCGGCGAGACGGACTTGCGGCGCGACAATTCCCAGGTTCTCGCCTGGTAGCGGAACGGCTCGGAGGTGAGCGCACCCACCGGGCACAGGTCGATCATGTTGCCGGACAGCTCCGACTCGACCGCTTTTCCGACGAACGACACGATCTCGGCGTTCTCGCCGCGCCCGGCAAGCCCGAGCTCCATGATGCCGGCGATCTCCTGCCCGAAGCGCACGCAGCGCGTGCACTGGATGCAGCGGCTCATCTCCTCCGCCGCGACCAGGGGGCCGAGCTCCTTGCGCAGCACGACCCTTTTTTCCTCGGTGTAGCGCGAGTTGCTGTGCCCGTAGCCCACCGCCAGGTCCTGCAGCTGGCACTCGCCGCCCTGGTCGCAGATGGGGCAGTCGAGCGGGTGGTTGATGAGCAGGAACTCCATCACTCCGTTCTGCGCGCCGACCGCGTTGGCCGAATGGGTCCAGACCTTCATGCCTTCGGTGGCCGGCGTGGCGCAGGCGGGCAGCGGCTTGGGCGCCTTCTCCACCTCCACCAGGCACATGCGGCAGTTGGCGGCGATCGAGAGCTTGCGGTGGTAGCAGAAATGGGGCACGTAGACGCCCAGCTTGTTGGTCGCGTCCATCACGGTTGCGCCCTGGGCGACCTCGACTTCTTTTCCGTCTACGGTGAGCTTCGGCATCTAGGCGGCCTCGGCCATGTTTCGTACCACATGGGGTTGCTGCCTTGCCCCGGCGCGGCCCCACTTCGGCTCGACCTCGCCCTCGACCAGGCATTTTCGATGCTCGATGTGGTGCACGAACTCGTCGCGGAAGTGCTTGATGAAGCTCTTCACCGGCAGCGCCGCGGCGTCGCCCAGCGCGCAGATGGTGCGCCCGGCGATGTTGTCAGAGACGTTGTCGAGCAGCGCCAGGTCCTCCATGCGGCCCCTGCCGTTTTCGATGCGGTTCACCACGCGATAGAGCCACCCGGTGCCCTCGCGGCAGGGCGTGCACTGGCCGCAGGACTCCTCGAAGTAGAAGTACGACAGGCGCTCGAGCGCGCGCACCATGCAGGTGGTCTCGTCCATCACGATCACGGCGCCCGAGCCCAGCATGGACCCGCTCTTCGCGATCGAGTCGTAGTCCATGTCGGTGGCCATCATGATGTCGGCCGGCAGGACGGGCATGGAGGAACCGCCCGGAATAACCGCTTTTAATTTATTTCCTTTGTGAACACCGCCTGCCATCTCCAGCAGCGTGGCGAAGGGC
>CAZJJC010000414.1:0-6141 GCA_964546195.1 uncultured Enterobacteriaceae bacterium | reverse complement strand
TCGGCGGGCGCGGCGCGCGGCGCGCCGCCGTCGGCGGAACCGGCGCCCGCGCTCTGCATCAGCCTGTCGAGCGGCAGGTAGAGCAGGTTGCCGCTGCCGCTGTAGTCCATCATGATCTTGCTGGTGGCGCTGAGCACCTGCTGCATGGTCTCGATGTAGATGCGCTCGCGCGTCACCGCCGGCGCCTTGGCGTACTCGGTCAGCACCTGCCGGAAGCGCGAGGCATCGCCCTCGGCGCTGGCGATCACGCGCTGGCGGTAGCCGTCGGCCTCCTGCTGCAGGCGCGATGCGGTGCCGCGGGCGCGCGGGATCACGTCGTTGGCGTAGGCCTGGCCCTCGTTTCTCTGCCGCTCGCGGTCCTGGCCGGCCTTGACCGCGTCGTCGAACGCCGCCTGCACCTGCTCGGGCGGCTGCGCGTTCTGGATGGTGACGGTGCTCACGGTGATGCCGGTGCCGTAGCGCTCGTGGATGTTCTGCATGAGGTCGCGCGCCGCGTTGGCGATGTCGACCTGGGTCTCGTACAGGATGTTGTCCATGCGGTTCTTGCCGATCACCTCGCGCATCGCGCTCTCGGCGATCTGCATCGCCGTTTCGTCGGGCCGGCGCACGTTGAAGACGAAGTTGCGTGCGTGGTTCACCAGGTACTGCACCGCGAACTGCAGGTCGACGATGTTCTCGTCGTCGGTGAGCATGAGCGACTCGCGCAGCACCTTGGTGCGCACGTTGTTGCGGTAGCCCACCTCCAGCGTGCGCACCTGGGCGAGGTTGACGATCTCGTGCGACTGGATCGGCCAGGGCACGCGCCAGCGCAGCCCGGACAGGGTTTCCTGCGAGTACCGGCCGAAGGTGAGCACCACGCCGCGGGTGCCCTCGTTGACGATGTAGAAGCCGCTCGCCAGCCACACGGCGATGACCAGCGCGATCAGCACGCCGGCGCCGCCGCCGATCTGCCAGCCCGAGGGCGGCGTAGGCGGCTCGTCGCCGCCGCCGCGGCGCCTTCTGCCGAACAGCTCCGAGAGCTTGCGGTTGAAGTTGCGCCACAGCTCGTCCAGGTCGGGCGGACCCTGGTTGCCGCCGCCGGGCCCCTGCGGGCCGCGGGAACCGCGTCCCCAGTTGGGGTCGTTCAATGACATGGACGGAACGTTCTAGTGAGGTTGCAGTGGATGCGCTTCCGGAGTGGCGCGCGCCGCAGCCCGCTCGCGGGCGAACTCGGCGATGGCAGCGCGTAATCCGTCCAGTCCTGCCCCGGTGCGCGCGCTCACGAAAACGCGGGAAATCCTACCATATTGGTCGCGCTCGGCACCGGGATCGAGGCCGGCCACATCGATCTTGTTCCAAGCGATGAGCTGCGGGGCCCCGCCGGCGGGGATCTCGGCGAGCACCTTGTCGACGTCGGCCGCCTGCTGCGCGCGCGAGGGCGAAGCGGCGTCCACCACGTGCAGCAGCAGGTCGGCGTGCACCGTTTCCTCCAGCGTGGCGCGAAACGCCGCCACCAGCCCGTGCGGCAGGTCGCGGAGGAAGCCGACCGTGTCCGAGACGACCACATTGCCGGCCTCGGGCAACCACACGCGCCGCGTGGTCGTGTCCAGGGTGGCGAACAGCTGGTCGGCCGCGTAGGCCCCGGCGTTGGTGAGCGCGTTGAACAATGTCGACTTGCCGGCATTGGTATAGCCGACGATCGAAACCGACAGCACGTCGCCCCGCGCCCTCGCCCGCCGTTGCACGGTCCTTTGCTTTTTCAGGGACTCCAACTTGGTCTTCAGGACGCGCACGCGCTGCCCGATATAGCGCCGGTCGAGCTCGATCTGCTTCTCGCCCGGGCCGCCGGTCTTGCCCAGGCCGCCGCGCTGGCGCTCCAGGTGCGTCCAGCCCCGCACCAGCCGGGTCGACAGGTGCTCGAGCTGCGCGAGCTCGACCTGGAGCTTGCCTTCGCTGGTCTGGGCGCGCTGGGCGAAGATCTCGAGGATCAGCCCGCTGCGGTCCATGACGCGCCGCTGCAGCTCGCGCTCGACGTTTCTTTCCTGGGCCGGGGACAGCGCATGGTTGAAGATGACGAAAGCCGCGTTCAGCTCCTGCGAGGCGCGCAGGATCTCGCCGATCTTGCCGCTGCCGGCGTAGAGCTTGGGGTCCGGCCGGCTGCGCCGGCCCTTGACCACGCGATGGCGCCGCACGCCGGCGCTTTGCACCAGGCGCACCACCTCCTCGACGCTCTCCTCGTAGGCGTCGTCGCCGAAATCGAGGCAGACGATGACCGCCGCCTGAGGATCGGCAGCGCGAAAGGAGGGGAACTGCGGGGGCGTGTCCTGCAAACTACTCGGCTTCCTTGTCCGCTCCCAGGCTGATCGGGCGCGACGGCACCACGGTGGAAATGGCGTGCTTGTAGACCATCTGGGTCACGGAGTTGCGCAATAGCACGACGTACTGGTCGAAGGACTCGATCTGGCCCTGCAGCTTGATGCCGTTGACGAGATAGATCGAGACCGGGACGTGCTCCTTGCGCAGCGTGTTCAAAAATGGGTCCTGCAGCAACTGGCCCTTGTTGCTCATGTTCTTCTCTCTTGGGGGTTTTGTAGCCATACTCTAATTGATTTTCTTGGGCTTTTCTAGCTTCACGGGTGGCGTGACGTCAGCGCATTGCGCGCGATGGCGCAGCGCGTGGTCCATCAGCACGCACGCGAGCATGGCCTCCGCGATCGGGGTCGCGCGGATGCCCACGCAGGGGTCGTGGCGGCCGGCGGTCTGGACGGTAGCGGGCCGCCCCTCGGTGTCGAGGGTCCGGCGCGGCAGGCGGATGCTGGACGTGGGCTTGAGCGCGATCGACACCGTGATGTGCTGGCCGGTGGAGATGCCGCCGAGCACGCCGCCGTTGTTGTTGGCGACGAAGCCCTCGGGCGTCATCTCGTCGCCGTGCTCGCTGCCCTTTTGCAGGACGGCGGCGAAGCCGGCGCCGATCTCGACGCCTTTCACCGCGTTGATCGACATCATCGCCGCGGCGATGTCGGCGTCCAGGCGCCCGTACACCGGCTCGCCCCAGCCCACCGGCACCCCTTCGGCCACCACGTTCACGCGCGCGCCGCACGAGTCGCCGCTTTCCCGCAGCTCATCCATGAATTTCTCCAGAACAGGAATCACTTGAGGATCCGGGGAAAAAAACGGGTTGCGCTCGACCGCATCCCACGACTGGAAGGCGATCTTGTGGGATCCCAGCTCGGCGAGATGGCCGCGCACCACGACGCCGTACCTTTGCTTCAGCCACTTCTTCGCGATCGCGCCGGCGGCCACCCGCACCACGGTCTCGCGCGCCGAGGCGCGCCCGCCGCCGCGCGTATCGCGCACGCCGTACTTCTGGAAATAGGTGTAGTCGGCGTGGCCGGGACGGAACTTCTGCGCGATCGCGGCGTAGTCCTTGGAGCGCTGGTCCTCGTTCTTCACCAGGAAGCCGATGGCGGTGCCGGTCGTGCGACCCTCGTACACGCCCGACAGGATCTCCACCGCGTCCGATTCGCGCCGCTGGGTGACGTGGCGCGAAGAGCCCGGCTTGCGCCGATCCAGCTCTTTCTGGAGATCGCCATTCGACAATTCGAGGCCCGGCGGGCAGCCGTCCACCACGCCGCCGTAGGCCGGGCCGTGCGACTCGCCGAAAGAGGTCACGCAGAACAGCGTGCCGAAGCTGTTGCCCGACATTTGAACGGGATTCTATCCCGGGCCTTCAGGCCGGCCAGTTTTTGATGTACCCCTTCAGCATCTTGTTCTCGAAGTCCTGCTCGTCGAGCACGGCCTTGGCGACGTCGCGGAAGGAAATCACGCCCAGGAGCCTCGCGCCCTGCATCACCGGCAGATAGCGCGCGCCGCTCTCAAGCATCATGCGGCGCAGGTCGTTCAGCTCCGTCTCGGGGGCGGCGGTGACCGGGTCGTGCAGCATGACGTCGCCCACCTTCAGGTCGCCGAGCGCCCCGCCGCGCGAGGCGAGCGCGCGCAGCAGCTCGTGAAAAGTGAGCATGCCTACCATGCGTCCCTGCTCGATCACCACCAGCGAGCCGAGGTTCTCCGCGGCCATGGTCTTCACCGCGTCCGACGCGCGTCCCGTGGGCTCGATGCTGAGCAGGCGGTTGCCCTTGACCCGAAGGATCTCCTTGACCTGCATGGTGGACCTCCCGAGGCTTGCAGAATACTCTGACCCCGAATTCGCTACCAGATCAGAATCGTCGCCAGCCAGAGCAGCATGCCCATGCTCACCCCGTCGGTGGCCGTGGTGAGGAAGATGCTCGAAGCGGTCGCCGGGTCGAAGCCCAGGCGCTTCAGCGTGAGCGGCACCAGCGCGCCGGACAGGCCGCTCGCGACGCACGAGCCGATCATCGCGAGGAAGACGACGAACGACAGCATGATCGGATGCTCGTTCGCCTGGCCGCTGGCGATGAAGTACATGCCGATGCCGGCCGCGAGGCCCACGCCGACGCCGTTGAGGCAGCCGAGCAGCGCTTCCTTCTTCATCAGCGGCTTTTCGGTGCCGGGCTTGAGCTCGCCCAGGGTCATGCCGCGCAGCGTCACCGCCAGCGCCTGGCAGCCGGTGTTGCCCGACTGGCCGGCGAGCACCGGCAGGAATAGGGCGAGGATCACCAGCCGGTCGATGGTGTCCTGGAAGATGCCGACCACGCCGGCGGCGAGAAACGCGGTCACCAGATTGAGCAGCAGCCAGGGGTGGCGCATCCTGAGGCTCTGCTTCCACGGCGTGGCGAGGCGCTCCTCCTCGTTGACGCCCACCATGCTGCCGGCCTGCAGCGTGATGTCGATCGCCTGCGCCTCGAACATCGACTGCCCGCGCACCAGGCCGAGCAGCCGCCCGTCGGCGTCGGTCACCGGGTAGACCGGGTAATGCCGGTCGAGCACCTGCTTCATCGCCTCCTTCAGGGAGGTCGAGGCGTGCAGCACGAAAGGATCCTGCAGCATGACCTCGCCGAGCATGCGGCCGCGGTCGTTGAACAGCAGGTCGCGCATGGTGACCAGGCCGACCAGCCGGTCGTCGTCGTCGACCACCCAGATATAGGTGATGAGAATGCTCTTCACGGCCTCGCGCAGCGCATCGACGGTTTGACCGACGGTGACGTCGGGCGGAAAGGCGCCCACCACCGGCTCCATCATGCGCCCGACCGCATCCTTGTCGTACAGCGCGTTGCGCTGCCATTGCCGCCCGACCTCGGCCGGCGCCCCGGCGAGCGTGCGCTCGCGCGCATCGTCGGGCAGCGCGCCGAGCACGTCCTGCGCGAATCCCGGGGACAGACGCAGCAGCGCGGCGGCGATCTCCACGCCGCCGAAATTCGCCAGCTTGGCGGCGGCGCCGCTGGCCGAGCGCGTCTTGATTTCCTCCGCCAGGTCGGCGGCGGCTTCCTGGATGGTGGTTCGACCGAGGGCATCCACGACTGCCTCCCCGAAGCGGTATTGTTTGGCATCAGGATACCCTAGTCTTATCGGGCGCTCGCGCCGGGGCGCGGGGACGTGGCACAATGGCTTTCATGACGCCGCGGGCCGTCACCGTCCGACTCGCCGAGCCGCGCGATGCCCAGGCCATCGCGCTCATGTCGCGCGACTTCATCGAGACCGGGCTGGGCTGGAAATACGATGCGGCGCGCGTGCTGCGCGCGATCCGCGACCGCGACACGCTCGCCGTGGTCGCCTGCGAGGGCGGCAAGAGCGGCTCATCTTCCGCTTCGTCGCGCGGCGCGATCCTGGGCTTCGCCATCATGGAAGTCGGCGAAGAGCGCGCCCACCTGGTGCTGCTGGCGGTGCGGCCTTCGCACCGCAGGCTCGGGGTAGGCCAGCGCCTGCTCGACTGGCTGCTCGAGTCGGCGCGCGTCGCCGGCATGGCGAGCATCCACCTCGAGCTGCGCACGGCCAACGAAGCGGCGCGCCATTTCTACCGCGCGATGGGCTTCTAC
This sequence comes from uncultured Enterobacteriaceae bacterium, assembly GCA_964546195.1. Lineage (GTDB taxonomy): Bacteria > Pseudomonadota > Gammaproteobacteria > Burkholderiales > SG8-39 > SCGC-AG-212-J23. Next base: position 208 of record CAZJJC010000414.1, on the reverse strand, counting down.
GAGACCGTGCTGGTGCCGGGGTACTACCGGTCCGGCGAGGGCCGCAAGGAAGGCGCCCTGCGCATGCTGCGCGTGCTGCGCGCGCCCGGACCGGTGCCTTATACCTGGCGCCCGCCGCGCACCGAAGACACCTGAGAAAAAGGGGTCAGAGCAATTTTCCGCTTTGGCGCCGTCGCCGGCGGGAAAATTGCTCTGACCCCTTTTTCTC
>CAZJJC010000413.1:0-20924 GCA_964546195.1 uncultured Enterobacteriaceae bacterium | reverse complement strand
GCGGTCACGCTCGCCGTGCTGCCCTTCATGCTCGCCCAGGTCGGCACCACCTGGGTGCGCGTCACCAACTACGCGATCCTCTACGTGCTGCTCGCGCTCGGCCTCAACATCGTGGTCGGCTTCGCCGGCCTGCTCGACCTGGGCTACATCGCCTTTTACGCGCTCGGCGCGTACACCTACGCGCTGCTCGCCAGCCCGCACTTCAACCTGCACCTGCCGTTCTGGATCATCCTGCCGATTGGCGCGGCCGTCGCGGCGCTGTTCGGCGTGCTGCTCGGCGCGCCGGTCCTCAAGCTGCGCGGCGACTACCTCGCCATCGTCACGCTCGGCTTCGGCGAGATCATCCGCATCTTCCTGAACAACCTTTCACGCCCGGTGAACATCACCAACGGCCCGCAGGGCATCGCGCGCATCGACCCGTTCACCCTGGGCGAGTTCAGCTTCGGCAGGTACGAAACCTTCCTCGGCCTGGAGTTCAGCGGGCCGATCAAGTACTACTACCTGCTGCTCGCGGTGGTGCTCGCCATCATCGTGATCAACATCCGGCTGCAGGACTCGCGCATCGGCCGGGCCTGGGAGGCGATCCGCGAGGACGAGACGGCGGCGCGCTCGATGGGCATCAACACGCGAAACATGAAGCTGCTCGCCTTCGCCATGGGGGCGAGCTTCGGCGGCGTGGCGGGCGGCATGTTCTCGGCCATCCAGGGCTTCATCTCGCCGGAGAGCTTCGTGCTGGTCGAGTCCATCATGGTGGTGTCCATGGTGGTGCTGGGGGGCATGGGCAACATCTGGGGCGTGATCGTCGGCGCGCTGCTGCTGTCCTTCGTTCCCGAAATCCTGCGCTGGACGGTGCAGCCGGCGCAGCAGGCGCTGTTCGGCCGCATGGTGGTGGAGCCCGAGGTCATCCGAATGCTGCTGTTTGGACTCGCGCTGGTGCTGGTGATGCTGTTCCGGCCGGCCGGGCTGCTGCCCTCGGCGGTGCGGAAAAGGGAGCTCGCGGAGCGCAGCGAGACGCCCGTGGGGCATGCGCTTTGACGCCGCTGCTCGCCGCCACGGAAGTAGGCAAGCGCTTCGGCGGCGTGCCGGCGCTGCACGGGGTATCGTTCCATATCGCCGCGGGCGAAGTGTTCGGCTTGATCGGTCCCAACGGCGCCGGCAAGACCACGCTCTTCAATCTCCTCACCGGCATCTATGCGCCGGGCGCCGGCCGCTTCTCGTTCGACGGGCGCGACATCACCGGGCTCACGCCGGACCGCATCGCCGCCGCCGGCATCGCGCGCACGTTTCAGAACATCCGCCTGTTCGCCAACCTGTCCGCGCTGGAGAATGTGATGATCGGCCGCCACGTGCGCACGCGCGCGGGCGTTGTCGGGGCCATTCTCAGAAACCGGTCGACTTTGAAAGAGGAGAGGGACATCGAGAGGCGGGCGCTGGAACTGCTCGATTATGCCGGTATCCGCGCGCGCGCCAACGACGCCGCGGGCAGCCTGCCCTACGGCGACCAGCGGCGGCTGGAGATGGCGCGGGCGCTCGCCACCGAGCCGAAGCTGCTGGCGCTGGACGAGCCGGCGGCGGGCATGAACGCCACCGAGCGCCTGGCGCTGGGCAAGCTGATCCGCACCATCCGCCACGGCGGCGTGACCGTGCTGCTCATCGAGCACGACGTGCGGCTGGTGATGGATCTCTGCGACCGCGTCATGGTGCTCGATTACGGAGAGAAGATCGCCGAGGGCCTTGCGGCCGAAGTGCAACGCGATCCGAAGGTCATCGAGGCCTATCTCGGCGCGCCGCATGCTGCTTGAAGTACGCCAGCTCGAGGTCCGCTACGGCGGCATCCGCGCGGTGAAGGGCATCGACCTGGGCGTCGAGGAGGGCGAGCTCGTGTGCCTCATCGGCGCCAACGGCGCAGGCAAGACCTCGACGCTGAAAGCGATCTGCCGGCTCATCCCCTGTTCCGCGGCCAAGATCCGCTACGCGGACATGGATCTTGCGGGCGCGAGGGTGCACGAGCTGCCGCGCCGGGGCCTGGTAATGGTGCCCGAGGGCCGCGGCATCTTCCCGCGCCTCACCGTGCAGGAGAACCTCGCCATGGGGGCGTACGCGCGCGGCGGCGGCGACCCCGAGGCGCACTACGCGACATTTCCGCGCCTGAAGGAGCGCCGCCACCAGATCGCCGGCACGCTCTCCGGAGGCGAGCAGCAGATGCTGGCGATCGCGCGCGCGCTCATGAGCGAGCCGAAGCTGCTGCTGCTGGACGAGCCGTCGATGGGCCTCGCGCCCATGATGGTGGCCAAGATTTTCGAAGTCGTGCGCGAGATCGCGGCGCGCGGCGTGACCATCCTGCTCGTGGAGCAGAACGCGCGTCTGGCGCTGGAGGCCGCCAGCCGCGGCTACGTGATGGAGTCCGGAATGATCACGCTCTCGGGAGACGCGGGCGCACTGCTCCACGACGAGCGCATCCGGGAAGCTTATCTCGGCGAAACCAGGTCGGCCTGAGTGGTGAAGCTGTCGGCGTAGAACTCGTCCTCGGGCAGCCTGCACTGCTGCGTGAAGTCGCGCCTTGCCGCGTCCACCATCACCGGCACGCCGCAGGCATAGACCTGGTGCGCCGACAGGTCGGGGAAGTCCTGCATCACGGCGCGGTGCACGAAGCCGGTGCGCCCGGTCCAGCGGTCCTCGGGCAGGGCCTCCGAAACGACCGGGACGTACTTGATCGGCCATTGCCTGGCGAGCGCGTCCATGTACAGGTCCTTGGGGCGGCGGCCGCCCCAGTACAGCACCATCGGGCGCGCGATGTTCCTGCGCAAGGCGTGCTCTATCACCGACTTGATCGGCGCGAAGCCGGTGCCGGAGGCGACCAATACGATCGGCTTGTGCGAGTCTTCGCGCAGGAAGAAGGTGCCGAGCGGCCCTTCGAAGCGAAGGATGTCGCGCTCCTTCATCTTGCCGAATACGTGGTCGGTGAACTGCCCGCCGGGCACATGGCGCACGTGCACCTGGATGAGCTCATCGTCGTGCGGCGCGTTGCCCATGGAGAAGCTGCGCCGCGAGCCGTCCTTGAGCAGGAACTCGATGTACTGGCCGGCGAGGAACTGCAGGCGCTCGTTCGCTGGCAACTTGAGGTGAACCCCCATGACGTCGTCGGCCAGGCGCTCGAGCTTCTGCACCCGGCAGGGCAGCGTGCGGACCGGGATGTCCTTGGCCGCGCCGATGGTGCGCGCCTCCACCACCAGGTCGGTGAGCGGACGGGCCTGGCAGAAGAGCGCCTTGCCTTGCGCTTTGTCCTCGTCCGTGAGGGCCTTCTTCTGGTACACGCCGTAATCCACCCGGCCTTCGAGGATCCGGCCCTTGCAGCTGCCGCAGGCGCCGTTGCGGCAGCCGTAGGGCAGCACGATGTCCTGGCGCAGGGCGGCGGTGAGCACCGATTCGCCCTCCTGCACCTCGAAAGCGTGGCCGCTGGGTTGGACGGTTACCTTATGCATAAAATGGGCGAATGGACGAATGTTAGGGTATGAGCGGCCTCCTGGTATTGACCAACCTGCCTGACCGCGCCGCCGCCGAGCGGATCGCCGAAGCGTTGATCGGCCAGCAGCTCGCCGCCTGCGTCAATATTCTCGCACCCTGCCGCTCGGTCTACCGCTGGAAAGGCGCTGTGCAGCACGACGAAGAGCATCCCATGCTCATCAAGACGACGGCCGAGCGCTACCCTGCGCTGGAGCAGGCTCTGCGCGCGGCCCACCCGTATGAACTCCCGGAGATCATTGCGGTCCCAGTCGAGCGCGGCCTGCCCGCCTATCTGGCATGGGTCGCCGGGGAAACGAACCCTTGAAGAGAATTCTCCTTTTCGTCGCGTGCCTGGTGCTCGCCCTGCCGGCGACGGCCCAGCTCAAGCTCGGCGGCTCGGCCGACGATCTTCTCGAGCCGGAGAAGGCGTTTCGCTTTTCCGCCCGCGTCCTGGACGCGTCGAGCGTCGAGGTCGGCTTCGTCATCGCCGACGGCTACTACATGTACCGCGAGCGCTTCAAGTTCTCCGCCGAAGGCAATCCGCGGGTGCGGTTGGGCGCTGCCGAGCTGCCGCGCGGGCAGAAGCACAAGGACGAGTTCTTCGGCGAGGTGGAGACCTACCGCAAGGCGGTGCGCATCCTCCTACCGGTCGAGGGCGATGGAAGCTTCGACCTGAGCGTCACCTCGCAGGGCTGCGCCGACGCGGGGGTGTGCTATGTGCCGATGGAGTCGAAGGCAAGGCTGCAGCTCGCCGCTTTTGGCGACGCGCCGGGCACGCCGCGCTTGTCGATTTTCGCCACCGACATCGAGATCGCGCGCCTGTTCGAGGGCAGCCTCCTGCTCGTGCTCGGCGGGTTTTTCGTTTTTGGCCTGCTGCTGACGTTTACCCCCTGTGTGCTGCCGATGATACCGATCCTGTCCGGCATCATCGCCGGCGAGGGCCGGAGCCTGAACCGGCCGCGTGCCCTGGCGCTGTCGCTCGCCTATGTCTTGGGCATGGCGGTAGCGTATGCAGTGGCGGGCGTAGCGGCCGCCTTTTCAGGGTCGCTGCTCGCGGCCGCGCTGCAGAATGCCTGGGTACTCGGCGCCTTTGCGCTGGTGTTTGTGGCGCTGGCGCTCTCCATGTTCGGCTTCTACGAGCTGCGGCTGCCCGGATTCGTGCACCAGCGCCTGGACTCCGCGCACCGCGGGCTGAAAGGCGGGCGCATCGCGTCGGTGGCGGGCATGGGCGTGCTCTCGGCCGTCATTGTCAGTCCCTGCGTGGCGGCGCCGCTCGCCGGCGCTCTGCTCTACATTTCGCAGACGCGCGACATTGCCCTGGGGGGCGCTGCGTTGTTTGCCATGGCGTTGGGCATGGGCGTGCCGCTGGTCGCGGTCGGCGTCTCGGAGGGCGCGCTGTTGCCCAAGGCGGGCGCGTGGATGAGCTCGGTGCGCAGGTTCTTCGGCGTGCTGCTGCTGGCGGTGGCGATCTGGGTGGTTTCGCCGGTCCTGCCGGTCACGCTGCAGATGCTGGCATGGGCGGCGCTGCTCATAGGCTCGGCGGTTTTCCTCCGCGCGCTCGACCCGCTGTCGGCGACGGCGTCGGGCTGGTGGCGGTTGTGGAAAGCCACCGGGGTTGTTTTCCTGGTGGCGGGCGTGGCGCTGCTCGTGGGCGCGTTATCGGGGAGCCGCGATCCGCTGCGGCCGCTCGCGGGGTTCACGGAAAACAACACGAAAGCGAGCGCCCCCCTGCCCTGGACGCGGGTCGCCTCGCTCGCGCAGCTGCAGGAGAAGCTGAGCGCGCCCGGCAAGCCGGTGATGCTCGACTTCTATGCCGACTGGTGCGTGTCGTGCAAGGAGATGGAAGCCTTCACCTTCTCCGACCCGAAGGTGCGGGCGCAGCTCGACGGCATGCTGCTGCTGCAGGCCGATGTCACCGCGAACAGCGACGCAGACCGCGCGCTGCTCAAGCGCTTTTCGCTGTTCGGGCCGCCGGGGATCGTGTTCTTCGACGCGCAGGGACGCGAAATACACGGCCTGCGCGTCATCGGCTATCAGAATGCCGATCGGTTCCTCAGAACGCTTTCTGCTGCGACAGCGCCTTAGCGGCCTCGAGGGCGAAGTAGGTGAGCACGCCGTCGGCGCCGGCGCGCTTGAAGGCGAGAAGGCTCTCCAGCACGCAGGATTGCGGCAGCCAGCCGTTGTCGATCGCGCCGCGCAGCATCGAGTACTCGCCCGACACCTGGTAGACGTAGGTGGGCGCCTTGAACTCGTCCTTCACGCGCCGCACGATGTCGAGATACGGCAGGCCCGGTTTCACCATCACCATATCGGCGCCTTCGGCGAGGTCCAGGCCGACTTCCCAAAGCGCCTCGTCGGAGTTCGCCGGATCCATCTGGTAGGTCTTCTTGTCGCCTCGGCCCAGGTGCTTCGCCGAGCCCACCGCGTCGCGAAAAGGCCCGTAGAAGCCCGACGCGTATTTCGCCGAGTAGGCCATGATCCGGGTGTGGATATGGCCCGCCTTCTCCAGCGCGGCGCGAATGCGGCCGATGCGGCCGTCCATCATGTCCGAGGGGGCCACGATGTCGACGCCGGCCCGCGCCTGCGTAACTGCCTGCTTGACGAGCACGTCGAGCGTGGCGTCGTTGAGGATGTAGCCGCTGTCGTCGATCACGCCGTCCTGGCCGTGCGTGGTGTACGGATCGAGCGCCACGTCGGTCATGAGCCCGAGCTCGGGAAAGCGCTTCTTCAGCTCGGCGAGCGCGCGCGGCACCAGCCCTTTCGGATTGAACGCTTCCCGGCCATCCGCGGTTTTCAGGCGCGGCTCGACCGCGGGGAACAGCGCCAAGGCCGGAATGCGCAGCTTCAGGCATTGCTCGGCGACGCCGAGCAGCTTGTCGAGCGTCATGCGCTCGACGCCCGGCATGGAAGCCACTTTTTCCGTGCGGGCTTTTCCGTCGATGATGAAAACCGGATAGATGAGATCGGCAGCGCCCAGCGCATGCTCGCGCATCAGGCGGCGCGAAAACTCGTCGCGCCGCATGCGCCGCATGCGCACCGCGGGAAACTGGCCGTAAACCTTCATGGCTGATTCGTTGGAAATTTTTCCGGGGGAACTTTTGCCCGGACGGACGAATCTTACCTTCAGACGATATTTATCGTCTCCCGCTTCTCCTCCCTGAGCGGGTGCCTTAATCCAAAGTTAAGGCGTTTTGCCCCCGGTTTATTTCCCCTTTACCGGGGGTCTTTTATTCCAGCCGCCTGCCGGAGCCTGGCTTTCCAGCCACTGCTCCAGCAGGCTGCGGCATTCATCGACCCCTTGTCGCGTAACGCTCGAAAAAAGCCGCGCCTGGCCGGGGACCGCGGGCGCCACTGCGTCAAGCACGGCCGCCTGTTCCTTGCGCGTCAGCTTGTCGGCCTTGGAGAGCAGCACGAGCAGCGGCACATCGCCGAGAAAGTGCAGCAGCTGCTCATCCAGGGGGGTAAGCGGATGGCGCGCATCCATGATCATGACGACGCCTACCAGCGTCCTGCGCGAGCCGATGTAGGCGCCGACCAGGGCTTGCCATTGCGCGCGCATGGCCTTGGGCACGCGGGCGAATCCGTAGCCGGGCAGATCGACGAGCCGCGCGGCCTCGCCCAACGCGAAGAAATTGAGGGTCTGCGTGCGTCCGGGCGTCTTGCTGGTAAAGGCGAGGCGCTTGCGCCCGAGCAGCGCGTTGATCGCGCTCGACTTGCCGACATTGGAGCGGCCCGCGAAGGCGATCTCCGGCGGTCCGGGCGGCGGCATGTCCGCAGCGCCGGCGCTGGAAGCGAGAAACGTCGCATCGGAGAATGGCTGCTTCATCGGCTGCCGAAAGGCGGGAATTCTAATAAAATCCCGGCATGTTTCGGGCACTGGCGCTCAGCGCGCTTGTCATCATCGCGGGCGGCGCTCAGGCGCAGGATGCCGCAAAGGCGCAGCAGATCGCCGGCCAGGTATGCGCGGCCTGCCACGCCGCCGACGGTAACAGCGTCGCGGTTGCCAATCCCAAGATCGCCGGCCAGGTTCCCGAATACCTGCACAAGCAGCTCGCCGACTTCAAAGGACAGGGCGGCAGGAAGCCGGTGCGCGAGAGCGCGATCATGACGCCCCTGGTGGCGAACCTCTCCGAGGCGGACATGAAGAATCTGGCCGCCTTCTATTCCGGCCAGCAGATCAAGCCGGCCGCTGCGTCGGACAAGGAGCTCGCCGCGCTCGGGCAGAAGATCTGGCGCGGCGGCATCGCCGCGACCGGCGTGCCGGCCTGCGCCGGATGCCATGGTCCGGGCGGGGCCGGCATACCGGCGCAGTATCCGCGGCTGTCCGGGCAGTTTGCCGAGTACATCGCCGCGCAGCTGAAGCTGTTTCGCGACGGCGCGCGGTCCAACGATCCGAACGGGATGATGCGCGGCGTAGCGGCGCGCATGAGCGAGCGCGACATCCAGGCCGTCGCGCAGTACGCCGCCGGCCTGCGCTGAGCGATCGGCGGAAATAAACCGCCGCCTGAGGTGTTAGCCAGACGGTCCCCGGTCAACCTCAGGAGAGACACCAGTGAAGAGAACCGTTGTAGCAGCCGCTGCAGTGATCGCCTTGGGCGCGATCGCGGGCGCCGCCGTGGCGCAGGTCAAGCCCGAAGTGCTGCTCAAGCAGCGCCAGGCCGGCATGACGTTGATTAGCAAGTACTTTGGCCCGCTTGGGGGCATGGCCCAGGGCAAGGTGCCCTTCAACGCGCAGCTCGTGCAGCGCAATGCCAACTACCTTGCGGTCCTTACGGAGATGCCCTGGGACGGCTTCGACCCCAGCACGGCCAACGAGAAGAGCCGCGCCAAGCCGGAGCTGTTCAAGGAAATGGACAAGGTAAAAGAGCTGATCGACCGCTTCCAGGGAGAGGTCAAAAAGCTGCAGACGGCCGCCAAGGGCGGAGACGAAGCCGCCATCAAGTCGCAAATCGCGGCGGTGGGCAAGGCCTGCGGCGCCTGCCACGATCGTTATCGCGAAAAGCAGTAAAGTTCTCTCATGAGTGGCAGCAAAAGGGGTGGCAACACCCCTTTTTCATTTGCCGCGCTGCTGGTGTTGAGCTTCATTGCTACCGACATCTTTGCGCAAGGCGACGTCAAGCGCGGCTTGTATCTCTCGAAGGCCGCCGGATGCCTTGGCTGCCACACGGAAGCCAAGCCGGACGCGCAGCCCTACGCTGGCGGGCGCGCGCTGGAGACTCCGTTCGGGACTTTCTTCGGCCCGAACATCACGCCGCATCCGCAGGCAGGCATCGGGCGCTGGAGCGAGCAGGACTTCGTGCGCGCCATGCGCCAAGGCCGCGGGCCCGACGGCGCGCACTACTATCCGGCGTTTCCGTATACGTCGTTCACGAAGATCACCGATCAGGACCTGCGCGATCTGTGGGCCTATCTGCGCAGCCTGCCGCAGAGCAGCCGCACGAACCGCGCCCACGATCTCGGATGGCCGTTCCGCTGGCGCTGGCTGATCTGGGGCTGGAAGCTGCTCTTTTTCTCCCCCGGCGCGTTCACGCCCGATCCGGCGCACAGTCAAACGGTCAATCGCGGCGCTTATCTCGTCAACGCGCTGGGCCACTGCGGGGAGTGCCACACGCCGCGCAACATGTTCGGCGGGCCGAAGAAAGGACGCCACCTCGCCGGGGCCAAGGTCGGCGAAGCTACGGCCACCAATCTCACTCCCACGCGGCTGAAGAAGTTCTCCGACGAATACCTCCGGGAGGTCTTGCAAACAGCGATGACCCCCGAGGGCGATGTTCTTTCCGAGGCGATGGGGGAAGTGGTTCAAAACACGACGAGCAAGCTCACCCGGCAGGACCTGGATGCCCTCATTGCCTACTTGCGCTCGCTGCCGCCATTGCCGGACGAGCCAAAATAGCGTGGAATAGGGCTCCCCCAGATCCTGTTCCCCCCATGAACGAAGCCCAGCGCATGGTCGAGCTCATCCCGCGGCTGCGGCGCTATGCCCGCGCATTGGTAGGCGACCGCGCCACTGCCGACGACCTCGTGCAGGACACCTTGGAGCGCGCTTGGGCGAAACTGCACCTCTATCGCCGCGGCACCGACCTGCGTGCTTGGCTGTTCACGGTAATGCACAACGTACACGTCAACCGGGTGCGCGCCGCGCGCCCCACCGACATGCTCGAGGACGAGATGCCCGAGCTCGCGCAGCGCGCGCCGCAAGGCGACGCGCTGCTGGTGCGCGACCTGGACCGCGCCATCGCCCGGCTGCCCGCCGAGCAAAGCGCGGTGCTGCTCCTCGTTACGCTCGAGGATATGAGCTATGAGGAAGTGGCGCGCGCGCTCGACATCCCGATCGGAACAGTGATGTCGCGCCTGTCGCGCGCGCGCGAGAAGCTGCGCGGGATGATGCTCGGGCAGTCGGCGGCGGCGAAGCTGAAGCTGGTGAGATGAGCGACGCACCGGTCACCGAAGCAGAGTTGCAGGCCTATGCCGACGGCAGGCTGGAGCCGAGCCGGCGCGCGGCGCTGGAGGCCTGGCTTGCCGCGCGGCCCGAGGAGGCCGAGCGCGTGGCCGACTACCGTCGGCTCGCCGAAGCGCTGCGCGGCGCCTACGATCCCGTGCTGGAAGAGCCGGTGCCCGAGCGTCTGCACCAGGCGCTGCGGCCGGGGCCGCGATTGAAGCGCTACGCAACGGTGGCCGGATGGCTCGTGCTGGGCATCGCCATCGGCCTGGTCGCCGGCTGGCAGCTGCACGAAAGCCAGCCCCCTGCACCCCAGACCGCCGACGTGGGCGCGACCATGGCGCATCGCGCGGCGATCGCGCATGCCACCTATTCCCCCGAAGTGCGCCACCCGGTGGAGGTGGGCGCCGATCAGGAAGCCCACCTCGTCGCCTGGTTGTCCAAGCGCCTCGGCGCTCCGCTGCGCGCGCCCAAGCTGGAGGCGGTCGGCTACAGCCTCGTGGGCGGTCGGCTGCTTCCGGGAGATAGCGGCCCGGTCGCGCATTTCATGTACCAGTGCAACAAGGGCACGCGCGTCACGCTGTACGTGAGGACCGAGGCCGCGAGCAATCGCGAGACGGCATTCCGCTACGCCAAGGAAGGCAACGTGCGCGTGTTCTACTGGATCGACCGCAAGCTCGGCTATGCGCTTTCCTCGGCCGACGTGAGCAAGGACGATCTCTTCAAGGTCGCCAACGCGGTCTACCAGCAGCTCAATCCGTAAGCAGTTACTGAAGGGCGCAGAAGTCCACCTCGGGCGAGGGCCGGGTGTCGGCTGCCGTGCAGGTCGTGCGTCTTACCGCTTGAGCGAGGCATTCAGTGCGGCGGCGAGCGCAGCCTCCCCGCTTACCAGCCGGTCCCAGGCGAGCTCCTGGCCCTTGCGCTTGCCCTTCTGCACGAGCTTCAGCCCCTCCGGGGTGATGGTCAGGACGTAAGGTTGCCCGGCCACCTGGATTTCGCGTTTCAGCGGCTTTTCGAGCTTTGTTGCCATAGGCGACGAAACAGTTGGACGAGGGCAGGCATCTGGTAGTTCGCGTTTAGGCCGCTGGGACTAGGCAGGACCCATACCGCGGCGCCTTCGAAGGGCTCGGCCTGTGGGCCGAGTTTCGCGTCGGGGCAGCCGAAGGCATGCCGGTAAGCCCCCATACCGAGAAAAGCCACGACGCGCGGGCGATACCGGCGCACCTTGCACGCCAGCTGTTTCCGGCCGGTGACGAACTCCGCGGGGGTCAGCTCGTCGGCGCTGGCCGTGGCGCGGCCCACCAGGTTGGTCAGCCCATAGCCGCCTCGCAGCAGTTCGTCCTTCTCCGAAGGGTGCAGCAGGCGGGGCGTGAAGCCCGACCGGTGCAGCGCAGGCCAGAACCGGTTGCCGGGGCGCGCGAAGTGGTTTCCGGTGGCTGCCGAATACAAGCCCGGGTTGATGCCGCAGAACAGCACCCGCAGGCCGGGCGCAATGACGTCCTTAAGACGTTTCCGGCGGGCGGCCTCGAGCGCCGCGCGGTCAGGCCGGGCGCAGGATGTAGCCGCCCGACTTCTCGTCCGGCTCAAGCTTGATCAGCCCCTTTTCGCCGGCTTCCTCGAGCAGATCGGAGAAGGCGCGGAAGCCGTAGTAGGTCTCGTTGAAGCCGGGGTTTCTGCGCTTGAGCGCCTGCTTGACCATCGAGCCCCAGATCTTCTCGTCGGCGCCGCGCTCGGCGACCAGCGCCTCCAGCGTGCTCAGCATGAGGTCGAAGGCCTCCTGCTTCTTGTCCTGGGCGGCAGGCGCGGATTCCTTGCGCTTCTTGGCGGCGCGGCGCTTCTGCTCGTCCTGGCGCACCAGGTCGTCGTAATAGATGAACTCGTCGCAGTTGTTGATCAGCAGGTCCGAGCTCGAGTTCTTCACCCCGACGCCGATCACCGTCTTCGCGTTCTCTCGCAGCTTCGACACCAGCGGCGAGAAGTCCGAGTCGCCGCTGACGATGACGAAGGTGTCGACGTGCGCCTTGGTGTAACAGAGGTCGAGCGCGTCGACCACCATGCGGATGTCGGCCGAATTCTTGCCGGACTGGCGCAGGTGCGGGATCTCGATGAGCTCGAAGGAGGCCGAGTGCATGTCCGCCTTGAACTCCTTGTAGCGCTCCCAGTCGCAATACGCCTTCTTCACCACGATGGAGCCCTTGGCGAGCAGCCGCTCCAGCACCTTCTCCATGTCGAACTGGGCGTACCTCGCCTCGCGCACGCCCAGCGCGATGTTCTCGAAGTCGCAAAAGACGGCGATGCTACGTGCTTCGGAAGGGTTCGGCATTCGTCCTCATGGCGGCGCGGCGCCGCTCGCGCCAGTTTTCGAGCAGCGAGTAAGCCGACGGCACCACCACCAGGGTGAGCAGGGTCGAGGTGATCATGCCGCCGATGACGGCGATCGCCAGCGGCGCGTTGGTTTCGGCGCCTGCGCCCAGGCCGATCGCCGCGGGCGCCAATGCCAGAATCAGGGTGAGCGAGGTCATCAGCACCGGGCGCATGCGGATCGGGCAGGCGTCGGCCAGCGCCGCATCCACGCCCATGCCCTGCGCGCGGCGCTGGTTGGTGAGGTCCACGAGCAGGATGGAGTTCTTCGCCACCAGCCCGATCAGCAGCACCAGGCCGATCATCGAGAAGATGTTGAGGCTGTGCCCGAACAGCCACAGCGCGATGACGCCGCCGATCACCGCCAGGGGCACCGCGATCATGATGAGCAGCGGCTGCAGGAAGCTGTTGAACTGGCTGGCGAGCACCATGTAAAGCAGGATGATGGCGAGCGCGAAGGTGAACACGGCGGCGGCGCTGGTCTTCTCGAGCTGCTCCGCCTCGCCGATGAAGGTGACGCTATAGCCGATCGGCAGGCTTTCCCCGGCCGCCTGGCGCACCCTTTCCACGGCGGCGCCGAGCGGCAGCGTGGGCGTGGCGTAGAAGCTGGCGGCGTACTGCAGGTCGAAGCGCGCTATCACCGCAGGCCCGATGGTCTCGCGGAACCGTGCCACGTTGTCGAGGCGAACGAGCTGCCCGTTGCGGTTGCGCAGGTAGATCTTGCTCAGGTCGGCCTGCTGCCGGAACTCGCCTTCCTTCGCCTTCACGCGCACGTCGTAGCGCTCGCCGTCGCCCGGCTGGTCGTTGTATTTCGCGATGTCGACGCCGCCGGTGAGCATGTTCACCGCCAGGGCGACGTCCGAAGAGGTCAGGCCGAGGGCCGCGGTGCGCACGCGGTCGGGCTCGAGCACCAGCTGCGGCAGCTCGAGCTGCAGGTCGCTGTCCATGCGGCCGATTTCCGGGTCGGCCTGCAGCTCCTCCTGCAGCGCGGCGGCGACGCGCCCCATCTCCTGCAGGTTCGGCCCGCGCACCACGAACTGCAGAGGCTCGGTGCGCTGGCGCGGCGCGAGGCCCGGCGCGCGCGGGAAGGCGCGCACGCCGGGGATCTGGGCGAGGTCGCGGCGCAGCAGCTCGAGCACCTGCTGCTGCGAGCGCTCGCGCTCGGCCCTGGGCTTCATGCGCACCACGACGGTGGCCTGGCTCACCTGGGCCGCCGACCCCAGGCCGATGACGCCGTAGACCGTTTCCACTTCCGGATAGCGCCCTACCATCTGCTCCGCCTCGGCGAGCTTGCGCTCCATGTAGTGGATCGAAGCCCCGGCGGGGGCGCGCATGCTGATGAAGAACTTGCCCTCGTCCTGCTGGGGGGCGAGCTCCACCGGCAGTGCGCGGAAGAAGTACACCGAGGAGAGCGTCGCCAGAAGCGCCGCGGCGAGGACCAGCGTGCGGTGGCCGAGCGCCCAGCCGAGGCTCGCGCGGTAGCCGGCGTCCGTGCGCTTGAAAAAGCGCTCGAGCGCCCAGTACACGCGGCCGTGCTTGTCGCTCACCTCCAGAAACCGCGAGCAAAGCATGGGCGTGAGCGTGAGCGAGACGAACAGCGACACCAGCACGCCGAAGGTCACCACCACGGCGAACGAGCGCAGGAACTGCCCCAGGATTCCGGAGACGAAGATCACCGGCGCGAAAATGGCGGCGAGCGAGAAGCTGGCGGCGATCACCGCGAAAGTCACCTCGCCGCTGCCGCTCACCGCGGCCTTGACGCGGTCGGGCTGGAGGTGCTCGCGATGCCGGAAGATGTTCTCCAGCACCACGATCGCGTCGTCCACCACCACGCCGATGAGCAGCAGCAGCGCGAGCAGGGTGACGGAGTTGAAGGTATAGCCGAAGAAATACATCACCGCGATGGCGCCGAGCAGCGAAACCGGGATCGAGGTGGCGATGATCAGCGTCGAGCGGAAGCTCTTCAGGAACAGCCACACGATGAGCGCGGCAAGCAGCGTGCCCTCGACCAGATGGCGCTTCAGCGAGTCCACCATCTCGTCGATGAACAGGGCATCGTTCTGGATGACGTGCAGCGCCATGCCCGGCGGCAGCTGCGGCTCGATCTCCTCTGCGACGCGCCGCTGCACCGACTCGATGATCGCCACGGTGTTGGTGTTCGGCACCTTGACCACGCCGATGCCCACCGTCGGCTTGCCGTTGGCGCGCGCCAGCTGCCGGAAATCGTTCAGCCCGTCCTCGATCTGGGCGATGTCGCGCAGCCGCACCGGCGCGCCGTCCTTGTAGCCGATGATCATCGCACCCAGGTCGTCGAGCTTGTGAAACTCGAGGTCGAGCTTCACCAGGTGCTCGGTCGACTGCCCGGTAAGGAAGCCGCCGGAGAACTGGATGGGCTCCTTGCGGAAGCCGTCGGTGATGTCCTGCGCCGCGACGCCGTAGGCGGCCATCCGGGCGGGCAGCAGGTCGACGCGGATCGTGCGGTCGCGGCGCCCGCCGATGCGCACCTCGCCCACCCCGCCGATGGTCTCGAGCCGCTTCTTGATGATGTTCAAGGCGTACTGGTTGAGCTGCTGCTGCGTGCGGTCGCCCTGCAGCGCCATCCAGAAGATCGGCGAGCTGTTGGTCTCGACCTTGGCCACTACCGGCGGATCGGCGTCCTCGGGCAGCCGGCGCAGCACCTGGTTGACCTTGGCCTGGACTTCCTGGAAGGCCACGTCGATCGGCTTGGCCAGATCGAAGGTAATCGCCACGCTCGAGGTGCCGGGCGAGGAAGTCGACTGGATGTGCTCGATGCCGGGCACACTGTTGACGGCGGTCTCGATGAGGTTGGTGATGGACGCGTCGATGACTTCCGGGTTGGCGCCGCGCTGCACGGTGGTCACCGAAATCACCGGAAACTCGATATACGGCAGCTTGTCGACGCCGATCCTCTGGTACGCGATCAGCCCGAACAGGATGAGCACCGCGTTCAGCATGAACGCAAGCACGTGCCGCCGGATGGAAACCTCGGGCAGGTTCACTTGGCCTTGCCCATGGGCGCGGCGGCCAGCGTCACCGCGGCGCCGTCCGAGAGGAATCCCGCGCCGTCGGTGGCGATGACTTCGCCGGCCGCCAGCCCGCGCGTGATTTCCTGCAGGCCGTCCTGCCGCAGCCCGGTCTCGACCACGCGCTGTGCCACCCGCTGGTCCCCGACGACATACACCACCTTGCCGGCCGGGCGCAGCACTACGCTTTGCTCCGGGACCATGAGTGCGTTCTCCTTGACGCCGATTACGACCCGCGCGTTGACGCTGCCGCCGCCGCGGAACGCGCCGTCGTCGCTGTCGAAGCGCGCAATGGCGTCGAGCGCGCGGTTGCCGGCGTTCACCGTCGGCTTGATCTCATCGATGCGCGTCTCGACCGATTTGCCCGGCGCGGCGGGGGACTCCAGGCGTACCTTGAGCCCCGGGCGGATGCGGTTGGCGGCGCTTTCCGGGAACAGCAGATGCGCGCGCATGCGGCTCATGCCCACCAGCGTGAACAGCGGATCGCCCACCTTCACGTAATCGCCCGAAGCCACGACCTGCGATTCGATCTCCCCGTCGATCGGCGCCAGGACCCGGGTCTTGCCCAGGCTGCGGCCGGTGGACTCGGCGCGCGCGCGCGCGGCGCTGATCTGCTCGCGCAGCACGGTGCGCTGCGCCAGCGCCTCGTCGAGGGCGTTCTGCGAGATGAAGCCCTGCGCCACCAGCTTCTGCTGGCGTGCCACCACGCGCTCCTGGTTCTCGAGCAGCGCCTGCAGCCGCTTCACCTCGGCCTGGTCGGCGCGCGACTGGATGCGGAAGTCCTGCGCGTCGATCTCGGCCAGCAGGTCGCCGCGCTTGACCTTCTTGCCGGTAAAGCCGGCCACGCGCGTCACGCGCCCGGCGACCTCGGCGCCGATTTTCGGGTCGAGCGCATTCTCGAGCGAGCCGACCACTTCCTCATAGATCTCGACAGTGCGCGGCTGCGCCGCCGCGGCGGCGATCAGCACCGCGCGCGCGCCGGCCGCGCGCTTGCCCGCCGCCGCCTTGCCGTCCTTGGCGGTGCGGCCGTCGGCGATGATGTAGGTGCCCAGGCCCGCGGCGGCCACCAGCCCGACGAGCGCGGCGGCGAGGGTAAGGCGGCGGCGGCTGGACGCGGTCATGGGCGGGCGATTGTCAGGCCGGAACGCGCTCGAGGGCAAACAGCTGCTGCACCGATTCGCGGCTGCGCACCAGGTGGGCCCTATCGCCCTCCACCAGCACCTCCGCGGCGCGCGGACGCGAGTTGTAATTCGAGCTCATCGCCATCGCGTAGGCGCCGCTCGACATCACGGCCAGCACGTCGCCTTCGCCGGCGGCAATAGTGCGCTCCTTGGCGATGAAATCGCCGCTTTCGCAGACCGGCCCCACTATGTCGTAAACAGCTTGCGCCGGCGCCGATTCCCTGACGGCTTTCACTTCATGCCACGCCCCGTACAGCGCGGGCCGGATCAGATCGTTCATCGCCGCGTCCACCACCAGAAAGCCCGGCTTTACATACTCCACCCGCGTGAGCAGCGCGCCCGCATTGCCGACAATCGAGCGGCCGGGATCGACTACCACCGTGTGCCTGCGGCTGCCGATCGCGGCCAGCGCCCCGGCCACGAATGCCGCAATGGGCTGGGGCGATTCGTCCTTGTAGCGGATGCCGATGCCGCCGCCTACGTCGATATGCCTGAGGGCGATGCCCCTTTCGTCCAGCCGGTCGACCAGCGCGACCAGGCGCTCGGCCGCCGCCACGAAAGGCGCCGTCTCGCCAAGCAGCGAGCCTATGTGGCAGCCGATGCCCACGACCTGCACCCCGGCAAGCGACGCGGCGCGGGCGTAAAGCCGCTCGGCATCCGCGTAGGCCACGCCGAACTTGCTCTCTCGCAGGCCGGTCGAGATGTAGGGGTGCGTGCGCGCGTCGATGTCGGGGTTGACGCGCAGCGCGATCGGTGCGCGGCGGCCAAGGCGGCGCGCGACGCCGTCCACGCGCGTAAGCTCGGCTTCCGACTCGACGTTGATGCAGCCGATGTCCTGCTGCAGGGCGTACTCGATCTCCCCGGCCGACTTGCCGACGCCGGAAAACAGCGTTATGCGCGGGTCGCCGCCCGCCGCCAGCACCCGCGCCAGCTCGCCGCCCGACACGATGTCGAACCCGGCGCCCAGCCGCGCCAGCCGCGCCAGCACCGCGAGGTTCGAGTTCGCCTTCACCGAGTAGCACACCAGGGCCGGCCGGCCCTGCAGCGCGCGCGCGTATTCGCCGTAGGCGGCGTCGATGGCGGCGCTCGAGTACACGTAGCACGGCGTGCCGAAGCGCCGAGCTATGTCGTCGAGCGGCACCTGCTCTGCGCACAAGACGCCGTTGCGGTAGGCGAAGGCCACGCGGCTATTTCGTTTCGAGGTCGTCGGGATACGGCACCGGCTTCGCCGACGCCGGCTTGGCCGGCGTGACCCCCGGCGGCGGGTTGTCGCGCAGGTACAGCGGCCCCTTCTGCCCGCAGCCCGCAGCGGCCAGCGCGAGCGCGGCGCAAGCTAGAAGGAATCGCATAAAATCCGCATGTTAGCACCCATGAACGAGACCGAGTTCCATGCCTTGGCCGGCCAGGCGCTGCAGCGCATCGAGCGCGCGCTCGAGTCAAGCGGCGTGGACGCCGATTGCGAGCTGAAGGAAGGCGGCGTGCTGGAGCTGGAGTTCGCCGACCGATCAAAGATGATCATCAACCGCCATGGCGTGGCACGCGAGATATGGGTCGCCGCGCGCGCCGGGGGCTTTCATTTCGCGTGGGATGGCGTGTGCTGGCGCGACACGCGCGACGGCTCGGAGCTGTTCGCCGCGCTTTCAAAGCTGGTGTCCGCGCAAAGCGGCACCGCGGTGATCCTCGCCGGCTAGGCCGGCGGGCCGGTATCGGGAGGCCCGAGCTCCGGGATGATCTCGGGCGCGGTCCCGGGTGCGACCCCGGGTATGAACAGCGGCGCTGGCGGCTGCAGGACTTCCGGCGGCGGCACGGCCTCGCGATAGAAATATTCGGGCGCGAGTTGACCCTCGCCCTGCACCCCGAGCACCGGGACGCTGATCACGCCGGGCGGCGGCTCGCGCGGCATCTCGGGGACTGCCTTGAGCATCTTCTCCATGTAGCCGAGCCACATGGGGAGCGCCACCACCGCGCCGGTCTGGTTCCTGCCGAGGGTCTTGGGCTGGTCGAAGCCGGTCCAGGCGACGCCCACCAGCGATGGCTGGTAGCCCGTGAACCAGGCGTCGACGAACTCGTTGGTCGTGCCGGTCTTGCCCGCGAGGTCGCGGCGTCCCAGTCGGGCCGCGCGGGCCGCCGTGCCGAAGCGGGTCACGTCCTGCATCATGTGGTCCATGATGAAGGCGTTTCGCGGATCGATGACGCGCAGCGACTCGTCGCCGGCGCGCTTTGGCTTGGCGAGCGCAAGGGGATTGCCGCGGTCGTCGACGATTTTCAGGATGAAATAGGGCTGCACCAGGTAGCCGCCGTTGGCAAACACGGCATAGGCGCGCGCCATCTGCCAGGCGGTGACCGAGCCGGCCCCCAGCGCCAGGGTGAGGTAGGGCGGGTGCTTGTCCGAGTCGAAGCCGAAGCGGCTGACGTACTCCTGGGCGTATTTCGGGCCGATCGCCTCCAGGATGCGGATGGACACCATGTTCTTGGACTTGGCGAGCGCGGTGCGCATGCGCATCGGGCCCTCGAACTTGTTGTCGTAGTTCTTCGGCTCCCAGCGCTGGCTGCCGGTCTGCTCGGCCTCGAGCACCACCGGCTCGTCGGGCACCACGGTGGCCGGCGTGAAGCCCTTCTCGAGCGCGGCGGAGTAGATGAACGGCTTGAACGACGAGCCCGGCTGGCGCCAGGCCTGCGTTACGTGGTTGAACTTGTTGCGATGGAAGTCGAAGCCCCCGACCAGGGCGCGCACCGCGCCGTCCTGCGGATCGAGCGAGACGAACGCCGCTTCGACCTCGGGCAGCTGGGCGATCTGCCAGGCCTTGCCTGCCTGCTGCACGCGGATGACGGCGCCGCGGCGGATACGCTGCTGCGGCGGCGCCTTCGGATGGAGCGCCGGCGCCGCGAACTTCAGGCTCTCTCCGGAGAGCACGATCTTCTCGCCGGTGCGCAGCACGGCCTGGATCTGCCGCGCATCTACGCTCAGCACGACCGCGGCGAGCAGATCGTCGTTGTCCGTGTGCTCGGCGAGCGCGTCCTCGTAGTCCTCCTCCTCGGGGTTCGCCGGCAGCTGCACGAAGCCTTCGGGGGCGCGATAGCCGTTGCGCCGGTCGTAGTCCAGCACCGCGCGGCGCAGCGCGACGTAAGCGGCATCCTGGTCGGCCTTGCGGATTGTGGTGTAAACGCGAAAGCCGCGGGTATAGACGTCCTCGGGGAAGTGCTCGGCGATCGCCTGCCGGACCATCTCGGCAGCGAATTCCGCATGTAGTGAGTATTCGCCCACTTCACGTTTAGCCCGCACAGGAGCTTTGATTGCTTCGTCATGCTGCTCTGCGGAAATGTAGCCCAGCTCGGCCATGCGGCGCAGCACGTACTGCTGGCGCTGCTTTGCACGTTGCGGGTTCGCCACGGGGTTGTAGAGCGACGGTGCCTTGGGCAACCCGGCCAGCATGGCCGTTTCAGCGAGGCTAAGCTGGTCGAGCGCCTTGCCGAAATAGATCTGCGAGGCGGCGCCGAAGCCGTAGGCGCGCTGGCCGAGATAGATCTGATTCACGTAGAGCTCGAGGATCTGCTCCTTGGTCACGCTGTGCTCGATCTTGAAAGCGAGCAGCGCCTCGTACAGCTTGCGTGTCAGCGTCTTCTCGGAGGACAGGAAGAAGTTGCGTGCCACCTGCATGGTGATGGTGCTCGCGCCCTGTCGCCGGTCGCCGGCCACGACGTTGGCGTACGCGGCGCGCAGCACGCCAAGGTAGTCGATGCCGGCGTGCTCGTAGAAGCGCTCGTCCTCGGCGGCGATGATGGCGTTCTTGAGAGCGTCGGGCACCTCCTCGATCGCGACCACCGCCCTGCGCTCTTCGCCGAACTCGCCGATCTGCACCCCCTCGGCGGTGTAGATGCGCAGCGGGATCTTGGGCTGGTACTCGGTGAGCGCCTGCAGGGAGGGCAGGTTGGGATAGGCGAGGGCGACCACCAGGGCGGCGCCCAAAGCACCCAGGACGGCCGAGCCCGCCAGGATGCCCAGCGGGAGCCAGAGAAAACGGAGCGACATCAAAGGCGTTAGACCGTTGGCGGGGGCGTTATTGCTGCGCTTGCTGGTGCCGTCCATGATACCCCTTCAGCCCTGTGGAAGATTAACTAGACACGCGCAGGGCTTGTTGCTAGCATTTAACGCGAATTCTACGTATCTTCCCTAAGGGCCGGTACGGAAAAGAGAAAATAAAAAAACACACGGGGATCCCCATTCGTAACCACGGAATCTGACGGCATGGCATTCGACCTGTTCCAGCCCAAGGCACCGCCGCTGTTCGGCCTCGATATCTCGTCGTCCTCGGTGAAGATGCTTGAAATCGTCGAGGCCGGCAAGGCCGCCTACCGCGTCGAGCGCTACGCGATCGAGCCGCTGCCCCGCGATGC
>CAZJJC010000412.1:0-14804 GCA_964546195.1 uncultured Enterobacteriaceae bacterium | reverse complement strand
GAGTGCGGCATCCGCACCACGCGCAATCCCGCCGAGATGGGAAAGACGCTCAAATCCGTACTGAAGTAGCGCGCTACCCGCTGCTCGCGACGCTTCCCTACGCGGCGACGATCTTCCTTTCGTCGTTCCTCCTGTTCCTGGTCCAGCCGATCATCGCCAAGCAGATCCTGCCCTGGTTCGGCGGCTCGGCCGGGGTCTGGACCACCTGCCTGGTGTTCTTCCAGAGCGTGCTGCTCGCCGGCTACGCCTATGCCGACTGGACCACGCGCCTGGGCGCGCGCCGGCAGGCGCTGATCCACATCGGGCTGCTCGCGGCCGCGGCTGCCTGCCTGCCGATCATCGCCTCCAGCGGGTGGAAGCCGCAGGGCGACGAGCAGCCCATCGCGCGCATCCTGCTGCTGCTGGCGGCGAGCATCGGGCTGCCGTACTTCCTGCTCTCCACCACCACGCCGCTCCTGCAATCCTGGTACTGGCGGCGCTTTCGCAGCGCGGTGCCCTATCGCCTGTTCGCCCTGTCCAACTTCGCCTCGCTGCTGGCGCT
Organism: uncultured Enterobacteriaceae bacterium; assembly: GCA_964546195.1. Lineage (GTDB taxonomy): Bacteria > Pseudomonadota > Gammaproteobacteria > Burkholderiales > SG8-39 > SCGC-AG-212-J23. The sequence continues at coordinate 14,263 of CAZJJC010000412.1, read as the reverse complement.
GCTCGGCTTTCCGCTGCTGTTCGAGCCGGCCTTCGACCTGAGGCAGCTCGGCTGGGGCTGGTCGTTCCTGTTCGTCGCCTTTGCGCTGCTCTGCGCGAGCACCGCGTGGCTATCGATGAATGGGTTCGAATCGCCGGCAAGAAAAGCGCGCGCGGCCCCGGTACCCGTCATCGACCAGCTGCAATGGCTCGGGCTGTCGGCGATGGGCTCGGTCATGCTGCTCGCGGTCACCAACCACATCACGCAGAACATCTCGAGCGTGCCTTTCCTGTGGGTACTGCCGCTTGCGCTTTATCTGGTGACCTTCATCCTGGCGTTCGACCATCCGCGCTGGTATGTGCGACCGCTGTTCCTCGCCCTGCTGGCGCTGGGGCTGCCCGCGATGGCCTGGTATATCCCTTCGCTCGATCTGGGCGTGGCGGTGCCGCTGTATCTGGCCGGCCTGTTCGTGGGCTGCATGGTGTGCCACGGCGAGCTGGCGCGCCTCAAGCCCGACCCGGCGCAGCTCACGCGCTTCTACCTGATGATCGCGCTGGGCGGGGCGCTTGGCGCCGTGCTCGTCGCCATCGCCGCCCCTCTGCTGCTGGCGGGCTATTTCGAGCTCGGCATCGCGCTGCTGCTGCTTGCCTTGCTGGTCCTTTCGAGACTCACCGGACGGGCCCGGGCTATGGGCATCCTGGTCACGGCGATCACTGCCTTCCTGGTGGTGCGCGGCGCCAACGACTACACCGACGGCGTGCGCGTCATGGAGCGCGACTTCTATGGCGTGGTGCGCACCGTCGATCACTACAGCCCGGTGCCCTACCGCTCGATGTACCACGGCGCCATCATGCACGGCGGCCAGCTGCTGGGCGACGCGTTCCGCAACACGCCGGCGGATTATTTCAGCCCGGGCTCGGGCTACGGGCGGGTGTTCGCAAGCCTGCGCGACCTGCGGCCGAAGCAGCCGCTCAACGTCGGCGTGATCGGCCTGGGTGCCGGCGTGATCGCCAGCTGGATGCAGCCGGGAGACCGGCTCGCCTTCTACGAGATCAGCCCGCGCGTGGTGGACATCGCCCGGCGCGAATTCACGTTCCTGGCCGACACTGCCGCGAGGACCGAGGTGGTCATGGGCGACGGCCGCCTGTCGCTCGAGCGCGAGCCGGCGCGCGGCTACGACGTGCTCGGTATCGACGCGTTCTCGGGAGACTCGATCCCCATGCACCTGGTCACGCGCGAGGCGATGGCGATCTACTTGAAGCACATCAAGCCCGACGGCGTGATCGTGTTCCAGGCCACCAACCGCTTCATCGACCTGCTGCCGGTCATCGAGCGCCTGGCCGCCGAATTCGGCCTGGAGGCGGTCAACATCGCCGATTCGCCCACCGCGGACAGCGGCCCCGAGTACTGGTACTCGGCCACCGACCAGGTCATCGTCACGCGCGAGCGGCGGCTGCTCGACTGGCCGCACATCGCGCAAGCCGCAGAAGAGATCGAGCCCAGGCCCGACCTGCCGGTTTTCACCGACGCGCACCACAACCTGCTCAGGATCCTGAAAGTGCCATGAAGCTCTCCTTCAAGCAGGTCGACGTCTTCACCGACAAGCCGTTTCTCGGCAATCCGGTCGCAGTGGTCATCGGCGCCGAAGGACTGGACACGCGCACGATGCAGCGCATCGCCTGCTGGACCAATCTTTCCGAAACCACCTTCCTGCTGAAAAGCGACACCGCGGACTACCGGCTGCGCATCTTCACGCCGCGCCAGGAGCTGCCGTTCGCGGGACACCCGACCATCGGCAGCGCGCACGCGGCGCTCGAGTCGGGGTTCACCGGGAGAAACGGGAAACTGACCCAGGAATGCGGCGCCGGCATCATCGAGCTCACCGTCGAGAAGGACGGCCTGTTCCTGCGCGGGCCGCAGGCGAGGATCGGCGACGTGCGCAAGACCCTGCCGTTCGCCGCCAAGCTGCTGCGCATCGATGTCGGCCCGGTCTGGGTGGTGGGCGAGGTGGCCGACAGCCGCCAGCTCGCGGCGCTCGAGCCCGACATGGCCGCCATTGCCCAATTCAGCCTGGATCACGAGGCAACCGGCATAACGCTGTTCGCGCCCTCCGGCGAGGGCGAAGCGGCCATCCACGTGCGCTCCTTCGCGCCTGCGCACGGCATTCCCGAGGACCCGGTGTGCGGCAGCGGCAACCTCAGCGTGGGCGCTTACCTGAAGCAGACCAATCAGGTGAAGAGATTCGGCGCAGCCTATGTGGCCCGGCAGGGGATGCAGCTCGGGCGCGACGGGCGCGTGTCGGTGCGCATAGAGGCCGACTGCGTGCGCATCGGCGGGCATGCGGTCACTTGCGTCGAGGGAAAGATCACGATCTAGGAAGCCGCTCAGCCGGCAAGATCGGGCTCGCCGCAGTGCTTGAGGACCTCGGCGCGCACCCGGTCGCGCAGCGCGACGGTCGCAGTCCAGTCGTCGCCGTCCGGATGGATCGGCGCGCCGAAAGTGACGGCGATCGGCGCGCGGCGCGGGTACCAGGTGCCGTCGCGCAGCACCGAGCGCACGCCGCGCAGCGCCACCGGCACCACCGGGATGCCGGCCTGCGCCGCGACCTGGAAGGCGCCGGCGCGGAACGGCATCAGCCCGGTATGCCGCAGGAGCGTGCCTTCAGGGAACACGATAAGGGACACGCCGCGCTTGGCCGCTTCCACCAGCTCGTCGGCATGCTCTGCGCTGCGCTGCACGTCGAAGCGCTCGACGAAGCGCGCGCCCAGGCCCTGAACCAGCGTCCGGGCGATGAAGCTGTCCTTCAGCTCGCGCTTGGCGACGAAGGCGTACCTGCGCCACTCCAGCGCGGCGAGCAGCACCGCGCCGTCCAGGTAGCTGGTGTGGTTGGCGGCGATCACGAAGGGTCCCGTATCGGGCAGGTTTTCCAGGCCGCGCACCGCTACCGGAATGCGGCAGACACGGAAGAAAAGCCGCATGCACTTGCCGCCGAGGCTCCACGTCGCGCGACCCGGCGCGATCAAGGCGGCGATGAAGACGGACAAAAGCGATAAGCCGAAGACCACCCATGCCCAGGCGGCGAACAGCAGCCCTCGCACCGCGCGCCAGATGCGCCGCAGCTGCGGGCCGACGCCGGCCAGGCCGAGGCGCAGGAACTGCCACCAGACCGATTGCGGCTTCACCGCGCTCGGGCCGCGCTCGTAGTAGTCGCGCGCCGCCACGCGGCGGATCTTGCCGCTGGAGGTCTTCGGCACGGTATGCGGCGGCGCGAGCACGATGTCGTCGACCGGTGCACCGATGAGGCTCACCGCCAGCTCGTTGATGCGGTGGCGCAGGTCATCGTCGAGCGCGGTATCCGGCTGGCGCGTCTCGGCGAGCACCACCACGCGCTCGGTACCGCTCGCGTGGTCCATGCTGCCGAAGACGGCGACGCAGCCGCGCCGGATGCGCGGCAGGCTCCCGATCGCCTCCTCGAGCTCATACGGGCTGATGTTGCGGCCGCCGCGGATGATGATGTCCTTCTCGCGGCCGGTGAGGTAGAGCATGCCCTCCGACAGGTAGGCGCGGTCGCCCGTGTTCACCCATTCGCCGGAGAACAGGCTCCGGGTCGCTTCGGGGTTGCGGTAATAGCCGGTGGTGGCCGACGGGCCGCGGAACTGCAGCTGCCCTTCGCTGCGGTCGGGCAGCTCCAGGCCGGCGGCGTCGACCACCCGCATGTCATGGTCGGGCAGCACGCGCCCGCAGGCGACGATTTTCAGGGGCGCCGGGTCGCCGGCCCGCGCAGGGACTGCCTGGCCGGTGCGCGCGAATCCCTCGCGGTCGATGACATCCATCTGCCAGGGACCGCCCGGTGGCGTGAATGCAAGACCGACGGAAGCTTCCGCGAGCCCGTAGACCGGCGACATCGAATGCTTGCGCAAGCCGAGCCTCGCAAAGCGCTCCTCGAACGCGGTCATGGTCTCGGGGCTGACCGGCTCGGCGCCGTTGTAGAGAAAGCGCCAGCAAGACAGATCCAGCCCCTCGACCTCGTGCTCCGGAATGCGTCGCAGGCACAGCTCGTAGGAGAAATTGGGCCCGCCCGAAATCGTGCCCCGATGGCGGTGGATCGCGCGCAGCCAGCTGCTCGGGCGCGACAGGAACGCGAGCGGCGACATCAGCACGACCGGGAAGCCGTGATACATGGTCGCGAAGCAGCCGCCGATCAGGCCCATGTCGTGATACAGCGGCAGCCAGCTCACGTACACGTCTGCCTGCGTGGCGCGGACCGCCTTGCCCATCGCGCGCACGTTGGCGAGCAGATTCGCGTGCGTCAGCACCACGCCCTTCGGGTTGCCGGTGCTGCCGGAGGTGTATTGCAGGAAGCCGATATGGCCCGCGCGGCCGCGCACCGGCGCAAAGCTCCCGGCATCTGCCGGGAAATCGTCAGGGACCATGACCGCGCGCAAGGACTCGACCTGCGCCCGCAGCAGCCAGGCGAGGGGCTTGGCCTGCGGAATGGTCACCATGACCGAGGCGCCGGCGCTCTTCAGCACGCCGACGTGCCGCGTCATGTGGTCTTCGATGGTGGCGAGTCGCGCGGGCGGATACAGCGGAACCGGGATGCCGCCGGCGAGCAGCACGCCGTAAAAGCAGAACAGGTACTCCTTGGACGTGGGCAGCATGATCGCCACCGTATGTCCCGGACCGACGCCCCGGTCGGCAAGCGTTGCCGCATACCTCGTCGCGCCGTGCCACAGGTCGCGGTAGGTGAGCGGGACCTCGTTCTGTTCTTCGTACAGGAAAACGCTCAGGCGCTCGGGCTGATGCTCGACGTGGTATTCGAGCGCCTCGACCAGGGTCTGCGCCTGCTCGGGCGGGCGCACGCCTGCCGCCTGCACCAGGCTCGCGACGCTGCGGTCGGCCGCCTGCGGCGCCTGGCCCGCGCTCGCCAGGAGAAAGCGCAGCAGGTCGCGCGGCGTCTCGCTCGAAGCAAGCGCCTGCTCGGGCAGGCTGGCGGCGAACTCGCGCTCCAGGCGCAGCACGAGCTCGACCCGCGCGAGGCTGTCCAGGCCGAGATCGCGCTCGAGCGAGCTGTCGAGCCCGACGTAGGCCTCCACGTGCGGGCGCGCCTCGCGTGCGACGGCGGCGACTACGCCGAGCAGGCGGTTGGCTTCGATTTCCTTCGGTTGTGCAGCCATCCTCGAGTAAGCGGCGAGTGTACACTCGGCGCGCCAATGCAGTTCCTGGAACGCCTGGACGACGAAGCGCGCAAGCTGGTGCTTGCCGTAGCCCGCCCCGTCTCATACGCGAAGGGGGCGCGGCTGGTGCGGCACGGCGAAACCGCGCGCGGCGCCTACGTGCTGGGCAGCGGGAGCGCAGAGGCGGTCGTCATGCTGCCCGGCGGCGAGAAGCTCAGCGTCGCCACGCTGGGCGCGGGGGCGGTGTTCGGCGAAACCTCGCTGCTCGAGCGCAGCACCTGCACCGCGACCGTCAGCGCGCGCGAGAGCCTCGAGGGCTGGTTCATCGAGCGCGACGATTTTCGCTCGCTCGTCGCGCAGCGCGTTCCGGCGGCCCTGCGGGTGCAGCACGCGGTCACGCTGGTCCTGTCCGGCAAGCTGCGCGCGCTCAACGCCCGGGTGCTCGAGGTGCCGGCGCCCGGGGACAAGGTTTCTGCCGGGACATCGGATGACGCCGATCCGCTCGCGGGCGTCAAGCGCCTGGAGAAAGCCTCCTTCGACTACCGGCCTTTCCTGCCGCTGCTGCCGCTGTTCGAGGGCTTCGAGGGGGACGAGATCGCCGAAGTGCTGCGCGTCGCCGCGTGCCTCGAGCTGCCCCCCGGGCACAAGGTGTTCGGTGCCGGCCAGCCTTCACAGGCCTGCTTCGTCGTGGTGCGCGGCGCGGTCGAGATCCGCGCGCGCCATGCCAGGCGCGAGCGCCGCATGGCGATGCTCGGCCCCGGCCAGCTGCTGGGCTACATGAGCGCGCTCGAGCACGGCGTTCACGGCTCGGACGCAGTGGTGCGCGAGCAGGCGCTTCTTCTCGAGGTTGCGCGCGCCGCCTTCGACAGCCTCTACCACGGCACGAGCCCCGCCTCGACCAAGCTGCATCGCGTCATCCAGCGCAGCCTGCTCGCTTCGCTCGGCCAGACGAACCGCCACCTCACGCGCCTTATTTCTCTCGCGCGCTTGCGCGGCGACGACAAGGAGGGCGATGCGCTGGAGATGGCCCTGGGCGGCCAGATCGTGGCTAGTCCAGATCGCGCAGCGTGATGACCGGCCGGCCTTTCTCGAGGCTGGCGTGAAGCATCGAGTATTCGGGGACTTCCACCCACGCGGCCGTATCGCGGGTAAGCGGCTCGGAGGCGATCAATACCGAGCTTGCGTTGTCGCTGCCGCCGGTCATTTGCCATTCCGCGTCGTGCAGGCCGTAGTCGCGGCCCGCGGTGTACCAGAGCGAGTAGTAGTTGAGGTATCCGGGCCCGAATTCGGCCGGGTCATGCGGATAGCAGCCGAAGTCGAAGCAGTAGCGGGCCGCCGCGAGCTGCGTGCCGTCGGTGATGAACAGGTTGACGTGCGAGGCGGTGGCAATGCCGAGCTCGGCACGCGCATCGCGCAAAATCTCCAGCGCGCGCGCCACGGCCTCGTGCAGCTCGCCGCCTGAGGGCGGGGTGCAGGGATCTTTCAGCTGCGAAATCAGGACCGCGTAGATCCATTCGCTGTCGGTGCTGCCCCGTATCTGGCGGGCGAACTCGGGCTTCACATGCCTGGCGAGCAGCGGCTTCATGTCGGCGAAGCGCGTGAGGTCGCCGTTGTGCGCGAGCGTCAGCGGCACGCCGGCGAACTGGAAGGGATGCACGTTCTGCACCGCGATGTCGGCGCGCGTGTTGTGAGGCACTCCGCGCACATGCGCGAGCACGCACGAGGCGGCAATCTTCTCGGCAAGGGCCTTGAGATTGCGGTCGAACACCGCCAGCGAATCCGAGGCGTACGAGAAGGGGACGCCGGGTTGGCGCGAGGCGGGGTCCCAGGCGCGCATGCCGAAGCCTGCAAGGTTGAGCAGGTGCAGCATCTTCGGCATGTAGCTCTGCCGCACCAGCGCCGAGTCGGGCTGGAAGAGCAGGTGGTCGAGCAGCACGGGCTCGCCTAGGTAGAGCAGGGCACGGCACATCGGCGCTATAGTAGCCGCAGAGGAGGAGTGCGATGAAGCTGCTGGTTCTTCCCGGCGACGGCATCGGTCCGGAGATCACGCAGGCGACGATCGCCGTGCTCGAAGCGGCCGATCGCCGTTTCAAGATGGACTTGTCTTTCGAAACCCGCGAAATCGGTTTCGCGGCGCTGGAGAAGCACGGCACGACATGCCCGGACGCGGTCCTCGCCCGCGCGCGCGAGCTCGATGGAATCATTCTTGGCCCCATTTCGCACCTCGACTATCCGCCGCGCGACAAAGGCGGCGTCAACGTCTCGGCGGCATTCCGCGTCAAGCTCGATCTTTACGCCAACGTGCGCCCGGCGCGCACGCGGCCGGGCATAGGCCGCACGGCAAGGCCGATGGACCTCGTCATCATGCGCGAATGCACCGAGGGCTTCTACCCGGACCGCAACATGCACGCCGGAAGCGGCGAGTTCATGCCCACGCCCGACATCGCCCTGTCGCTGCGCAAGATCACCGCACAGGCCTGCGAGCGCATCGCGCGGCGCGCCTTCGAGCTTGCCAGGACGAGAAGAAGGCTGGTGACCGCGGTTCATAAGGCGAACAACTTCATCCTCACCGACGGCCTGTTCCTGAAAGTCACGCGCGAGGTCGCCGCGCAGTTCCCCGACGTCAAGCTCGAGGAGGAGATCGTCGACGCCATGGCGGCCAAGCTGGTGCGCATGCCCGAGCATTTCGACGTCGTGCTGGCGACCAACTTCTACGCCGACATCCTGTCGGATCTCGCCGCCGAGCTCTCGGGCAGCCTCGGGCTCGCCGGGTCGGTGAACGCGGGAGAATCGCTGTGCGCGGCGCAGGCCCAGCACGGCTCCGCGCCCGACCTCGCCGGCCAGGACAAGGCCAATCCCACCTCGCTCATCCTCTCGGCGGCCATGCTCCTGGACTGGATCTCGGGAAAAAGACGCCTGCAGCACTATGGCGAGGCGGCGCGCGCCATCGGCGCGGCCGTCGACCGGGTGCTGAGCGATCCGGCGAAGCGCACCGCCGATCTCGGCGGCAAGCTCGGCACGCGCGCCTTCGGCGCCGCCGTCGCCGCGGCGACTAGCTCCTGATCTCCTCCAGCCGGTCGGTGGCCGGCGGCGGCGTGCGCGACAGCGCGGCGATCTCGGCGCGCAGCGCCGGCGTCATGTCGACCTTCACCGAGTCGAGCGAAGCGCGCAGCTGATCGACGTTGCGCGCGCCGATGATCGGCGCCGTGACCGCCGGGTGCGCACCCGCCCAGGCGACCGCGAGGCTCATGGGATGCACGCCCCGCTGCCTGCACAAGGCGGCGAACTTCGCGGCGGTTTCGTGCATCCAGGCTTCGCCGTAGCGCGATTCGTACATCTTGCTGGTCGACAGCCTTCCGCTTTGCTGCTCGGCGTACTTGCCAGTGAGCAGGCCGCCGCCGCCGGGGCTGTAGGGCACGACGCCCAGGCCGTTCGCCTGCGCCATGGGCAGGATCTCGACCTCGGCCTGGCGCTTCACCAGGTTGTACATCGGCTGGATGATCTGCAGCGGCGCCCAGCCGCGCCGCTCCTGCAGGTCGAGCGCAAGCTGCGTGTGCCAGGCGGCGTGGTTCGACAGGCCCGGATAGACCACCTTGCCGGCGCGCACCAGGTCCTCGAAGGCGCGCAGGGTCTCCTCCAGCGGCGTGAGCCGGTCGATCTGGTGCAGGAACAGGACATCGATGCGATCGGTCTGCAGGCGCTTGAGGCTCGCCTCTACGGCGCGCGTGACGTGGCGGCGCGATCCGCCGCGCGCGTTCAGATCCTTGCCGACCGGCGTGAAGCACTTGGTCGCCACGACCAGGTCTTCGCGCTCGCCGCGCATGAGCGAGCCGAGGATCTCCTCCGAGCGTCCCTCGTTGTAGTTGTTTGCGCTGTCGAAAAAATTGATGCCGGCCTCGCGGCAGGCGCGGTACATCGCGGCCGATGCCGCCGGGTCGGCATCGCCGCCGAAGGACATGGTGCCGAAGCAAAGCTGCGAAACCTGCACGCCGGTGCGGCCGAGAACGCGGTAGTCCATGCGGCAAGTCTACTTGACCGCAGTCAAGAATCCGACTGCGCCGCGTGACCGATAATACGGCTTGCGATGAAAGCCAAAGTCCGTCCCACGCCCAAGGGCAGGACCGTCGATCCCAAGGCGCAGGAGGAGGTGCGGGCACTGCTGGGCGGCGCGTCGCTGCAACGCGACCTGCTGATCGAGCACCTGCACCGCATCAACGACCGCCACGGCCATCTGCCGGCCCCCCACCTCGCCGCGCTGGCGCAGGAGATGCGCCTGCCCCTCGCGGAAGTGTACGAGGTGGCGACCTTCTACCACCACTTCGAAGTCGTGAAGGAGGCCGAAACGGCGCCGCCCGCGCTTACCGTGCGGGTGTGCGACTCGATCGCCTGCGAGCTCGCGGGCGCGCAGGGTCTTCTGAAAACCCTTTCTTTTGGACAGGATGTCCGCGTGATCCCCGCACCCTGCGTGGGGCGCTGCGAGGTCGCGCCCTGCGTGGTCGTGGGGCAGAACCCCGTCGGCAATGCCACGATTTCGTCGGTCACGGCCGCGGTGCGCGAAAAGCGCATCGCTCATCCCCCCGAGAAGTACATCGATTACACCGCCTATCGCAAAGGCGGCGGCTACCAACTGATGGCCGAGTGCCTCGGCGGCAAGCGCACGCGCGAGGCGCTGACCAAGACCATGGAGGATTCCGGGCTGCGCGGGCTGGGCGGCGCCGGTTTCCCGGCGGGACGCAAATGGCGCCTGGTGGCCGCCGAGCCCGCGCCGCGCGTCATGGCGGTGAACATCGACGAAGGCGAGCCGGGCACCTTCAAGGACCGCTGGTACCTGGAGCGCGACCCGCACCGCTTCCTGGAAGGCATGCTGGTCGCCGCCTGGTGCGCCGGGGTCGGCGAGATCTGGATTTACCTGCGCGACGAGTACGCCGGTTGCAGGGCCATTCTTGAAAAAGAGCTCGAGAAACTGCAACAGGAAAAGCCGTGCGCGCTGCCCCCCATTCATCTCAGGCGGGGAGCGGGCGCGTATATCTGCGGCGAGGAATCGGCGATGATCGAGTCGATCGAGGGCAAGCGCGGCATGCCGCGCCTGCGCCCGCCTTACGTGGCGCAGGTCGGCCTCTTCGGCCGGCCGACGCTCGAGCACAACATGGAAACGGTGCACTGGGTGCGCGAGATCGTGGAGAAGGGCGCGCATTGGTTCGCCGCGCAGGGCCGCAACGGCCGCAAGGGACTGCGCTCCTTCTCGGTGTCGGGCCGCGTGCGCAAGCCGGGTGTGCATCTCGCTGCGGCGGGCATCACCCTTCTTGAATTGATCAACGAATACTGCGGCGGCATGCTCGAGGGCCACGAGCTCTATGCTTACCTGCCCGGCGGCGCCTCGGGCGGCATCCTGCCCGCCGCCATGGCCGATATTCCCCTGGACTTCGACACGCTGCAGCCGCACGGCTGCTTCATCGGCTCCGCAGCCGTTGTCGTCTTATCTCAAAAAGACAAAGCAAGTGCTGCGGCGGTAAACCTCATGAAGTTCTTCCACGACGAGTCCTGCGGCAAGTGCACCCCCTGCCGCGTGGGCACGGGCAAGGCGGTCGGCCTCATGCAGGAGAAAAGCTGGAACCAACCGCTGCTGCAGGAGCTCTCACAGGCGATGATGGACGCCTCGATCTGCGGCCTGGGACAGGCGACGCCGAACCCGGCCCTGAGCGTCATGAGGTATTTTCCGCACGAGGTGTCCTGATGGAGCGAGTCAGCACCCAGCAGCTGGCGATGATGCCGATTGAGTTCAAGCTGAACGGCCAGACGGTGATCGGCCGTCCCGACGAGCCGATCATCACCACCGCGCAGAAGCACGGCATCGAGATCCCGCATCTGTGCCACGGCGGCAACCAGCGCTCCGACGGCAACTGCCGCTCCTGCGTGGTCGAGATCAAGGGCGAGCGCGTGCTCGCACCTTCGTGCTGCCGCTACCCCACCGCGGGCATGGAGGTCACTACCGACTCGCCGCGCGCGCGCACCTCGCAGAAGATGGTGATCGAGCTGCTGCTCTCCGACATGACGGAGAGGAGCTATACGCGGGACAACAAGGTGGCCGAGTGGGCCGAGCGCCTCGGGGTTGGCCGTCCCAGATTCAAGGCAAGAACGCAGCCCAAAGCCGATGTTTCACACCCGGCGATCGCGGTGAACCTCGATGCCTGCATCCAGTGCACGCGCTGCGTGCGCGCCTGCCGCGAAGTGCAGGTGAACGACGTCATCGGCTACGCCTACCGCGGCGAGCGCTCGGTGCCGGTGTTCGATTTCGACGACCCGATGGGCGAATCCACCTGCGTCGCCTGCGGCGAGTGCGTGCAGGCCTGCCCGACCGGCGCGCTGATGCCGGCGCGCAATGCCGGCCTGCAGCAGATCGACAAGAAGGTCGACTCGGTGTGCCCGTTCTGCGGCGTGGGGTGCCTGCTCACCTACCACGTGAAGCAGAACGTCATCCAGTTCGTGACCGGCAAGGACGGCCCTTCGAACCACCACCGCCTGTGCGTAAAGGGCCGCTATGGCTTCGACTATGCGCACCATCCGCACCGGCTGACGAAGCCCCTCGTCAGGAAGCCGGGTTTCCCGAAAACGGCCCGATTTACCGTCGACCCCGGGAACTGGTCCGAGGTTTTCAGGGAGGCTACGTGGGAGGAGACCCTCGCTCTTGCCGCCGGCGGCTTGAAAAAAATAAGGGATGAAGATCGCTACGCCTTGGCCGGCTTCGGCTCGGCGAAGGGGTCCAACGAAGAGGCCTATCTGTTCCAGAAGCTGGTGCGCACCGGCTTCGGCACCAACAACGTCGATCACTGCACGCGCCTTTGCCATGCCTCCTCGGTGGCGGCGCTGCTCGAAGGCGTCGGCTCGGGCGCGGTGTCGAACCAGGTGAGCGACGTGCTGGAGGCCGAGGTGGTGTTCCTCATCGGCGCCAACCCGACCTCGAACCATCCGGTGGCGGCGACCTGGATGAAGAACGCGGCCAAGGCCGGGGTCAAGCTGATCGTGGCCGATCCGCGCCGCAGCGAGCTCGCGCGACATGCGACGCATTATCTCCAGTTCAAGCCGGACACGGACGTCGCGCTGCTCAACGCGATGATCCACACCATCATCGACGAGAACCTGGTCAACCGGGAGTTCGTCAAAGACCGCACCAGCGGCTACGACGCGCTGAAGGACAACGCGAAGAGCTTCTCGCCGGAATTGATGGCGCCCATCTGCGGCATCCCGGCGCAGACCATCCGCGAAGTGGCGCGCCTGTTCGCGACTTCCAGGGGATCGATGATCCTCTGGGGCATGGGCATCAGCCAGCACGTGCACGGCACCGACAACGCGCGCTGCCTCATCGCGCTCACGCTGATGACCGGCCAGATCGGCCGGCCCGGCACCGGCCTGCATCCGCTGCGCGGCCAGAACAACGTGCAGGGCGCCTCGGACTCCGGCCTGATCCCGATGATGTATCCGGACTACCAGCGGGTCGACAATCCCGAGGCCAACAAGCGCTTCGAGGGCGTCTGGGGCCAGGCGCTGGACAAGAAGCCCGGTCTCACGGTGGTCGAGATCATGGACGCCGCCTACGACGGCAGGATCCGCGGCATGTACATCATGGGCGAGAACCCGGCGATGTCGGATCCGGACGCCGAGCACGCGCGCGCCGCGATGGCCAAGCTCGAGCACCTGGTCGTGCAGGACATCTTCCTTACCGAGACCGCCTATCTCGCCGACGTGGTGCTGCCGGCCACTGCCTGGCCGGAAAAGGACGGTACGGTGACCAACACCGACCGCATGGTGCAGCTCGGCCGCCGGGCGCTCAAGGCGCCGGGCGAGGCGAGGGAAGACCTGCGGATCATCGTGCAGCTCGCGCAGCGCCTCGGGCTGGACTGGAAATATGAAGGACCCAAGGACGTATGGGAGGAAATGCGCGGTTGCATGGACTCGATCAAGGGCATCACCTGGGAGCGGCTGGAGCGCGATTCGTCGGTCACGTACCCGTGCGAGAACGAGGGCGATCCGGGCGAGCCGGTGGTGTTCCAGACGCATTTCCCGACCGCCACGGGGCGCGGCAGGTTCGTCCCGGCGGACCTGATTCCCGCCGACGAGCGGCCCGACGCCGACTACCCGACGGTGCTGATCACCGGGCGGCAGCTCGAGCACTGGCATACCGGCGCCATTACGCGGCGCTCGGGCGTGCTCGACGCGATCGAGCCCGAGCCGGTCTGCTCCATTCATCCCCTCGACCTCGCGGCGCTGAAAGCGAAGCCGGGCGACATCCTCACCGTAGAATCGCGTCGCGGAAAGATTTCTTTGTTTTCAAGAGTCGATGAAGGGACTCCGCGCGGAGCGGTGTTCATCCCGTTTGCCTTCTACGAGGCGGCGGCGAACATGCTCACCAATCCGAAGCTCGATCCCGTCGGCAAGATCCCGGAGTTCAAGTACTGCGCGGTACGCGTCACCCGGGGCGGGGAGCGCCCGGGCGATCCCGGCTACGGCAAAGGCCGTACGCTGGAAGAGCTCTACGGGTAGCGAAAAGCCGTTCCACCCGAAGGAGCCCGATCACCATGCCGTCCGACATCGAAATTGCCCAGGCCGCCAAGCTGCACCGCATCTCGGCGGTGGCGCGCGAGAAGCTGGGCATCGCCGAGGAGCATCTGGAGCCCTACGGCCACTACAAGGCCAAGGTGTCGCTCAAGTACCTGGAGGGCCTGAAAGGCAGGAAGGACGGCAAGCTCATCCTCGTCACCGCCATCAGCCCGACACCGGCGGGGGAGGGCAAGACCACCACCACCGTCGGCCTGGGCGATGCGCTCAACCACATCGGCAAGAAGGCGCTCATCTGCCTGCGCGAGCCTTCCCTCGGACCGGTGTTCGGCATGAAGGGCGGCGCCGCCGGCGGCGGCTATGCCCAGGTCGTGCCGATGGAGGACATCAACCTGCATTTCACCGGCGATTTCGGCGCCATCCAGCTCGCCAACAACCTGCTTGCCGCGCTGATCGACAACCACATCCACCACGGCAACGAGCTCGGCATCGACGTGCGGCGCATCCAGTGGAAGCGCGTGCTCGACATGAACGACCGCGCGCTGCGCGAGATC
>CAZJJC010000411.1:0-2836 GCA_964546195.1 uncultured Enterobacteriaceae bacterium | reverse complement strand
AGGCTTTCCTGGCGGTGCTGTGGATGGTGTTCTCGAGGTCGAACTCGTCGGGTGAGCCTTCGCGCGCGAATTTCCTCAGGCGGCGAAGGGCGATCTTGATGTTCCGGGTGCCCAGCTCCACGGATTCGTCCAGGTTGCGGTATTCGCGCTGGTCCCAGACCTTCACCGCGCTGCGGTTGCGCGAGCCGTCCTGGCCGATGCGGATGCCCTCGGGGTTGTAGCCGTAGGCGCCGAAAGGGGAGGTGCCGCCGGTGCCGATCCACTTGGCGCCGCCCTGGTGGCGGCCTTTCTGCTCCTCGAGCCGCGCCTTGAGCGCTTCCATCAGCTTTTCCCAGCCGCCGAGCGCCTCGATCTGCTTCTTCTCCTCCTCGGACAGGCTGAGCTCGACCTGCTTCACCAGCCACTCGAGCGGGATCTGCGACTCGATGCCCGGGATGGTTTCCACGCCCTGCCAGAACTCGGAAAAGGCGCGGTCGAACTTGTCGAAGTTGGCCTCGTCCTTCACCAGCGCGGCGCGCGACAGGTAGTAGAAGTCCTCCACCGAGGGGCCGATCACGCCCTTGTCCATGGCCTCCAGCAGCGTCAGGTACTCCTTGATGGAGACCGGCAGCTTGTGGCTCTTCAACTTGAGGAAGAAATCGATCAGCACCGGTGTTTATTGTAGGCAATGACGCAGTGCAGCGTCCGCTTGGTGATTGACGCTGTGCACCCGGTGGGATACGGTCGCTGGCTGCGTTCCACGATCCGAGGAGGATGTTCATGAAATTCGCAAACCCTTTCCCCATGCTGGCGATGGCCGCGGCGGTAGCCGGGCTGGCCGCGTGGGGCGCTCCCCAACCCGCCCAGGCGCAGGCCAAGGTGAAGCCGGTGGTGATGCGCTTCGTGGCGGACTTCCCGCCGCCGCCGCACCCAGCCGGCCTCGCGATGAAGCACTTCGCCGACCGCCTGCCGCAGGTGATTCCGGGCAGCGAGGCGCGCCTGTACTACTCCGGCGCGCTCTACACCATCCCCGAGGCCTTCGAGGCGATGCGCCAGGGCAACCTGGAGATGACCTGGATGCAGATGGGCAAGGCCGCCCCGGTCGATCCCTACATGATGGCGGTCGTCGGACCCGGCATCCTCACCACCGTGGGCGCGGTGGACCAGATCGACAAGACCCAGACCTTCCAGGCGCTCGCCCAGCGCCTCGAGAAGAACCAGAACATCAAGGTGTTCGGCGCCGGCCACATGAGCTTCGGCATGGGCGTGGGCGGCAAGAAGCGCTACGTCAAGCCCGAGGACTTCACCGGCCGCAAGGTGCGCAGTATGGGCCCGGCCGAGAACCCGGTGCTCGAGTCGTGGCGCGCCAACCCGGTGGTGATGGCCTTCGGCGAGGTGCCCACCGCGCTCGAGTCGGGCGTGATCGACGGCCTGATGACCAGCATCGGCGGCTGGCTCGCCGTACGCGAGCAGGCGCCTTACTACACGACCGGCGGCGCCGGCGTGTTCACCGGCGATTACTACATGGTGAGCGCGAGCCGGCGCTGGTGGGACCGGCTCACGCCGCCGACCCGCGCCGCCCTGGAGAAGCTCATTGCGGAGACTATCCAGCTGCAGAAGGAGCTCAACTGGTGCGTCGACAAGCTGACGTACGAAAAATACGGTACCAAGGACCCGTCCAAGCCGGGCGTGTACTGGATGAGCCCGCAGGAGGTCTCCGCGCTGACCGGCGCTCTGGGCAACGGCCCCACGCAGTGGGTGAAGAGCAAGACGCCGCCCGCGGCTAGCCAGTGGGTAGACAGCTTCCGCCAGGAAGGCCGGGAGCTGTCCAGACAGCACCCGCCGGGCTCGTCGTGGATCGAGAAGCTGGACTGCTCCAAGCACGCCTCGAAGATCGTCATCAAGTGAATGGGAAAGGCCTACGCCGCCTGGCGTGCGTTCCAGGACAGGTTCCTGGCGCACGCCGCGGCGCTCCCTACACCATCAAGAAGTGGGCCACAATTGAAAGGCTTAGGCGGCGGCCTCTGCGCTGCCACCGGAGGAGGACGCCGTATGGAGCGAGGGCATTTTTGCGGTGATCGAATGAGGTCGCGCGATTCCTACGCAGGTCTCGAGCGCGAGTTGGAGGGGCGCACCCGGGAGCTCCAGGAAGCGCTCGAACAGCAGACCGCGACCAGCGAGATCCTGCGCGTCATCAGCAACTCGCCGACGGATATTCAGCCGGTGCTCGATGCGGTGGCGGCGAGCGCCGCGAAGCTTTGCGAAGCATCGGATGCCGTCATACAGCTTCGGCAGGGCGACGAGTTGCGCACGGTAGCTCACCACGGCTCGATCCCCTACATGCCGATCGGTGCCAGCCGGCCGATTTCGCACGGCAGGGTCACGGGTCGTGCTCTCCTGGAGGGAAGGCAGATCCACGTTGAGGACCTGCTGGAAAGCAGCGAAGAGTATCCCGAAGGGGCAGCGGTGGCGAAGGAGATCGGCACCAGGACGACGTTGGTTACACCGCTCCTGCGCGAGGGGAACGGCATCGGCACCATCTTCATCCGTCGCACCGAGGTGCGCCCGTTCAGCGACAAGCAACTCACTCTAGTGAGGATCTTCGCCGACCAGGCCGCGATCGCTATCGAGAACGTCCGCCTGTTCAACGAGATGCAGGACAAGAGCCGCCAGCTCGAGGTGGCGAACCGGCACAAGTCCGAGTTCCTCGCCAACATGTCGCACGAGTTGCGCACGCCGCTGAACGCGATCATAGGATTCTCCGATGTGCTCATCGAGCGCATGTTCGGCGAGCTGAACGACAAACAGTTGGAGTACCTGAAAGACATCCATTCTTCCGGCCATCACCTGCTGAACC
>CAZJJC010000410.1:0-4299 GCA_964546195.1 uncultured Enterobacteriaceae bacterium | reverse complement strand
GCGCCGCGGCGCCCCGGCGACGTGGCCGCCTGCTACGCCGACGCCGCGCTCGCCGCGCGCGAGCTCGGCTGGAAGACGCGCTTCGGCCTCGACGAGATGTGCCGCGACGTGTGGCGCTGGCAGTCCCTCAACCCGCAGGGTTTCGTATAAGCGCCCTCAGGGGTACGTATAATTTCCCGCAACGAGGAGGGGTCCATGAAAACCAAGGTTCTGGCAGGTCTTATCGCGCTCGGCTTCGCCGCCGGCGCCCAGGCGCAGCAGAAATACGAAGTGAAAGTGGCGACCTTCGTGGCGCCGCAGCACTTCATGTCCAAATGGCTGGTGCAGTGGGGCGAGAAGCTGGAGAAGTCCTCCGGCGGCCGCCTCGCGTTCAAGCATTTCCCGAGCTCGCAGATGGGTCCCACGCCCGCGATGTACGACCTCGCGCGCACCGGCCAGGCGGAGGTGTCCTGGTTCCTGCACGGCGCGACGCCGGGGCGCTTCCAGCTCACCGAGCTGGTGCAGCTGCCCTACGTCGTGGGCAGCGCCGAGATCGGCACCAAGGTGACCAACGACGCCGAGCTGCGCGCGAAGTACCTCGACGCCGAGCACCGCGGCCTGAAGGTGCTGCTGCTGCTCACGCACCAGCCGGGCAACGTGCATACCACCAAGAAACCGATCCGCAGCGCCGACGACCTGCGCGGCCTGCGCATCCGCTTTTCCGGCCCGGTGATCCGCGAGTTCATCGCCAAGCTCGGCGGCACCGCGGTCGGCGTGCAGCCCAACGAGCAGCTGGAGCAGCTGCAAAAGGGCGTGCTCGACGGCACCTTCATCGACTACGGCGGCGCCGGCGTGGCCTTCAAGATGGGCGGCACCATCAAGTACTCCACCGAGATGTATTCCTACGTTTCGTCCTTCGGCGTCGGCCTGAACCCCGAGTTCTACGGCAAGCTGCCCGCCGACCTGAAGAAGCTCCTCGACGACTCGGTGAAGGGCGTGGAAAAGGAAGTCGGCGAGGGCTGGGACGCGCTCGACGACGTGGGCAAGAAGCTGCTGGTCGACGGCGGCTCGCAGCCGATCCAGCTCTCCGCCGCGGAGAACAAGCGCTTCCGCACCGTGGGCCTGGAAGTCACCGAGGCGAAGCTGAAGGAGCTCGAGGGCAAGGGCCTGCCCGCGCGCGCCGCCTTCAAGAGGATCCAGCAGCTCTCCGCGAAGCACGCCAAGACCTCGCGCACCTTCTGGAAGTAGGAAAAATGGGGTCCGTCCCCATTTTTCTGTCCCGGATTCTGGGCTGGCTTGCGGCGGCCTTCCTCGCCGCGATGGTGCTGCTGACGGTGGCCGACGTGCTGCTGCGCACGTTCTTCAGCTACCCGATCCGCGGCATGCTCGAGCTGATCGAGCTCGGGCTTGCCTGCACCATCTTCATCGCGCTGCCCGCGGTCTTCCTGCGCGAAGGGCACCTGGTGGTCGATGTCCTGCGCCAGAGAAGAATTCTTGATTTGATGGGCACCCTCGTGTCCCTCGTCGTTCTCGCCGGCATGGCCTGGTACATGCTGCCGATCGCCCGCAACATGTACGAGTTCGGCGACGTCACCTCCGACCTTTCGCTCCCGAGGATCTGGTACTGGGTGCCGGTGCTCTTCGGCGTGGGGGCCTCCGCCGTCGTGACACTGGTGCACTTCAAGAAAAAACTTTGAGCAACCTCGCGATCGGCCTTGCCGGGGTGGCAGGCCTTCTCGCGGTGCTGTTCGTGCGCGTGCCGATCGGCGTCGCGCTCGTCCTGGTCGGGGTGGGCGGCTACGCCGCCATGGACGGCTGGCGCACGGCCCTCACCATGCTCGGCACGGTGCCCTTCGAGCTGGCGAGCGCCTACTCGCTCTCGGTGGTGCCGCTTTTCATCCTGATGGGGGCCATCGCCGCGCGCGCCGGCATGTCGCGTGAGCTGTTCCAGGCCGCCAACGGCATCTTCTCCGGCTGGCGCGGCGCCTTGACCCACGCCACCATCGGCGCCTGCGCCGCGTTCGGCTCGATCTGCGGCTCCTCGATCGCCACCGCCGCCACCTTCTCCAAGGTGGCCATCCCCGAGATGCGCCGCCACGGCTACGACGACGGCCTCGCCGCCGGCTCGGTGGCCGCCGCCGGGTGCCTCGGCATCCTCATCCCGCCCTCGGTCATCCTCGCCATCTATTCGCTGGTGGCCGAGGAGTCCCTGCCCAAGCTGTTCGCCGCCGCGCTGTTTCCCGGCCTGCTGCTCGCCGCGCTCTACATCGTGGTGGTGGTGCTCATCGCGCGCCTGCGGCCGCGCTGGACGCCGCTCGTCCCGGCCATGCCCCTGGCCGAGCGCCTGCGCGCCGCGAAATACCTGTGGAAGCTTGCGGCGCTTTTCTTCCTCGCGGTCGGCGGCATCTATCTGGGCTGGTTCTCGCCCACCGAGGCGGCCGCGATCGCCGCCTTCGCCGCCGCGCTCATCGGCTTCGCCACCCGCACCCTCGACCTGCGCGGCCTCGCCGAGGCCCTGCTCGACAGCGTGTACTCCACCGCGATGCTGTTCTTCATCATCGTCGGCGCCTTCATTTTCTCGCGCTTCATCGTCCTCACCCGCCTGCCCGACGAGCTGGTCGCCTGGGTGCGCGAAGCGGGCCTCGGGCCGCTGTGGATCGTGCTCGCGGTGATCGCCCTTTACTTCCTGCTCGGCACCTTCCTGGAGGAAGTGAGCACCATCCTCATCACCGTCCCGGTCATCCTGCCGCTCATGGGCTCGATCGGCTACGACCCGGTCTGGTTCGGCATCTTCGTCACCGTCATGGCCACCATCGGCCTCATCAGCCCGCCGGTGGGGCTCACGGTGTTCGTGATCCAGGCGCAGAACCCGGACATCCCGGCAGGCAAGATCTACCTCGGCACCCTGCCCTTCCTCGCCGCGGATTTCGTGCTGGTGCTGCTGCTCGTCGCCTTTCCTGCGCTCGCCCTCTGGCTCCCAGCGGCCTTGAAGATGTAAGGTGTAGTCATGGAGATGCGAGCCAGGCCCAAAGGCAAGCGCGCGGACAAGGCCGAGCTGAGCTACCAGAGCGGCTTCGGCAACGCCTTTTCCTCCGAGGCGCTCGCCGGCGCCCTGCCGGTCGGGCGCAATGCGCCGCAGCGCGCGCCGCTCGGCCTGTACGCCGAGGTGCTCTCGGGCACCGCCTTCACCGCGCCGCGCGCCGAGAACCAGAGCGTCTGGCTCTACCGGCTGCGCCCCTCGGCGATGCACGGCCCGTACGTGCGCCGGCCCGACGGCCTGCTGCGCTCTGGCCCCTTCAACGAGGCCGAGGTGCCGCCGAACCGGCTGCGCTGGAACCCCTTCCCCATTCCCGACAAGCCGGCCGACTTCATCGACGGGCTGGTGACCCTCGCCGGGTCGGGCGAGCCGGCGCTGCAGGCGGGCCTCGCGGTGCACCTGTACCGCGCCAACCGCGCGATGGACGAGCGCTACTTCTGGAACGCCGACGGCGAGCTGATGTTCGTGCCGCAGCAGGGGGCGCTGGAGCTTTTCACCGAGCTCGGCCGCCTGCAGGTGAAGCCGGGGGAGATCGCGGTGGTGCCGCGCGGCATGAAGTTCAAGGTGGACCTCGATGAGCCGGCCCGGGGCTATCTTTGCGAAAACTACGGCCCGCCTTTCCGCCTGCCCGAGCTGGGACCGATCGGCTCGCAGGGCCTCGCGCAGCCGCGGGACTTCCAGGCGCCGGTGGCGGCCTTCGAGGAGCGCAAGGCCCGCGTAGAGGTGATCGCGAAATTCCAGGGCATGCTGTGGACGAGCGAGCTCGAGCATTCGCCGCTCGACGTGGTCGCCTGGCACGGCAGCTACGCGCCCTACAAGTACGACCTCGCCCGCTTCATGGTGCTGAACAGCGTGAGCTTCGACCATCCCGACCCGTCCATCTTCACCGTGCTCACCTCGCCCTCGGGCCAGCCCGGCGTGGCCAACTGCGACTTCGTCATCTTCCCGCCGCGCTGGGTGGTGTCCGAAGCGAGCTTCCGCCCGCCGTGGTTCCACCGCAACGTGATGAGCGAGCTGATGGGCCTGGTGCACGGCGTCTACGATGCCAAGGCCGAGGGCTTTCTCCCCGGGGGTGTTTCGATCCACAACTGCATGAGCGCGCACGGGCCCGACCTCGCCACCTTCGAAAAAGCGATCGCGGCCGATCTCAAGCCCCACAAGATCGAGAACACGCTCGCCTTCATGTTCGAGTCGCGCTACGTCTTCCGCCCGACCAAGTTCGCCCTCAGCGCGCCGCAGCTGCAGAAGGACTACGACAAGGTCTGGGACGGCTTCAAGAAGCT
>CAZJJC010000409.1:0-2610 GCA_964546195.1 uncultured Enterobacteriaceae bacterium | reverse complement strand
TCGGTCGCCTGGACGATCGGCTCGGCGTGAAACCGCGCCCGCATCCTGCCGTCGAGCAGCGCGTTGGCGATCGCGACCACGGTCATGCCCTGGTGGTGCGCCATGAAGGCGCGCACCATCGCGACCTTCTTCCCCTCGGGCAGGCGCGCGGGCGTGTAGTCGAGCGCCTCGTAGAAGCCGTGGCGCCCGAGCGCGCCGGCGCCTGCGAGTCGGGCGAAATTGCGCGTCGCGGCGCCCGGGTCGACCATCGCCGCGAGCGCCGTCGCGTAAGGCGCGATGACGGCGTTCTCGCCCAGCCCGCGCTTGAGACCCAGGCCCGGAATGCCGAAGTTCGAATACTGGTAGGTGAGCTCCAGGTCGCGCACGTTGTACGCCGACTCCGAGACGCCCCAGGGCACGTCGAGCTCGGCGCCGTAGGCGATCTGCCGGCGCACCACCAGGCGGCTGGTCTGCTCGAGCAGGCTCCCGGCCGGCGCGCGCATGACGAGCGAGGGCATCAGGTACTCGAACATCGACCCCGACCATGAGATGAGTGCCGCCCCATGGCCGATCGGGGTGACGGCGCGCCCGAGCCGGAACCAGTGCCGCGAGGCGACGTCGCCCTTGGCGATCGCCACGAAGCTCGCGAGGCGCGCTTCCGACGCGAGCAGATCGTAGCAGCTCGGATCGAGCTGGCCTTCGCCGACGCGGTAGCCGATCGAGAGCAGCCTGCGCTCACGGTCGAGGAGAAAGCCGAAGTCCATTTCACCGGCGATCGCCCGCGCGCGCTCTTCAAGGGCTGCAAGACGACCCTCGAGTGCCGGCGCGAGGTCGCGGCGGTGGCTCTCGATCGAGCGCTGCGTGGCCTCGGCCCAGAACAGCATTTCGGCGCCGGCCTCGTCGCCGCGCTCGCTGGCGAGCGCCCGGGCGATGTCGACCATCGTCGCGGCGTGGGGCGCGGCGTCGCTCGCAACGCCGGCGAGTCCCTGGCCGAGCGCGGCGGCGAGCGCATCGAGCGCGGCTTCGAGGTGGTCGCGCGCAATCGTCTGCGTGCGCCGGTCGCCGGGGAGCGCGCGCAGGGCTTCGCGCGTGAGATCGAGCGCGTCTTCGATGCCCGCGATGGCCTCGGCACCGGCCGCGGGTGCGACTTTCCACTCGCGGCACGCGTTGGCGAGCGCGATCAGGTGTCCGGCGAGGTTGCCGCTGTCGACCGAAGAGACGTACTGCGGCTCGAGCGGCCGCAGATCGCGCGTGTCGTACCAGTTGTAGAAGTGCCCGCGGAAGCGCGCGAGCCTGCCCATCGTGTCGAGCGTCGCTTCCAGCCGCTCGACGGTCTCGGTGGTCCCCGCCCATCCGAAGTCGCGCGCGCTCACCGCGGACAGGAGGTAGACGCCGAGATTGGTGGGCGAAGTGCGGCGGGCGACGACCGGCTTCGGGTCCTCCTGGAAATTGTCGGGCGGCAGCCAGTGGTGCGTCGCCGTCACGAAGGTCTCGAAGTAGCGCCAGGTGCGGCGCGCGACCCGCCGCAGCGCCAGGGCGTCGGCCGGCAAGACCGGCACCCGCCCCGCGCCGCGCGGCGACAGGCTTGTCCACCGCGCGATCGCCGGCGACGCGATCCAGGCGAGCACGAACGGCAACGCCACCGGCCAGGCCTCGCTTGCGCCCCACCACACGACCAGCGCCGCCGTCACGGCGAGGACGCCGCCGCCGCTCATGTGCCGGTAGAAACCCAGGAGGTCGAGCCGGCGGCTGACCGCCGCCTGGCCCGCCGTGACCCAGTCGAGCAGATGCCGGCGGCTGACGAGCAGCCGATAGAGCGTTCTTGCGATCGCATCGGCCATCAGCCAGGCCTGGTGCGGGAGAAACGCGATCTGCAATCCGGTGAGGAGGAGCGCCAGCCGGAGGTCGGCGGCGAGCGCGCGCAGGTGGCTGCGCAGCGTGATGCGCGCGCGCCGCGGCACGACCGCGGCGATCACCGGAAGCAGCGTGGCGAGCGCAATCGTCGACACGACGAAGCCGGTCCAGATGAGCGCGGCCTCCAGCGGCAGCATCCACCCGGCCACAAGCGCCGCCAGGCTCGCCGGTGCCGAGAGCGACCGGCGCAGGTTGTCCAGCATCTTCCAGCGCCCGAGCGCCGGCAGCGCCGGACCGAGAATCCACGGCAGCAGCTGCCAGTCGCCGCGCGTCCAGCGGTGCTGGCGCGCCGCGGCCACGTCGTAGCGCGAGGGGAATTCCTCGACCACCTCGATATCGGAAGCGAGGCCGGCGCGCGCGAAGGTCCCTTCGAACAGATCGTGGCTGAGAAGCGTGCTCTCCGGCACGCGGCCCTCGAGCGCGGCCTCGAAGGCATCCACGTCGTAGATGCCCTTGCCGGTATAGGAGCCCTCGCCGAGAAGATCCTGGTACACGTCCGATACCGCCGCCGAGTAAGGATCGATGCCGCTCGCGCTGGAGAAGATGCGCTGGAACAGCGACCCCTCGCGGCCGACCGGCAGCGAAGGCGTCACGCGCGGCTGCAGCACGCCGTAGCCTTCGACCACGCGCCGGCTGCCGGCATCGAGCCGCGGCCGGTTGAGCGGATGCGCCATCTTGCCGATCAGGCGGCGCGCGGCTTCGCGCGGCAGGCGCGTA
>CAZJJC010000408.1:0-3777 GCA_964546195.1 uncultured Enterobacteriaceae bacterium | reverse complement strand
CCCGGCGTCTTCATGTCCATGAGGAGGAACGAGATGCCCTCCTGGCGGCGCTCGGCGTTGGGGTCGGTGCGCACCAGGCAGAAGATCCAGTCGGCGTAATGCGCGAGCGTGGTCCAGATCTTCTGGCCGTTGACGATGTAGCAGTCCTTTTCCCGGATGGCTTTCGTCTTCAGGGACGCGAGATCGCTGCCCGATCCCGGCTCGGAATAGCCCTGGCACCAGAAATCCTCGCCGTGGTAGATGCGCGGCAGGAAGCGCTGCTTTTGCGCCTCGGTGCCGAAGCGCAGCAGCACCGGCGCGCACATGGAAAGCCCGAAGGGTATGAGCATCGGCCCGCCGGCATAGCCCAGCTCCTCCTCGAAGAGGTAGCGCTGCACCGGGGTCCAGCCGGTGCCGCCCCACTCCTTGGGCCAGGCCGGCGCCACCCAGCCCTGCTTCGCCAGGATCTTGTGCCAGCGCAGCAGATCCTCTTTCGAGAGATGGGAATAGCGGGCCACCTTCTCTTTCAGATCCTGCGGCAGATTCGACTGCAGCCAGGTCCTGAGCTCGTCGCGGAAGGCCAGCTCCTCGGGGGAATAATTGAGATCCATGGAAGCTCGGATGTGACCCGTAACTACAGAATGGTAACGCCGCCGTCGGCGACGATGCACTGCCCGGTGATGAAGGCCGCGGCGTCCGAGGCGAGGAACACCGCGATGCCGCCGATATCGCGCGGCTCCCCGAGCCGTCGCAGGGGGGTGGCCTGGATGCGCTCGGCGGCGCGCTTCTCGTCCTCCCACAGCGCGCGCGCGAACTCGGTCTTGACCAGCCCCGGCGCGATGGCGTTGACCCGCACGTTTTTCGGTCCCCATTCGGCGGCCAGGTTGCGCACCAGGTGGTGGTCGGCGGCCTTCGAGACCCCATAGGCGCCGATCACGGTGTTGGCGAGGAGGCCGCCTATCGAGCCCACGACGATGAAGCTCCCGCCGCCCCTTTCGGCCATTCCCGGGAGCGTCATCCTGGCAAGCCAAAGCACGCTCTTCACGTTGTTGACCATGATCTTGTCGAAGGCCTCGTCGGAAATGCCGGTGAGCGGCCCGTAATAGGGATTGGAGGCGGCGTTTGAAACGACGATGTCGATCCCGCCCCACTTGCCGCGGGTCGCCTCGACCAGCGCCTGCAGTTCCTCCTTGCGGGACACGTTGCAGGGCTGCGCCAGGACCTGGAAGCCCTGGGTCTCGAACTCGGCGCGCACCTGCTCGCAGGCCTCGGCCTTGCGGCTCGAGATGCTCACCCTGGCGCCGGCCCGCGCAAGCTCCTCGGCGATCGACTTGCCGATACCGCGGGTCGAGCCGGTGACCAGCGCCACCTTGCCTTCCAAATCGAAGAGATGAGATTTCACTATGTGAAATTTGATACGACTAAGTTGACACGCGAGCGTGGGCGACAGAATATCGAAACGCAAGCCATTCCGCTGCGTTTCACCCCAAAGCCAAGACCAGAAACATAAGAGAGGAGAGCTTTTCCATGGGCGCCCCCGAAGCCTCGGCACCGCTTTCTCAGCCGACCGCGACCTTCAGCTACGAGCACGAAGGCGACCGCCAGTTCGCTACCACCCTGGCGCGCGGCCTGGAGGTGCTGCGCTGCTTCACCCCGCTGGAGCCGTTGCTCGGCAACAAGGAGATCTCGGTGCGCACCGGGCTGCCCAAGCCGACGGTATCGCGCCTGACCTATACGCTCACCAAGCTGGGCTACCTGCGGCACAACATGCGCCTGGGCAAGTACCAGCTGGGCTCGGCGGTGCTGTCGATCGGCTATCCGCTGCTCGCCTCGATGAACGTGCGCCAGGTGGCGCGGCCGATGATGAAGGAGCTGGCCGACTACTGTAACGGCTGGGTGTCGATGGGCGTGCGCGACCGGCTCAACATGGTGTACGTGGAGTCCTCGCGCAGCGGCAACGGCATCACCACCCTGCCCGACATCGGCACCTCGGTGCCGATCTCGCAATCGGTCATCGGCCGCGCCTTCCTCGCCGCCTGCACCCCGCCCGAGCGCGAGGCGGTGCTCAACCACATGAAGGTGAAGGAGCCCGAGTCGCACCGCAAATACCGGCCGGTGATCGACAAGGCGCTCGAGGACATCCGCGCGCGCGGCTTCTGCGCCTCCATGGGCGAGCTGCGCCGCGAGCATTTCGCGGTGGGCGTGCCGATGCGGCGCACCGTGGACGGCGAGATCGTGGCCTTCAACTGCGGCGTGCCGGCCTTCGTGCTGAAGAAGGGCCAGCTCGAGGAGGACATCGGGCCGCGGCTGGTCGCCATGGTCCGCAACGTCGAGGCTTCGCTGGGATTGCACTGATCTGGATCAGCTCCTAGCCGGCTTCAGGGACCTGGATCCGGAGGTCCGCGCGGCGCTGACGCTGGTGCTGCGCATCGTCGTCATTCTGGTGCTCGCCTGGATCCTGCAGATCGTAGCCGGGCGCCTGATCCGCCTGTTTCGCGCCTACATGGGGCGTCGCACCAGTGGCGATGAGATCTCCCGGGTGGAAACCCTCGCCCGCGTGTTCCGCAACGCCGCTGGCGTGGTGATCTTGCTGGTCGCCGGCATGCTGGTGCTGGGCGAGGTCGGTATCTCGGTGGCGCCGATCCTCGCAACCGCCGGCGTGGCGGGCGTGGCCATCGGCTTCGGCGCACAGAGCCTCGTCAAGAATTTCCTCGCCGGGTTCTTCCTCCTGCTCGATGACCAGGTGCGCCAGGGCGACGTGGTGCAGGTGGCGGGCATCGGCGGACTGGTCGAGGAGGTCACGCTGCGCTACGTGCGTCTGCGCGACCTCGACGGGCATGTGCATTACGTGCCCAACGGCGAGATCACCGTAGTCACCAACCGCACGCGCGAGTACGCCACCGCGGTGATCGAGGTGGGGATCGCCTACCGCGAGGATCCGGACGAGGCTTTCGCGGTGATGCGCGAGGCGGCCGGCGCGATGCGTGCCGATCCTGACTGGAAGGAGCGCATGGTCGCCGAACTGGAAATCCTCGGGGTGGACAAATGGGCCGACTCGGCGGTCGTGCTGCGCGCGCGGCTGCGCGTGGTGCCGGCGATCCAGCAGTGGAACGTGAAGCGCGAGTTCCTCAAGCGGCTGAAAAAGGCGTTCGACCAGCGCGGAATCGAGATCCCGTTCCCGCACCTTACTGTCTATGCCGGCCAGGGCAAGGACGGCGGCGCGCCCCCGTTTCACCTTTTGGAGATGAAGGCGTCCAGAACCGAGTGAATGCGGCGCAGGCCGTCGGTGAGCGCCGCCGGCCCGGGCTGCAGGATGTCCGCGGACTTCACTTCAAACAGTTGATGTTCCCTTACGGCGGGAAGGTCCTGCCAGCCCGGGCGCGACGCGACGCGCTCGGGCCGGAATTTCTTGCCGCACCACGAGCCGAGGATCACCTCGGGCTTTCGCCTGATGACCTCGCTGCCGTCGTGAATGCGCCCGCTGGCGGACTGCGAGCGCGACAATTCCGAGAGTACGTCCTCGCCGCCGGCGATCTCGACGAGCTCGCTCACCCAGCGGATGGCGCTGATCATCGGCTCGTCCCATTCTTCGAAGTAGACCCGCGGCCGGCGCGGAAACGCCTTTGCTTTGTCTCGTATTTGGATAAGTCCCTGCTCGAGCTCCGAAATCAGCGCCAGCCCCTTCTGCGTCACGCCGACGATGGAGGACAGCGTGAGGATCATCGACAGGATCTCCTGCACCGAGCGCTGGTTGAAGATCATGATGTTGAGGCCCGCCTTGGCGAGATCGCGCGCGAT
>CAZJJC010000407.1:0-3933 GCA_964546195.1 uncultured Enterobacteriaceae bacterium | reverse complement strand
GTGCAGGAGCGGCAAGGAGGAGATCCATACGTGGAACCCGGCAATGTACCGGTAACGTTCCGGGAAGCGCTGGCGGTATGGCTCAAGATCGGCTGCCTGGGCTTCGGCGGGCCGGCGGGGCAGATCGCGCTGATGCACCGCGTCCTGGTCGACGAGAAGAAGTGGGTAGAGGAAGAGCGCTACCTCCACGCGCTCAACTTCTGCATGCTGCTGCCGGGCCCGGAGGCGCAGAAGCTCGCTACCTATGTCGGCTGGCTGCTGCACGGCACGCGCGGCGGCCTCGCGGCCGGCATCCTGTTCGTGCTTCCCGGCGCGCTCGTCATGCTCGGCGTGAGCCTGCTGTACGTGCTCGGGCAAGGGGTCCCTGCAGTGGAAGGCGCGCTCTTCGGCATCAAGGCGGCGGTGCTGGTGATCGTGGTCGAGGCGCTGCTGCGCATCGGGCGCCGCGCGTTGAAGACGCGGCTGCTGCTCGGCATCGCGGCGGCCGCCTTCGTCGGCATCTTCTTCCTCGACCTGCCGTTTCCGCTCATCGTCGCGGCTGCCGGCGCGATCGGCTTCTTCACCACGGAAAGGAAGCAGCTCGCGCGGTTCGCGGAGAACCCCGGCGCCTGGCGCCACGCGCTGCGCGCCGGGCTGGTCGGGCTGGCGCTGTGGCTCGCCCCGATAGCGCTGGTCGTGCTGGCGCTGGGCACGGACCATGTGCTGTTCGACATCGCCGCGTTCTTCTCCAAGCTGGCGGTGGTGAGCTTCGGCGGCGCTTACGCCCTGCTCGCCTACATGGCGCAGCAGGCAGTGGAAAATTACGGGTGGATGACCGCGCCCGAGATGGTCGATGGCCTCGGTCTTGCCGAAACGTTGCCAGGTCCGCTGATCAAGGTCACCCAGTTCGTGGGCTTCCTCGCCGCCTGGCGTGATCCGGCACCATTCTCGCCGCTCGGCGCGGCGCTGCTCGGTTCGGCGTTGACCACCTGGGTCACGTTTGCCTTGCCAATGATGCTCATCTTCGTGGGTGCCCCGTTCATCGAGCAGTTGAGGTCGAACCAGCGCCTTTCGGGCGCCCTTGCGGCGATTACCGCGGCGGTGGTCGGCGTGATCCTGAACCTGACCCTCTGGTTCGCGCTGCACGTGCTGTTCGCGCGCGTGCAGGAAGTCCGGGCGGGGCCGTTGCGCTGGTACGCCTTCGACCCTGCGGCGCTCGACTGGAAAGCCGGCGTGCTGGCGCTCATCGCCGCGGTGCTGATGCTGCGGCTGCATCGCGGGCTCGTGGAAACGGTTGCAGTCATGGCGCTGCTCGGTATGCTGTCGCGATTCATTCTTTGAGGGAGAACACATGGCTGCCTATGTGATCGCAGAGATCGACATCACGGACCCCACGGCCTACGAGGAGTACCGCTCGAAGGTGCCGGGCGTGGTCGGCAAGTACGGTGGCAAGTACATCGTGCGCGGCGGCAAGGTGGAGCCGCTGGAAGGCGGCTGGCAGCCCAATCGCCTGGCGGTGCTCGAGTTCCCTTCGATGAAGCAGGCGCTCGAGTTCTACCGTTCGCAGGACTACGCGCCGCTCATCAAGCTGCGCCAGCGGGCATCGCGCGGCAAGGTGATCATCGTCGAAGGCACCTAGCCAAAAAGAAGGGCGCCGCAAAAAGAAAGGGCGCCAAAGCAGGCGCCCTTCCCGCCCCTCTCCTCCAGAATTCGCTCAGCCGGGCCGGATCACTCCGCAGGCGAGGCGGGCGCCCGCATTGCCGGTGGGCTGCGTCTTGAAGTCGTCCGGGTCGGCGTGGATGATGAGGCCGCGGCCGACGATGCTCGTCTTGCCCGGGGTCACGGTAATGCCCTCGATTTCGGCGTCGAGCTTGGCGCGCCCGTTCTTGGCCGCCTTGAGCATCGGCAGGTCGCCCGCGTGGCTTTGCGACCCGGGCTGGCCATGCGGCTTGCCGAGCGGATTGAAGTGGCCCTTGGCGCTCATGGCATCGGGCGAGCTGCAGTCGCCGGCCTCGTGGATGTGGAAGCCGTGCTCGGCGTCGGGCTTGAGGTTCTGCGCGAACACGATGACGCGGACCTTGTTGCTGCCCACCTGCTCGAAAGTCGCCTCGCCGAAGGCCTTGTTGCCCTGCGTGGCCTTCAGGCTCGCGGTGGCGCGCGGCGCGTCCTCGCCCTGCTGCATGCTCTCGCAGCCCGCGAGGGCTGCCGCGGCCATGGCAAGCAGGACCGTCCTCACTTCTGGCCGCCCATCGAGACGCCCTTGTTCTTCTTGTAGTTGGCGACGGCCTTGTCCATGGCCCTGTTGAGCAGCTCGCCGTCCTTGGCTTTAGTCGCAGCCGCCTTGTCGGCTTCGGCCTTCTTCTCCGCGTCGCTTTTGGGCGGCGGCGGCGGCAGCTTGGCGTGGGACGCGGCGAAAGCACCGAGCATCAGGCCGCTGATGACGGCCGCAAGAATCCGCTTCATGACTTCTCCTTCATATGAGGTGCGCCTGCCGGAACGGCGCCGCCGGGCGCGGCGCGCCTGCCGGACCTCACCTCGTCGTACCAGATCGAGTGATGCTCTTTCGCCCAGGTCTCGTCGGTGTAGCCGGTGCGCATGTTGCCGTAGGCGCCTTCGACGCCGATGGTGCCCATGTAGATGTGGCCGAGGGACAGGGCGATGTAGAGCAGGGACGCGGCTGCGTGCCAGATCCAGGCGTCCTGCATCAGGGCGCGCGTCTGGTCGAAGTTCGGGAACAGCAGGATCACGCCGCTCCAGCTCACCACGATCGACAGGCCCACCACGCCGAACCAGAACCAGCCCTTTTCGCCGGCGTTGAAGCGCCCCGACGGGATATGCTCGCCGCGCAGAAAGAAGCGGTGCGCCCTGCGGAACCACTGCCAGTCGTAGGCGCGCGGCAGGTTGTCCCGCAGCCACAGGAAAATCATCACCAGCACCGCCAGGATGAAGAACGGCGCGACGAAGTTGTGCAGGTTCTTGGACAGCGCCGCCAGCCAGCCGAACAGGGTGTAGCCGAACACCGGCAGCAGCACGTACTTGCCGAACAGCAGGATCAGGCCGGACAGCCCCAGCACGCAGAAGCTGATGGCGGTGCTCCAGTGCACGATCTGCTCGGTGGTGCTGAAGCGGTGGATCAGCCGGCCGGTCGGGCGCTCGTGCAGCTTGACCGGCCCCTTTGCGCCGTACAGCGCGGCGATGATGAGCAGCACCGCGATCACCAGCCAGCCGCCGTAGAAGGTGAGCGGGCCGTTGCGAATCTGCCGCCAGGTCTCGCCTGCGGACTGCACCAGCACGCCGGCCTCGCGTCCCTGGTCGGTGGTGTAGTGCGCCTCGCCTTCCTTGCGCACATCGCGCCAGACCGGGGCGTTGTTGCCCGGCTGCGTCACCTGGCGCTGCTGCTGCGCCTGGATGCGGTCCTGCGGCTGCTGCGCCAGTGCGATACTCGCGGCCAATGAGAAGAAGACCGCCAGGCACAGCCTGGAAAGATTAGCCATCGAACCTCCTACTGGTAGATCCGGCGGTGCTCGTGCTGGGCGAGCTGGCGCGTCTTGATCGCCTCTTCCCAGCTCTCGCGGTTGCCCTTGGTCCACTTGCTGCCGCGCCATTCCGCCGCCTGCGGCTCGTTGTCCCAGGGCAGGCCGTCCGTCTTGCCCTTGTACTTGCCCTGCTCGTAGTTGACGACCTGCGTCTCCTCGCTGCAGGCCGCGAGGCCGAGCACCGCTGCGATGAGCAGTAGCCTCTTCATGACTTCTTCGCCGGTTGCTGCGCGGGCTGCTGTTGTGGTGGGGTCGCGCCGGGCTTGCCCGGACCGTAGGCCGTGCCCCAGCCCCAGACCTCGGAGCCCTTGCCCCGGCGCAGCACGCGCTCGCGGTAGATGTCGGCGATCACGTCGCCGTCGCCGCCCAGCAGCGCCTTGGTGGAGCACATCTCGGCGCAGGCCGGCAGCTTGCCTTC
>CAZJJC010000406.1:0-9206 GCA_964546195.1 uncultured Enterobacteriaceae bacterium | reverse complement strand
CTTCGGGCAGCGCGCGGTGCGCGAGTTCTTCATCCACAACGCGCTCTACTGGCTCGAGGAATATCACTTCGACGGCCTGCGCTTCGACGCGGTGCACGCCATCATCGACGACTCGCCGCTTCATGTTCTCGAAGAAATGGCGTTAGAGATAAGAGAACAATTCAAGGATGAAAGGCACGTGCATCTGATCCTCGAGAACGACGCCAACCAGGCGCGCTTCCTCGGCCCCGGCAAATACGACGCGCAGTGGAACGACGACTCGCACCACGGCTACCACGTGCTCGCCACCGGGGAAGCCGACGGCTATTACGCCGCCTACTCGGACGCGCCGGCGAAGCACCTGGCGCGCTGCCTCGCCGAGGGCTTCGCCTACCAGGGCGAGGTGTCGCCCTTCAGCAAGGAGCCGCGCGGCGAGCCGAGCGCGCGCCTCGACCCCTCGTGCTTCGTGGATTTCATGCAGAACCACGACCAGGTCGGAAACCGGGCGCACGGAGAACGGCTCGCTTCGCTTTCCGGGGAAAATGTCCTCAGAAGTCTAAGCGCCATCCTGCTGCTCGCGCCTTCTCCGCCGCTGCTCTTCATGGGCGAGGAGTGGGGCTGCAAGCAGCCGTTTCTTTATTTCTGCGACTTCGCCGGCGAGCTGGGCGAAGCGGTGCGCAACGGGCGGCGCGAGGAGTTCGCGCGCTTCGCCGCGTTCGCCGATCCCAAGGCGCGCGCGCGCATCCCGGACCCGCTGGCCGAGCAGACTTTCAAGCGCAGCGTGCTGCGCTGGAAGGACGCGCGCAGCGCCGCGGGCAGGGATTGGCTCGCGCATTACAAGCACCTGCTCGAGGTGCGCAAGACCGAGATCGCGACCCGCAGCTTCGGCCCCGGGCGCTACCGCATGCTCGGCGCGCGCGCCTTCGAGGTGACCTGGGAAGGCGGCCTCGCGCTGCTCGCGAACTGCGGCGAGCAGGCGATGGGCGTCGAGGCGCTTCCCCCGGGACGCTGCCTCTGGGGGCCGGCCGACAAGACGCTCGAAGCCTGGTCGGTGAGCTGGTGGCTCTCGCCATGAGCGAGATCGCGCCCAGCTACCTCGACGTCTGGCAGCGCGAGAACCGGATCGACCCGCAGACGCGCCGTGCGCTCGAGAAGGCGCTTGGCCCGCGGCGGCGGTCGAAGAAACTGAGCATCCAGCAAGGCGCCTGCCATCAGCCGGAGCTGCTGGCGAAGGGCGGGCGCATCTGGGGCTTCGTGGTGCAGCTCTACGGCGTGCGCTCGGCGCGCAACTGGGGCGTCGGCGACTTGAGCGACCTGCGCGCGCTGGTGGAGATTGCCGCCGGCATGGGCGCCGCCGTAGTGGGCGTCAATCCTCTGCATGCAGCCTGGGTCAGCCCCTACAGTCCCTCCAGCCGCCACGCCCTGAATCCGGTCTACCTCGACGTCGAGGCGATCGCAGAATTTCCGAAGTGCGAAGCCGCGCAGCGCCTGGTCGTTTCTGCCGACTTCAAGAAACGAATCGCCGCGCTGCGCGAAAGCGAGCTGGTCGATTACGACGCCGTGCGCGCGGCGAAGCGCGAGGTGCTCGAGCTTCTATATGCCCGCTTCCGCCAGGATCGCGCGCGGCGCAAGCAGCTCGACCACTTCAAGCGCAGCAGCGCGCGCGAGCTGCGCGACTATGCGCTGTACGAGGCGCTCGCGGAGCAGCTCGGCGGCAACTGGCAGGAGTGGCCCAAGACCTTCCGCAAGCCCTCCTCGAGGGAAGTGAAAGCCTTCGAAAGGCAGAAGCAGGAGCGCGTCGAATTCCATTCCTACCTGCAGTGGAACGCCCGCTTGCAGCTCGATGCTGCGCAGCGCCGCGCACGCGAGCTCGGCATGCCGGTCGGCCTGTATTTCGACCTCGCGCTCGGCTCGGACCGCGGCGGCGCGGAGGTGTGGTCCGACCAGGCTGCCTACGCCACCGGCGCCTCGATCGGCGCGCCGCCGGACGAGTTCAATCCGCGCGGCCAGGACTGGGGCCTGCCGCCGTATTCTCCGCGCGCGCTGCAAGCCGCGGGCTACCGGCCGTTCATCGATCTGCTGCGCGCCAACATGCCCGAGGGCGGCGCGGTGCGCCTCGACCATGTCATGGCCCTGGAGCGGCTGTACTGGATCCCGCAGGGGCACAAGGCCGACAGGGGGGGCTACGTCCACTACCCGTTCCGCGAGCTGCTCGGCATCCTGGCGCAGGAGAGCCGCCGCCGCCGCTGCATGGTGATCGGCGAGGACCTCGGCACGGTGCCCGCCGAGCTGCGCGCGGCGTTGAACAAGGCCGGCGTGCTGTCTTACCGGCCCTTTCTATTCGAGAAGGACACGCCCGCTCCGGCGTACCCGCGCGACGCCTTGGTGTGCCTGAGCACGCACGACCTGCCCACCTGGAAGGGGTTCTGGGCGGGGCGCGATCTCGAGCTGCGCGAGCAGCTCGGCCTCACGGTCGATACGGCCAGGGAAAAGCAGCAGCGCGAAGCCGATAAGGCGCTTCTGCAAAAGGTTTTGGATGGCACTTCGGCGCAAAGCGCCCACGTCTTCCTCGCGCGCACGCCTTCGAAGATCCTAATGGTGCAGCCCGAAGACGTGTTCGAGGTGCTCGCGCAGGCCAACCTTCCCGGCACGATCGGAGAGCATCCCAACTGGCGCCGCAAGCTTCCGGTGCCGCTCGAGCGCTGGAGCGCGGATCCCCGTATGCAGGCGCTCGTGGATGCAATGGCGGAAAGAAGCATTGCCGGAAAAGGCAAGGCGTTCGGCGCGCCGCGCGTGGTCCCGGTAGCGACCTACCGCCTGCAGCTGCACAAGGGCTTTCGCTTCACCGGCGCAAGCGCGCTGGTGCCGTATCTCGCGCGCCTGGGCGTGAGCCATGTCTACGCCTCGCCGTTCCTCAAGGCGCGCCCGGGAAGCATGCACGGCTACGACGTAGTGGACCACGGCAGGATCAATCCGGAAATCGGCACCGAGGCCGAGCTCGATGAGCTCATCGAGGCGCTCGGCCGCCACGGCATGGGCCTGGTGCTCGACGTGGTGCCGAACCATATGGGGGTGCTGCACGGCGACAACCCCTGGTGGCAGGATGTCCTCGAGAAGGGCCGCGCCTCTGCCTATGCGAAGTTCTTCGACATCGACTGGGAGCGCGGCCGCGGCAAGCTGCTGCTTCCGGTGCTCGGCAAGCACTACGGCGAGGCGCTCGACGACGGCGAGATCAAGCTCGCCCGGGTGAAGGGTGAATGGCGCGTGCATTACTACGACCAGAGCTTCCCGCTGAATGCGAGATCCCTGAAAGGGCTGAAGGCGGTGAAAGATCCGCTGGCGCTGCACCGCCTGCTGGAGAAGCAGCACTATCGCCTGGCGTTCTGGCGCGTCGCCTCGGACGAGATCAACTACCGGCGCTTTTTCGAGATTACCGACCTCGCCGCGCTGCGCGCCGAGGACCGCGCGGTGTTCGACGCGACGCATGCGCTGATCGGCAGGCTCGCGCGGCGCCCGGGCGTCGACGGGCTGCGCATCGACCATCCCGACGGCCTCGCCGACCCGGAGCAGTATTTCGAGCGCCTGCAGGGGCTGGCCGAGCGGCCCTGGGTGCTGATCGAGAAGATCCTGGCGGACCACGAGTCGCTGCGCCCCGAGTGGAAGGTGCACGGCACCACCGGCTACCGCTACGCCAATCTGCTCACCGGGCTTTTCATCGACGGCACGGCGGCCGCGCGCTTCGAGCGCATCTATCAGCGCTTCACCGGCGAGCGGCGCTCGTTCGACGAGCTTTCCTACGACAGCCGCGTGCTCATCATGGGCACCACGCTCGCCGCCGAGCTGTACGGCCTGGGCCGGCGCCTGGCGCGCATCGCCTCGGGCAACCGGCACACGCGCGATTACACCGACAGCGTGCTGCGCAAGGCGCTCGCCGAGATCGCCGCGCGCTTCCCGGTCTATCGCACCTACGTCACCGGCCGCGGCGTGAGCGACCACGACCGGCGCTACATCGACTGGGCGGTCAAGGCCGCGCGCCGCGCGAGCCGCATCGCCGATCCGAGCGTGTTCGACTTCGTGCGCAGCGTGCTCACGCTGGAGGTGGCGCCGAAAGGCGGCGCGCGGCGCCGGCAGATGGTGGAGTTCGCGATGCGCTTCCAGCAGCTCACCGCGCCGGTGGTCGCGAAAGGCGTCGAGGACACCGCGTTCTACCGCTACAACCGCCTCATCGCGCTGAACGAGGTGGGCAACGATCCGCGCGACTTCGGCTTCTCCCTGAAGGCCTTCCACGCGGCGAGCGAGGACCGCGCAAGGCACTGGAACTACACCATGATCGGGACCTCCACCCACGACACCAAGCGCTCGGAGGACGCGCGCGCGAGGATCGGCCTGCTCTCGGAGCTGACCTCCGCGTGGCGGCTGCAGCTGCGCCGCTGGCACACCGCCAACCGCAGCCGCCGCACCGACACCGGCGGCGAGAGCCTGCCGTCCAAGGCCGACGAGTACCACTACTACCAGGCTTTGCTCGGCGTTTGGCCTGTTTCTCCTCCGGATGACGGCGAGCTGAGGACGATCAAGGAGAGATTGAAAAGCTACATGCTCAAAGCGGTGCGCGAGGCGAAGGCGCGCTCGAGCTGGATCAATCCCGACACCGAGTACGAAGCGGCGCTCGAGCGCTTCGTAGTGCAGTCGCTCGACAACCCGGTGTTCGTGAAGGAAGTGAACGATGCGGTGGCGCAGCTCGCGCATCTCGGGATGCTGGTCGGACTGTCGCAGGCGGTGCTGAAGGTGGCCTCGCCCGGCGTGCCCGACTACTACCAGGGCACCGAGCTATGGGACTTCAGCCTGGTCGATCCCGACAACCGCCGGCCGGTGGACTACGCTTCCCGGAACAAGCTTCTCGAGGAGAACGAGACCGACCCCGGGCAGCTCCTGCGCAGCCTTTCCAGCGGAAAGGCGAAGCTGCATGTCATCCGCAAGGGCCTGGAAGTGCGGCGCGCGCATCCGCGTCTTTTTCACGGCGGCAAGTACACGCCGTTGCACGCCGACGGGGGACGCGAGGAAAACATTGCGGCATTCGCTTTGCAGCACGCCGATCACACCGTCATCCCGGTGGCCCCGCGCCTCTTCGCCGGGCTGATGGAGGAGGGCGAGCTCGCGCCGCTGGGCAGCCGCGCCTGGGGCGAGGCGAAGCTCGAGCTGCCCGCGGGCAGCTACCGCAACGTCCTCACGGACGAGCGCGTCGAGGGCGGCGCCCGGCCGCTCGCCGAGCTGCTCGGGCGCTTCCCGGTCTCCCTGCTCGTCAGTTAGGGCGGAAAAGCTCGAATATAGTTTCGCAATCTCCTTACCTCCTCCATCAGCTGCTCCCGGGACATTCGTTCGAGATCCGCGTCCATTGCAGCTCCTATCTCAGATAGCGCAGCAGCGCGCTGCGAAATTCCTGGTCGGCCACGGGATCGGGACGCAGCAGCGGCATGTTGATGAACTCCACGGCGCCCATGCTCTTCGCCGCGATGCCGACCGCTTCCAGCGTCACCTGGGGGATCTCGCTGTCGCCGATGCGGCAGCAGACGAACGGGATGCCGGGAAACTCTTCCTTCGCGGTGCGCAGCAGGTCGAACATCCGCGTATGCGCGAAATACATGCCGCAGAGAATCAGGCTGATGTCCTTGCCGGCGTGCAGGCGCTTGAGCGCCTCGTCAAAGGTGTACACCGGCACCAGCTCGACATAGCCGCCGAGGGCGCGCTCCACCGCTACCGTGCCTTCCGGGCGTAGCGCAGCCAGAATCTTGCGTCGCGCTTCCGTGGTCCGCCTCAGCGACGCAGCCTGGTCACGATCTCCGCCGCATCCGGGAAGCGATCCTCCCGGTGTTTGGAAAACAACAAGGCGCCGTCCGCCGCGACGTCGAATATGCCGCTATCGCCCTTGACGAGCTCCGGCTCTACGTCCAACGCCTGCTTGATCTCGGCCGCCAAACTGACAGCCCGCGGCAGGTAGTTTCAGCGCACGCAATAGGTAATGGTGACGTGCATAGAAGATGCCCCGTTCAGGTAGCTTTCTGAAAAAGCGGCGAACACGCCGCCGCGATCTGCTCGACGTGGCGGTGGTCCGTTCCGCGACAGCTGCACATTACGAAATACGTTCGGATCATAGCGCGCTAGCAGCGGTAATTGCGGCCGATGGCGCGGCGGGCGAGGGGATGCACTATGCCCGCCTGGCGCAGCACCCAGGCGGCGAAGGTGTTGCTGTTGGGGCCCGGCCAGTAGCGGTAGCGATGGCAGAAGGGGTAGGCGTCGGCCTTCTCCAGAACCTCTTTTATCGATAAGGCCTCGGCGCCCGTCCACTCCGCGGCGATGCGCGCCGGGCCGCCGCCGACGCCGGCGTCCGGAGGCTTCAGGTCGCAATGCACGTGCCCGATGCTGCGCCCGCCGGCGTCCTTCGTCTGCCATACCTCCCAGCGGTGCGCTTCGCCGCCGTCGAGCACCACGAACCAGTAGTGCGACGCGATCAGGCCGAGCAGGCTCGGCAGGGAAGCGTGACGAAGCTGGACTTTCAAGGCCTTGTATTGCCCGTTGCGCAGGAGTAGCGTGCAAGCGCCATTCCAAAGGAGGAGGTTCTCATGGCGCTCGATATCGTTCTGGTGAATTTTACCGATCAGGGCATCCGCAACATCAAGGATTCGCCGCAGCGCGCCAACGCATTCCGCGAGCTGTGCAAGAAGAACGAGGTGCGCGTGCGCGACATTTTCTGGACCATGGGGCGCTACGACATGCTGGCGGTGATCGAAGGCCCGGACGAGGCGATGGCCGCCGTCCTGCTCACCATGGGCAAGCTGGGCAACGTGCGCACCGAGACGCTGCGCGCCATGGACGCCGAAGCGTTCCAGCGCGTCGTGCAGAAAATCAGCTAGGCCGGTCTTTCGCCTCGGCCTCGGGCTCGTAGCTGAGCGCGATGCATACCGGGAAGTGGTCCGAGCCGAAGTAGCGCAGGCGCTGGAAGCTCACCAGCCGGAAATGCTTCGAATGGAAGCAATGGTCGAGCGGATAGCGGATGAGC
The DNA here is from genome assembly GCA_964546195.1 of uncultured Enterobacteriaceae bacterium. Classification (GTDB taxonomy): domain Bacteria; phylum Pseudomonadota; class Gammaproteobacteria; order Burkholderiales; family SG8-39; genus SCGC-AG-212-J23. The sequence goes on along the minus strand of CAZJJC010000406.1, from coordinate 2,173 downwards.
GGGTACCTGGCGTGGAAGCTGTGGTAGAAGCCGCGGCCGATGCGCGGATCGAGCAGGCCGCTGGTGTCCTGGAATTCGTAGTTGCTGCGCGACCAGGCCACGTCGTTGAGGTCCCCGAGCACGATGGCGGGGGCGTTGCGGCGCTTGAGATCCTTGCCGACGATGAGGAGCTCCGCGTCGCGCTCGGTGGATTCGGCGGCCTCCCGCGGCGCGGGCGGGCGCGGATGCACGCAGCGCAGCTCGACTTCCTGGCCGCCGGCCAGGCGCAGGCGCGCGTGAATCGAGGGAACGTCTTCCTGCACCAGGAACTTCACCTGCGGGTCGAGCAGCTCCAGGCGCGAGTACAGCAGCATCCCGTAGGTGTTGTCGCGCGGATGCTCGACCGCGTGCGGATGGGTTTGCCTCAGGTAGGCGAGCTGCCCGCGCCACCACGCGTCGCTCTCGACCGCCAGCACCAGGTCGGGCGCGGCCTCGGCGATCATCGCCTTCAGCGCCGCCGAGTTGCGGTTCTCCATGAGCACGTTCACGAACAGCACGCGAACCGTCGACTCGCGCGTCGCCTCGCGGCTGTCCTGGACCTGCTTGCGGGCGAGCACCGTGTACGGAAACATCATGTAACACTGGTAGGCGAGGGCGGCGGCGAGCAGGCCGAGGAACAAAAAGGACAGCGCGGATTCCCCGGCGAGCGGCAGGTAGCCGGCGATGACCGCCGCGAGCACAGCGAGAATCTGCAGGCGCGGGAAGTCGAACCAGCGGATCCACCAGGCCTTCTTGCGCAGGAGCGGCAGCGCGGTGGCGACGATCATCGCCACGCCGATGCAAATCAGGAGGGCCTTCAAAGCCCCAGGTAAGCCTGCCGCACCCGGTCGTCGTGCAGCAGCGCCTCGCCCGGGCCGCTCATCACGATATGGCCGTTCTCCAGCACGTAGGCGCGGTTCGAGAGCTTGAGCGAGACGGCGACGTTCTGCTCCACCAGCAGGATGGTAATGCCCCGGCGGTTGAGGACGCGGATGGTGTGCAGCACCTCCTGCACCACGAGCGGCGCGAGGCCGAGGGAGGGCTCGTCGAACATGATGAGCTCGGGAGCGCCCATCAGGCATCGTCCGATGGCGAGCATCTGCTGCTCGCCGCCGGACAGGGTGCCGGCAAGCTGGCCGCGCCGCTCGGCGAGCTTGGGGAACATGGAAAACACGTCCTCGAGCACGCGCCGCGCATTGCCCCGGGCGCGCGGCAGCATGGCGCCCATCTCCAGGTTCTCGAGCACCGTGAGGCTGGGGAACACCTGGCGGCCCTCGGCAACCTGGCCGATGCCCAGGTTGCAGATGGCATGCGATTCGAGCTTTGAAATATCGGTATTCTTGAAAAGAATGTTGCCGCTGCGCGGCTTCTCGATGCCCGCGATCGTCCGGATGAGCGACGACTTGCCCGCGCCGTTGGCACCCACGATGGCGACGATCTCGCCTTTGCCGATCTCGAGCGATACCGCGTCCAGCGCCTGCGCGTCGCCGTAGAAGAGGTCGAGGTCCTGCACCGACAGAAAAATAGGGACAGACCCCATTTCTGCAGAAATGGGGTCTGTCCCTATTTTTACTTGGGTCATACCTCGGTCTCCTCGCCGAGGTAGCACTCCAGCACGGCCGGGTCGCGCACCACCTGCTCGGGGGTGCCGCGGGCGATGACCTCGCCGTGATGCAGCACGCCGATATGCTTCGCCAGCGCCATGACCGCGCGCATCACGTGCTCGATGAGCAGGATGGTGAGGCCGTCGGCGCGGTTGATCTCGCGGAACACTTCCACCATCTGGTCGCATTCGGTGGGCCGCAGCCCCGCCATGACCTCGTCGAGCAGCAGCAGGCGCGGGCGCGTGGCGAGCGCGCGCGCGACTTCCAGGCGCTTGCGGTCGGGCAGCGTGAGCGAAGAGGCGGGGAGCTGCGCCTTCACCCCCAGTCCGAGCTTTTCCAGGATGGAGAGTGAAAGCGCACGCGCCCCGGCCGTGCTCTTTTCGCGCAGCAGGCCGCCGACCATCACGTTGTCGAGCACCGACAGGCCCGCGAACGGCTTCACGATCTGGAAGGTGCGGCCGATGCCGGCGGCGCAGATCCGGTCGGGCCGCAAGCCATGGATCGGCCGGCCCTGGAAGCGGATCGATCCCTCGTCGGCCGGAAAGGTGCCG
>CAZJJC010000405.1:0-5414 GCA_964546195.1 uncultured Enterobacteriaceae bacterium | reverse complement strand
ATCGGGCTGCGAGAAGCCGGCAAGCCCGGTGTTGACGCCGCATTGCACGTAGCCCTTGCTCTTCACGGCGTCGAGCGTCGATTGCGCGAACGCCGGCGCCGCGACAAGCAAGGTGACCAGCGGGGCGAGCAGCAGGATTTTTTTCAAGCGGGTCCTCCTTCGAGCAGGAATTCGCGCACCCGGGCGATCTGGTCGGGATGCATCAGGGTGGGAGCATGCCCCACGCCGCGGATTTCGACTACCCTCGCTTTCGGGCCGCGCAGGCTCATTTCCTGCGTGGTGCTCCGGGAGAGAAGGTCGGAGTGCTCCCCGCGCAGCACCAGGGTCGGGCAGCGGATCGCGTCGTACACCGGCCACAGCTCCATGTCCTTCTCCGGCAGCGTGGCGCGGAACGGCTCGGCGATGCGCGGGTCGTAGTGCGCGCGCCAGCTGCCGTCGTCGTTCCTGCGCAGCCAGGTCTCGGTGAGGAAGCGCCATTGCGCATCGCTGTGCGGCCCGAACGGCGCGGAAATGCCGCGGATATAGGCCTCGGCGTCTTCCAGGCTCGCGAACTGCATTTTCGTGCCGACATAGCCGGCGATGCGCTCGAGCGAGGCCCGCGAGATCACCGGCCCGGCGTCGTTCAGCACCAGCCGCGCCACCGGCGAGTGGCCCTGCGCGGCGAGCGCCATGCCGATCAGGCCGCCGAGCGAGGTGCCGACCCAGCGCACCGCCTCGACGTCCAGGCGCGCGATCAGGGTCACCATGTCGCCGACGTATTTCGGCACCGCGTAGAGCATCGGGTCGGCGAGGCGATCGGAATCCCCGCGGCCGGCGACGTCGGGGCAGACGACGCGGAACTGGCCGCACAGCGCGCGCGCCAGCTCGTCGAAATCGCGCGACGAGCGCGTCAGGCCGTGCACGCACACCAGCACGTCGCGGTTGCGCGGGTCGCCCCACTCCAGGTAGGCCATGCGATGCAGGCCGCGCGGCGAGGCGCACTGCACCGACCTGCGGCGCGGCGCTACTTGCTCAGCCATTGCGCGACGAGCGCCTCGCGCGCCTGCTTGCCCGCCGCGTCGAGCGACGAGAATCGCAGGGCGCTTCCGCGCAGCGCCGCGAGCTTTTCCGATTTCAGGTTGGCGCCGCGCACCGCGTAGCCGTAGCCCGCGTAGCGCGCGCGCTCCAGCGGCGCCTCCTCCTCGTCGTACCAGATCCATTCGTCCACGAACGAGAACGCCACCCGCTCGAGCGTCTCGTCGGGCGACTCGGCATCGAGCAGCGTCAGCACGCCGTCGCGGAAGCGAAAATAGGTATGGCGCTCGGCGGTCGCGGCATAGCCGACGAGCTGCGAGTCGGCGCGCGCGCAGGCGAGCGCGAGCGCGAGGCGCCCGTCTTCGTCCACCGCCACGTCGACCTGCGCATCGCCGGGCAGCTCGGGGGGCGCCTGCACCAGCTTGCCGTTCTCGATCAGCGCGCGGCCGCGCACGCCGTCGTGGTCCCATTCGGCCTCGACCTGCAGCTCGGGAAAATCGGCCGACGCCTCGGTGAGCACCGGGAAGGGAATGCCCTTCTTCGGCGCGAAGCGGTACTCGAGCATGCCCTGGGCATGGTGCTCGGTGTAGTCCTCGGCCTCCTCGTCGCGCACCATCAGCCAGCGCAGGCGCTCGCGGAAGTCCGCGAGCCGCCCCGCGCCGGTGATGCGCACGACCGCGGTGAACACTAGCCTTCGTACTTGAACGACAGCGACAGCCGCGTGCGGAACTGGACGATCTTGCCGTTCTCGTCCAGGCGCACGTCGAGCTTGCCGACCTCCGCGATGCGCAGGTCGCGCAGCGTGCTCGCCGCCGTCTCGACGGCCTGGCGCGCGGCGTCCTCCCAGGAGTTCGCGCTCGTGCCTATGACTTCGGTAATGCGGTAGACGCCGCCGCCGGCGGCTTTCTTGGCCATGGTCCGCTCCTCTCGTCAATGGGGATTTGCTGCGCGACCATTCTATACGCGCGGCGCGCGCCGCCAATAGCGCGGGCGCCGCTCGCGCTCTCCGATGACCCGGATGCCCTCGTTCTCCAGAAAAATCCGCACCGCGCCGTCGCGATCGGTGCGCAGGAGCGCCGCTCCCGCAGCGCGGTAGCGCTCCAGCACTTCGCCGCTGGGATGGCCGAAGCGGTTGCGGTAGCCCGCCGCCACCACGGCCCAGCGCGGCGCGACCGCCGCGATGAACTCGCCGCTGGAGGAGCTGCGGCTGCCGTGGTGCGGCACGAGCAGCACGTCGGCTTTCAGCGCTTTTTCCTGCAGCGCCGCTTCCACGGAACTTTCGATGTCCCCGGTCAGCAGCATCGAGCCCCCCTGGGCCGCGACGTGCAGCACGCAGCTGCGGTTGTTGCGGCGCGGATGCTGCGCACCGGCGGCCGGATGCAGGAACTCGAAGCGCACTCCGTCCCATTGCCAGCGCACGCCGGCGGCGCAGCGCGCGGGCGCGCCCACCAGCGTGTTGAGCGGGTGCGCCTGCGGCAGCGAGGAAGCCAGGCTGCCGACCGGCATGCTCTCGAGCACCGACAGCGCGCCGCCGACGTGATCGGTGTCCTCGTGCGTGAGGACCATGAGATCGATGGCCGCCACCCCGGCCGCCTGCACCGCGGGCAGCACGATGCGCCCGCCGCTGTCGGCGTCGGCCCCGAAGGCAGGGCCCGCGTCGTACAGCAGCGTGCGCTGCGCTGTGCGCACCATGACCGCAAGGCCCTGGCCGACGTCGAAGGTCGTGATCCAGGCGCTGCCGTGCGCCGGCGCGGCAGGCAGGACGAGGAATGCCGGCGCCATCAGCGCGAGGCCGCAAGCGCGTCCCGGCACGCCGCGCGGCGCGAGCAGCCAGGCGACCCCGCCCAGCGCGAGCGCCACGCTCCACCCTGCAGGCAGGTGCTGCTGCCACAGCGCGCCCGGGAGCATGGCGCAGGCCTCGAGGAACTGCAGCAGCCATTCGACCAGCCAGGCCGCCAGCTCCAGCAGCGGCGGCGCCGGGATAAGCGCGGCGGCGAGCGCGAGCGGCGTGACGACCACCGAGACGAGCGGGATGGCGAGCGCATTGGCGAGCGGCCCGGCGACCGAGAGCTGGCCGAAGAGCAGCAGCGCGGCGGGGGCGAGGCCCACGGTGACGGCCCACTGGATTCGCGCCCACTGCGCAGGACGCGGCCCGGGCGCGGTCCAGCCGGTGGCGACGTAGAAGATGAGCGCCACCGCGCCGAAGGACAGCCAGAAGCCGGCCGACAGCGGCGCCCAGGGATCGGCCATCAGCACGGCCGCCAGCGCGAGGGCGAGCGTGCGCACGGGCGATGCGATGCGGCCCGACCACAGCGCGAGCGCCACCACGCTCACCATGTAGAAGGTGCGCTGGGCCGGCACCGCGAAGCCGGAGAGCAGCGCATAGCCGAGCGCCGCGAAGATGGCCGCGAGCGCCGCGGCCTTCCTGGCGGGAAGCCGCAGCGCGAGCGGGCTCACGCGCCGCCACGCCGCGGACACCAGCCAGGCCGCGAGCCCCGAGACCAGCGTGACATGCAGCCCGGAGATGCTCATGAGGTGGGTGACGCCGGTGCGCCTGAAAAGCCGCCATTCCTCCGCCGAGATGGCGCGCTGGTCGCCCACCGCGAGGGCGGCGAGGATGCCTGCCGCAGGCGTGGCGCCGAGCGTCGCCTGGAACCGCTCGCGCACCGCCTCCCTCGCCTTCTGAATGAAATCCGTGAAGGCGTTGCGCTGACCCAGTAGCCTCTGCGTTCCGCCCTGCCTGACATAGCCGGTGGCGCCGATGCCGCGCTCGAGCAGCCAGGCTTCGTAGTCGAAGCCGGCGGGATTCACATTGCCGTGCGGCCGGCGCAGGCGCACGGTCAGCAGCCAGCGCTCGCCGGGATGAACCTGCACCGCGGGCGCGTACCAGGAAAGCAGGAGCCTTTGCGGCAGGCGCTCGCCCGAGGCGCCGCCTTCGGTCTCGAGCTCGAAGCGTACGGCGCCCTCGCCGGGCGCGGGCAGGCCGGCGACCACGCCGAGCACCTCGAGGTCGCGTCCTTCGAGCTCAGGCGCGAGCCAGTCGGCCATGCGCGCCTGCGCGAGCAGCGCCGCCCAGAAAAAGCCGGCGGCGAACGCCAGCGCAACCACACACCACCGATTCCTGCCGGTCAGAAAGGCCAAAGGCAAAAGCACCGCGGCCCATGCCGTCGGAGGCAGCGCCGCCTGCTGCTGCAGCAGCACCACGCCGGCCGCAAGCGCGAGCGCCGCGAAGCTCATCGTAAAATCAACGCGCCCCCGCCCCGACTGGCTGACACCGGCTCACCGTGCCGCGCAAGTTTTTCCGCAAGTACCTGCCTCACGCCGACACCGTGCGCTCCAGCCGCCTGGTGGCGCCCTTCGCCCATTGGCTGCACCACCCGAACCTGTGGCATCTCAACCGCAGATCGGTGCCGGGGGCCGTGGCGATCGGCCTGTTCTGCGGGCTGATTCCCGGCCCGCTGCAGATGCTCACCGCCCTCGCGCTCGCGATACCGCTGAGGAAGAACCTGCCGGTGGCGCTGCTCACCACCTTCTACACCAACCCCTTCACCATCGTGCCGCTGTACCTGCTCGCCTTCGGCTACGGGCAGTGGCTGCTCGGCATGACACAGGCGGTGCTGCCTGTCGAGCCGTTCCTGTGGGACTGGGGCGACTTCGCCGGCTCGCTGCGCGGGTTCTGGGGCTGGATGTTCGCGCTCGGCAAGCCGCTCGCGCTGGGCCTGGTCGCGCTGGGGCTCACGCTGGCTGCGCTGGGCTATATCGCGGTGGAGGTGGCCTGGCGCGCCTACGTCGTGATCACCTGGCGCGCGCGCGCGAGAAGGCGCCGCGGGTGAGCCACGAGGAGTTCGTGCAGCGCTTCCGGCAAGGGCGCGTCCGGGTGCAGGTCGATCGCGCGGCCGCCGCGCGCATGATGTCCGGGCGCCTGCTGCTGCCGTTCGTGCTGCTGCCGCTGCTCGGGCTGGGCGTGGCGCTTGCGCTGGCGGGCCGGCTTTTCACCGGCATCGCGGTATTTGCCGCCGCGCTCGGGGTGCGCTTGCTGGTGCACGCGAGCAGCCGGGGATTCGTCCTCACCCGCTCGTTGCAGGACGCGGCGTTCTACGAAGAAATGCGTCGAACGGGCATCCTCGTGCTTGCCGCCTGCTAGCGCGGGCGCAGTATCCCGTCCTGCAGCTCGAGCACGCGCTCGGCGCGCGCGGCGAGGCCGGTATCGTGGGTCACGATGATGAAGGCGGTGCCGTGCGAGGCCGACAGGCGCACCATCGCGTCGAACACCTCGTCGGCGGTATGCGAGTCGAGGTTACCCGTCGGCTCGTCGGCCAGCACGCAGGCGGGCTCGGTGACCAGGGCGCGCGCGAAGGCGCAGCGCTGGCGCTCGCCGCCCGAAAGCTCGCCCGGCCGGT
>CAZJJC010000404.1:0-5679 GCA_964546195.1 uncultured Enterobacteriaceae bacterium | reverse complement strand
TGAATCCCAAAATAGGGTACGTCCCCATTTTCGCCATTTCGCTCAGTGCAAATTCTTCCGCGACGGCCGCGTGTAGCTCTCGAAGGCGCGCTCGGGCTTCTTCTGCTGCGAAGCCTTGTCCTTCCAGTCGCGGTCGAACATCTCGTTCACCAGGGCGCTGACCTGGGCCACGTCGCCCTTGTCGAACTGGCGCCCCAGGATGGCGGCCACGTCCTCGAGCATGCAGCGGCGCTGCGCCTCGTGGATCGCCTGCGCGGTCGGCCCGACGAACAGCAGGCGCGACTCCTGCTCGCCGTTGTCGAGGTAGAGCGTGACGTCGACCTCGACCGCCTCGTAGCAGAACGGGCCGATGTTCTCCAGCACGGCTTCGAGCGCGCCGTGGAAGCTGCGGCCGACCTCGCCGGTCCAGCAGACGTAAAGGATCAGCTCCTTCTCGTCGTACTTGATGCCCGGCTCCTCGGACTCGAGGCTCTTGACGTCGGCAAGGCCGTCGGCGTCCAGGTACTCGAGCAGCGGCGCGAACGCCTGCTCCAGCTGGCGCTTCGATACGCCTTCGAGAATGGGAATGTCGGCATGCACGTGGACTTCGAGCCGCATGGGTGAACCTCTTCGGGGGATGGGCGCATTCTACCTTTAAAATCCGGCCATCCCATGAGGCCTGACTACGCGGGCGGCAGCCTCGTCAATCTGATCGCCTCCATCACCGAAGCCTGCGGCGGCCCCCGGCGCCACGCCCCGTTGAAAGCCCTTTCCGGCGAGCCGCTTGCGGCCGCGCGCCATATCGTGCTCGTCCTCATCGATGGCCTTGGGGATAACTACCTGATGCGCCGGGGCGCGGGAGGCGAGCTGGCGAGAAGGCGCAAGGCAGCGATCACTTCGGTGTTTCCGTCCACCACCGCTTCGGCCATCACCTCGAGCTACACCGGCTGCACGCCGCTCGAGCACGGCCTGACCGGCTGGTTCACCTATTTCGGCGAAGCCGGCTACGTCGGCGCGCCGCTGCCGTTTCGCACGCGCGGCGACGATCTGAGCTTGCGGTTGAAGGGGCTCACCCCGGAGCGCGCCTTTCCGGCCGAGCCGCTGTTCGAATCGCTGGCGGTGCGCTCCATCGTCGTCACCGCGAGCCGCATCATCGACTCCGATTACAACCTGCGCCACTGCGCCGGCGCGCAGCGTCGGGCCTACACCGACCTCGAGGGATTCGTGCTGCAGGTGGAAGCCGCGGTGAAGTCGGGTCCCGAGCGCAAGTTCGTGTACGCCTACTGGCCGGACTACGACGCGATCTCGCATCGCTACGGCTCGCAAAGCGCCGAGGCGCTGGCGCAATTCGAGAAGATCGACCAGGCGTTCGGGCAGCTGCTGGCGCGGCTTTCGGGCACCGACACGCTCATCCTCGCCACCGCCGACCACGGCTTCATCGACGTGCCGCCGGAGGATTCGCTCGAGTTGCCCGCTTCGCTCGCCTCCCAGCTCAGGTTCCCTCTATGTGGAGAACGGCGCGTGGTCTATTGCCACGTCCACGATGTGGATGGATTCTCCCAAAAAGCGAAAGACTGGCTGGGCGAGCGCGCGGAAGTGAAGCCGAGCCGCGCGCTGGTGGACGAGGGCTGGTTCGGGCCCGGCACGGCGCACCCGCGCTTCGCCGAGCGCATCGGCGATGTCGCGCTGGTCATGCGCGGCAACACCACGGTGAAGGACTGGACCCCGGGCGAGCCGCGCCACCTGCACATCGGCAACCACGGCGGCACGAGCGAGGACGAAATGAACATTCCCCTGATAGTGGAGAGCGCATGAAAGCGAACGTCAACGGCATCGAGACCTACTACGAAATCCACGGCAAGGAGGGCGCCCCCTGGCTGGTGTTCAGCCATTCGCTCGCCTGCAGCGTGCGCATGTGGGACAGGGAGATCGAGAAGCACAAGGACCGCCACCGCGTGCTGGCGTACGACACGCGCGGCCACGGCCAGAGCGCCGCGCCGAAGGGCGCGTATACGCTGGAGGCGCTGGCCGACGATCTTCACGCCTTGTTGAGGCACCTGAAGATCCCGCAAGCCCATTTCTGCGGGCTGTCCATGGGCGGCATGATCGGCCAGACTTTCGCGCTGAAATACCCCGGCATCTTCCAGAGCCTGATCCTGTGCGACACCACCAGCCGCTACCCGGCGGCCGCGGCGCCGCTGTGGCAGGAGCGCATCCGGATCGCCGAGAGCCAGGGCCTGAAGGCGCTGGTGCAGCCGACCCTCGAGCGCTGGTTTACGGAGCCTTTCAGAAAAGCCAGGGCTGAAGAGGTCAACAAGATCGCCGCACAAATCGAAAAGACCCCGGTACCCGGCTACGTCGGCTGCTGCCACGCCATCCCGAAGATCGACGTCACGGCGCGGCTGAAGGAGATCCAGTGCCCGGCGCTGGTCATCTGCGGCGAGAACGACCCGGGCACGCCGCCGGCGATGGCACGCGAGATCCACGAGAACCTGCCGGGCTCGAAGCTGGTGCTGATTCCGCAGGCGGCCCACCTCTCCAACATCGAGCAGCCCGAGGCGTTCAATCGCGCTCTTGCGGAGTTCCTTTCATCCCCTGCCAGCGCACGAGCTTAGCGGAGTGCAGGCCGAAGAGATCGAGCACCCGCGCCACGGTGTGCGCGACCAGCTCGTCGATGCTCTTCGGCATGGCGTAGAAGGCGGGCACCGGGGGGAAGATGATCCCGCCCATCTCGCTCACCGCGGTCATGTTGCGCAGGTGGGCGAGATTGAGCGGCGTCTCGCGCGGCAGCAGCACCAGGCGGCGGCGCTCCTTCAGCACCACGTCGGCGGCGCGCGACACGAGATCGTCGGCGTGCGCATGCGCCACCGCGGCGAGCGTCTTCATCGAGCAGGGCGCGATCACCATGCCCTCGGTCAGGAACGAGCCGCTGGCGATCGCCGCGCCGATGTCCTTGGGGCTGTAGGCCGCGTCGGCCAGGCTCTCGAGGTCCTTGCGCCGCATCTTGAGCTCGTGCCACAGGTTGAGCGCCCCGGCGTCGGATAGCACGACATGGCTTTCGAAATTTTCGATGTCCTGGATTGCCTCCAGAAGCCTGACCCCATAGATCGCCCCGGTCGCTCCGGTGATCCCGACGATCAGGCGCTTCTTCATGGCGGATAGGTTACCCGGGAAGCTGCTGCTCGTGGTGTTCGGCCCCTTCGCGGCGGGCTACTTCCTGTCGTTCTTCTTTCGCAACGTCAACGCGGTGATCTCCAAGGACCTGGCGGCGGAATTCTCGCTGAGCCCCTCGGATCTGGGCTTCCTCACTTCGCTGTACCTGCTCGCCTTTGCCGCCTTCCAGCTGCCCCTGGGCGTGCTGTTGGACCGCTACGGGCCGCGCCGCGTGGTGGCGGCGTTGCTGTGCATCGCCGCGGCCGGCGCGCTGATCTTCGCGCTGGCGCGCGACTTCACCATGCTCTCGGTGGGGCGCGCGCTGCTCGGGCTGGGCGTGTCGGCCGGGCTGATGGGGGCGATCAAGGCGTTCACGCTGTGGTTTCCGCTGTCGCGCCTCGCGACGCTGAACGGCCTGTACCTCGCTGCCGGCGGCATAGGCGGCCTTTCTGCGACCGCGCCCGCCGAAGCGCTGATCGGCCCGTTCGGCTGGCGTGCTCTGTTCTTCGGTCTTTTCGTTCTGTCTCTGCTGGCGGCTTCTCTGGTGTTCTTCGTGGTGCCGGAAAAGCCGCTGCCCGGGCAGGGCCAGACGCTGCGCGCGCAGGTCGCCGGCTTCAGGCGCATCTTCGCGTCCCTCCCGTTCTGGCGCATCGCGGCTGCGCTGGTGATCTGCCACGCGTGCTACCTCGCGCTGCAGGGGCTGTGGCTGGGGCCCTGGCTCTACGACGTCGCCGGACAGCCGCGCAGCTCGGTCGGCCAGTACCTCTTCGTCACGGCGCTCGCCTACACCCTCGGTTCGGCGTTCTTCGGCATCGCGAGCGACCGCCTGGTGCACGCCGGGATCTCGCGCATGACGATGTTCAAGCTCGGCCTGGTGGTCTCGCTCGCGCTTTTCTGCCTGCTCGCGGCCGGCGTGCAGACCTGGCTCGGCGCGATCCTCGCGCTCTACGGCTTCACCTGTATCTCCGCGGCGCTCGCCTACCCGCTGCTCACCGCCCTGGTGCCGCCGGAAATGACCGGCCGCGTCACCACGGCGTCGAACGTGCTGATGTTCGGGGTGGCGTTCCTGTTCCAGTGGGCGATAGGCGCCGTGCTAAGGCTTTATCCGGTCATGGAAGGGCAATACTCCGCCCAAGGCTATGGCACGGCGCTTTTCAGCCTGGCGGCGCTGCAGGTCGCAGCGCTCGCCTGGCTGATGCCGATGAAGGAACGCGGCTAGCCGCGCTTGTAGACGATCTTCTTGGTTTGCCCGTCGCAGGTGCCGACTACCTTGCCTTCGGCCAGTTGCACGTCCATGTCGACGACATCCAGCGTGAACATCGGCACGCCGTTGTTCCTGATCTTGGCGTCGATCTCGGCCCTGAGGTCCTCGCAGGGCTTTCTCACCATCCCCGGCGCCGGAGCCTCGCTTGCCGTCGCCTGCATCGAGGAGTCGCTTGCCGTGCCTTGCGCCGAGGCCGCGCTTGCCATTGCCAGCAGCGCCATCGCAACAATGAGTCGGATCATGCTTGTCTCCCTTTTTTGTGGTGTCCCGAAGGACACGGTGCGCAAACTTTACTCCACAAAAGAAAAAGGCGCCGTGACGGCGCCCACTGTGCAATTGTTCCGGTTTTTAGCCGCGCAGGAGCGAGGAAAGCGCGATCCCGCCAAGGCAAACCGTGGCCACCAGGGCGGCCCTCCCGTAGCGGCGAAAGCTGCCGTTCGGCCTGAAATAAAGGTTGCGGATGAGGTCGTCGCGGCCGCCGCCCCACAGCCAGTCGGGGCCGGCCTTGTTGGTCAGGTACGGATTGAAAATGCCGAGCAGGAACGAGCAGAACGTCCCCACGATTACGCCTAGCGCCACGAACCCCTCCCATAAGGTACAGCTTGTAGCGCCGGATTATATTCGGGTATAGCAATGTCCACGATGTCCGCGGACCCCGACAGGAGAAGAGAAGAATGTTCAAGACCACGATCGCGGGCAGCCTGCCCAAGCCCGCCTGGCTCGCCGAGACCACCAAGCTGTGGCCGGCCTGGCGCGCTTCCGGCGCCGAGCTCGATCGCGCCAAGCGCGACGCCACCCTGCTGTGGCTGAAGGAGCAGGAGGACGCCGGCATCGACATCGTCACCGACGGCGAGCAGTCGCGCCAGCACTTCGTGCACGGCTTTCTCGAGTTCGTCGAGGGCATCGACTTCAGCCGCAAGGTGAAGATGGGCATCCGCAACAACCGCTACGACGCGATGGTGCCGGTCGTCACCGGCCCGCTGAAGCTCAAGGGCCGCGTGCACCAGGCCGAAGCGCGTCTCTTGAAAGCTCATACGGACAAGAGCGTGAAAATGACCCTGCCCGGCCCCATGACCATCGTCGACACCCTCGCCGACGAGCATTACGGCGACAAGGTGGCACTCGCCATGGCGTTCGCCGGGCTGCTCAACCAGGAGGCGCGCGCCCTCGAGAAGGACGGCGTGGACGTGATCCAGTTCGACGAGCCGGCGTTCAACGTCTACATGGACGAGGTCAAGCGCTGGGGCATCAGGGCCCTCGAGCGCGCCGCGCAGGGACTGAAG
>CAZJJC010000403.1:0-3914 GCA_964546195.1 uncultured Enterobacteriaceae bacterium | reverse complement strand
GCTCGAGGAAATAGCCGCCCATCTCCGGCATGAAGAACACGACGAACGCGAACACGAACAGGAACACCGCCGCGCCCATCAGATCCTTCACCGTGTAATACGGGTGGAACGGAACACCGTCGACCGGTATCCCCTGCGCGTTCTTGTTCTTCTTGATTTCGATGCCGTCGGGGTTGTTGGAGCCCACCTGGTGCAGCGCCAGGATGTGCGCAGCCACCAGCCCCAGCAGCACCAGCGGCAACGCGACCACGTGCAGAGCGAAGAAGCGATTCAAGGTCGCGTCAGAGACCACGAAGTCGCCGCGGATCCACAGCGACAGCGCCTCACCGATACCGAAGGGCAGCGCGCCGAACAAGGAGATGATCACCTGTGCGCCCCAGAACGACATCTGCCCCCACGGCAGCAGGTAGCCGAAGAACGCCTCGCCCATCAGCGTGAGGTAGATGAGCACGCCGAAGATCCACACCAGCTCGCGCGGCTGCTTGTGCGAGCCGTACAGCATGGCGCGGAACATGTGCAGGTAGACGACGATGAAGAAGGCCGAGGCGCCCGTGGAATGGATATAGCGCAGCAGCCACCCCGCGGGGACGTCGCGCATGATGTACTCGACCGAGCCGAACGCCAGGCTGGCGTCGGGTTTGTAGTGCATGGTGAGGAAGATGCCCGAGACGATCTGGATCACCAGCACCAGCAGCGCGAGCGAGCCGAAGAAGTACCAGAAGTTGAAGTTCTTCGGCGCGTAGTACTCGGCGGCGTGGATGCGCCACTGCTCGGCCACCGACGGCATGCGCGAGTCGAACCAGCCCCACAAAGCCTGCAGACGCGACCCCATCGCCTACGCCCCCTTCTTTTCTTTGTCTTCGCCGATCAGCAGCATGGAATCCGACACGAACGTGTAGGGCGGCACCGGCAGGTTGGTGGGCGCGGGCGCGCCGCGGAACACGCGGCCGGCGTAGTCGAACTTCGAGCCGTGGCAGGGGCAGTAGAAGCCGCCCACCCAGTCGCCGCCCATTTCGCCCTTGGCCTCGGCCGTCTTGAGCTGGGGCGAGCAGCCCAGATGCGTGCACACGCCTTCCATGACCATGATGTCCGGCTTGGCGGCGCGGTACTCGTTCTCCGCATACTGCGGCTGCTCCGAGGACTTCGACTCGGGGTCGGTGAGGTTGGGCACGACCGCCTTGAGCGACTCGATCATCTCGGGGGTGCGGCGGATCACCCATACCGGCTTGCCGCGCCACTCGTAGACGCCCACCTCGCCGGGGGCGAGCCTGGAGATATCGACTTCCACCGGTGCCCCGGCAGCCTTGGCTCGCTCCGAGGGAAGCATGCTGGCGACGAAGGGAACCGCCGCGCCTACCGTAGCGGCGCCCCCGGCGAGCGACGAGGCCACCACCAGGTTGCGCCGCGTCTTATCGACTTTCTCTTGATCGTTCATGGAGATGGAAATCCATTGGAGTGGCAAGGCGGAACGGCAAAAGCGTGGGATTTTAGCGACGGTGCCTCCAAATGTCCACGATTTCGCCCGTAACCGCTTAAATATCCAAAGGAATTTTGTATACTGTTTCGAGTCCCATGCATCGCCTCTGGCTCATCTTTGCGCAGGCGGCCACGGTCGCCGTGGCGGTCCTTTTCGTCGTCTCGACATTCCGGCCGGAATGGCTGCCGGCACGCGGCGCCTCGCAGCTCGCTCTCGTGCAGCAGGCGCCCTCGACCGGGCCGCTGCCCGCGGTGGCGCGCGCCGGCTCCTTCCACAGCGCGGTGCAGCGCGCGCAGCCTTCGGTGGTGAACATCTTCACCTCGAAGGAGGTCCGCTCGCCGCGCCACCCGCTGCTCAACGATCCGCTGTTCCGCCGCTTCTTCGGCGACCAGGCGCCCGAGGACGCGCAGCGCGGCTCGAGCCTCGGCTCGGGCGTGATCGTCAGCAACACCGGCTACGTGCTCACCAACCATCACGTGGTCGAGGCCGCCGACGAGATCGAGGTCGCGCTGCACGACGGCAAGAAGCTGCTGGCCAAGGTGGTGGGCAACGATCCGGAGACCGACCTGGCGGTGCTGCGGGTCGACGCCGACAACCTGCCGGCGATCACGTTCGGCTCTTCGGATGCGCTCAAGGTGGGCGACGTGGTGCTCGCCATCGGCAACCCCTTCGGCGTCGGCCAGACGGTCACCGGCGGCATCGTCTCGGCGCTCGGCCGCACCGGCCTGGGCATCAACACCTTCGAGAACTTCATCCAGACCGACGCCGCCATCAACCCGGGCAATTCGGGCGGCGCGCTGGTCGATGCGGGCGGCAACCTGGTCGGCATCAACACCGCCATCTTCTCGCGCTCGGGCGGCTCCATGGGCATCGGCTTCGCCATCCCGGTGTCCACCGCCAAGATGGTGCTGGAGCAGATCGTCAGGAGCGGCAGCGTGACGCGCGGCTGGATCGGCGTCGAGGTCCAGGAGATCACGCCGCCGGTGGCCGAGTCCTTCAGGCTGCGCAGCACGCAAGGCGCGCTGATCGCGGGCGTGCTGCGCGGCGGGCCGGCCGACAAGGCCGGCGTCAAGCCCGGCGACGTGATGGTGGAGGTCGAGGGCAGGCCGGTGGCCGATCCGACCTCCATGCTGAATCTCATCGCCGCCCTGCCCCCGGGCGCCAGCGCGCGCATGAAGATCAAGCGCCAGGGCAAGGACCTCGACGCCGACATCACCGTCGGGCGGCGGCCCAAGCCGCAAGGCCGCCCGGAGTAAATTCGGGGTCAGAGCCCGAATGGCTCTAAACCGTGGTCTGCTCCTGGCTCTGCGCTTCTTCGGCCTTCGCGCGCACGCCCACGAAGCGCGCCATGATCAGCCCCGCCTCGTAGAGCAGGCACATCGGCACCGCGAGCATGAACTGCGACAGCACGTCGGGCGGCGTGACCACCGCCGCGACGACGAAGGCGCCGACGATCACGTAGGGCCGCGCGGCGCGCAGCTGCTCGATCGACACCAGGCCCATGCGCACCAGCACGATGACCACGATCGGGATCTCGAAAGTGACGCCGAAGGCGAGGAACATGGTGATCACGAAGCTGAAGTAGGCCTCGATGTCGGGCGCCGGGGTGATCGACTTGGGCGCGAAGTCGTGGATGAAGGCGAACACCTTGCCGAACACGAAGTAGTAGCAGAACGCGATGCCGAGCACGAACAGCAGCGTGCTGCTCACCACCAGCGGCAGCGCGAATTTCTTCTCGCTGTCGTAAAGGCCCGGCGCGACGAAGGCCCACGCCTGGTAGAGCACGTAGGGCAGCGCGACCAGGAACGCGGCGAGCGCGGTCACCTTCACCGGCACCATGAAGGGCGTGATGACGCCGGTGGCGATCATCGTCGTGCCCTGCGGCAGCGCGTTCATCAGCGGCGCGGCGAGCAGATCGTAGATGGCGGCCGAGCCGGGCCAGAGGAACAGGACGACGAACAGCGCGAGCACCACCGCGACCGCGCGCACCAGGCGCTGGCGCAGCTCGACCAGGTGCGACATGAAGCTTTCCTGGGTGTCGCTCATGACGTTCTGGAATCAGGCGACGGGCCGGCGGTCTCCGGCTGCGGACCCTTGACGACATCATCCACTGTCTGGTTCAGCTCGGTCTCGGTCTTGTGGAGCTCGCTTTGCACCGAAGACTGCATCTCGCTCGCCGCCTGCTGCATCGAGTCGCGCATCTTGCGCAGCTCGTCGAGCTCGATCTCGCGGTTGATGTCGGCCTTCACGTCGGAGACGTAGCGCTGCAGCCGTCCGGCGAGGTGCCCCACCGTGCGCGCCACGCGCGGCAGCTTCTCGGGCCCGATCACGATGAGCGCGACCAGGCCGATGATCATCAGCTCGGTGAAGGCTATGTCGAACATGGGCGGCCGGAGAACAAAAAGGCGCCCGCCGGGGCGCCTTTCATGGCCATCGG
>CAZJJC010000402.1:0-7196 GCA_964546195.1 uncultured Enterobacteriaceae bacterium | reverse complement strand
GATCGAAGTGGTGGCGCCCGCAGTGTTCAGGACGCGGGCCGCACCTGCAGCCAGAAAGTCACCGGCCCGTCGTTCACGAGGCTGACGCGCATGTGGGCGCCGAAGCGCCCGCTCGCCTTCGCCTTCGAGCATTCGACGAATTTCTCGAAAAGCCGCGCGCCGTCCTCGGGTGAAGCGCCGCTCGAGAAGCTCGGCCGGGTGCCGCTGTTCGTGTCCGCGACCAGGGTGAACTGGGGAACGGCCAGCAGCTGCCCGCCGGTGTCCTGCAAAGACAGGTTCATCTTGCCGGCGGCGTCGGGAAAGATGCGGTAGGTCAGGACCTTCTGCGACAGCCGCTCGGCCTGCGCCTCGCTGTCGCCGCGCTCTACGCCGATCAGCGCCACGATGCCCGCCCCGATCTCGCCCACGGTCTCGCCGCCGACCGTCACGCTCGCGGCGGCGACGCGTTGAATGAGGGCGATCAAGCGATGATGTCGGGGATCAGCCGCGTGCGCAGCTTGGCGATCTGGTCCTTGAGCAGCAGCTTGCGCTTCTTCAGCCGCTGCAGCTGCAGCCGGTCCAGGCTCGGGTCGATCGCGAGCCGGTCTATGACATCGTCGAGATCGTGATGTTCGATCTGGAGCGCCTCGAGGCGCTGCTGGATCTGCGCCTTCTCGTCTTCCGACAATGGCAGGTCCGTCACTGTGAAAAAGTTCCGCTCGGGCCTGGAATCGTATCCCTATACTCCTTGGCGGGAAAGACCTCGCCTTGCGCCGCAACGACCATGACGTCACCAACTCCATCCGGACCACCGACCCGGCGGCCGTAGGCGCGGAAGTCCTGAGGATCCACCAGGGCCTGTTCGACCGGGTCCCCTGCGGCCTGGAGCGGGTGTTTCGCGACGCCACCGCCCTGTACCGCGGCCGGCACCCCGACTATTTCGGCTGCGATACCGAGTACCACGACCTTCAGCACGTGCTCGACGTGACGCTCGCCATGACGCGGCTGCTGGACGGCTACCAGCGCGGCCGCGGCGCAGGCGAAGAGCCGCTCACGCCGCGGGTGTTCCTGGTGGGCGTGCTGGCTGCCCTGTTCCACGACTTCGGCTATCTGCGGCGGCGCAACGACCGCAAGCACCGCTACGGCGCCGAATACACGCTCACCCATGTGAGCCGCGGCGCCGCCTACCTGCGCGGCTACGCGCGCGAGCTCGGCATCGACGAGCGGTACGCGTGCGCCGCCGCGACGCTGGTGCACTACACCGGATACGAGCGCCCGGCCGAGACCCTCCGCATCCCCGGCACGCTGCTGCGCCACGTCGGCCAGATGCTCGGCACCGCCGACATCATCGCCCAGATGTCGGACCGCTGTTACCTCGAGAAATGCCGCGACCGGCTGTACCCCGAGTTCGTGCTGGGCGGGCTGGCCGGGCGCCGCTGCGCCGGCTTGCGCCCGCTGCCGGTGTTCACCTCGGGCGAGGACCTGGTGCACAAGACCCCGGCCTTCTACCAGATCGCCATCCGGCGCCTCGACCTGCAGCTCGCGCGCTGCTACGAGCTCGCACGCCGGCACTTCGGCGGGGACAATCCCTACCTCGACGAGATAGGCAAGAACGTGCGCTACGCGCAGCGCGTGGCCGCCACGCCGCGCACCGAGCTGCTGCGGCGCCGGCCGCCGATCACCCTGCCGCCCGAAGCCCGGCCCTACCCGAAGGACCTGGTCGGCCTTTAACGGGGAAGCTGGACGTACCCGCCGCTCTTGCCGTTGAAGCGCTCGGGCTTGGCCCAGCTCAGCTGCTGCGTCTCGAGGCAATAGATGCGCACCCGGCGATTCGCCGGGTCGTGGCGGACGATTTGCACCGTGCGCTTGACCCGCCGGTCGAGCTCCTTCCACTTCGAGCCGACGGGGGGATGTGGGGCTTTAGCTGCCATGAAAATAGATGGCCCCGCGCGCCGAAGCGCCGGGGCCGGGCCGCTTCTGACCGTACCGGGGAGGAGGGGGAAAGCGGCGCACGGACTATAGGCCCTGCCCGGCGAAGCGCGGCGAAAAAAATCGAAACCGGCCCCGCAGTTTCGCAATGTTTATGTTTGTAAGCTGTCTCCTGACACTATGCGCCTGCTTACCTGGAACGTGCAATGGTGCCGCGGCCTCGACGGCGACGTGGACCCGGCGCGCATCGCCGCGCACATCCGCAGCGCCGATGCGGATGTCGCCTGTTTGCAGGAGATCGCCTCGGATTTCCCGGACCTGCCGGGCAGCAAGGGCGAGGACCAGCCGGTCTTGCTGTGGAAGGCGCTGCCGGACTACGAGCCGGTCGTCGGCTGGGGCGTGGACGTTCCGGGGCGCGGGCGCGCGCGCATGCGCTTCGGCAACATGATGCTTTCGCGCCTGCCGGTGGCGCGCGTCCTGCGCCACTCGCTGCCCTGGCCTGCCGCCGACGTGCCGAGCATGCCGCGGGTCGCGCTCGAGGCGGTGGTGCAGGCGCCCTTCGGTCCGGTGCACGTCATCACCACGCATCTCGAGTACTACTCCGGCGCGCACCGCGCCGCGCAGATAGGCCGCCTGAACGAGATCTTTCTCGAAGGAAACGCCGCGCGCAAGCAGGTCGACGAGCCAGGCCCGTTTCGCTCCCAGCCCGGCGCTGCGAGCACCCTCCTGTGCGGCGATTTCAACCTGCCGGCCGATGACGCGCTGCACCGCAGGATCCTCGATATCGGCTTCGTCGACGCCTGGCAGGCGCTGCATCCCCACAAGCCGCATCCGCCGACGTTCCGCGTGCACGAAGCGAAAGAGGGGCAGGCGCCTTACTGCTGCGACTTCGTCTTCGTGACGCCCGATCTCGCGCCGCGCCTTCGCTCCGTCACCATCGACGCGGACAACCGGGCCTCGGACCACCAGCCCGTGGTATTAGAGCTTACCTAGCCATGGCTTCGATTCGTGTCGAGAAGCTTGCGCACGCGCTGGGCGCCGAGGTGAGCGGGGCAGACCTGTCGCGCCCGCTGCCGGCGCCGGCCTTCGCCGAGATCCGCAGGGCCTGGCTCGATCATCTGGTGATCCGCTTTCGCGGCCAGACGCTCTCCGATCCGCAGCTGCTCGCGTTCAGCAGGCTTTTCGGCGAGCTCGATCCGCCCGGGCCGAACCCCTACGGCCGGCCGTTTCTCGCCGAGCATCCCGAAATGAACGTGATCTCGAACATCAAGCAGGACGGCGTGCCGATCGGCGGACTGGGCGACGGCGAAGCGATCTGGCACGCCGACATGACCTATGTCGACACGCCGCCCATGGCCGCGATGCTCTACGCGCTCGAGGTGCCGCCTTCAGGCGGGGACACTTACTGGGCGAGCATGGTTCTCGCGTACGAAACCCTGCCGGCGGAGCTGAAGCAGCGCGTCGAGGGCCGCAGCGCCGTGCATGACGCCACCTATAACAGCGCCGGCATCCTGCGCAAGGGCTACAAGGAGCTCGGCGATCCGCGCGCAGCACCCGGCGCCCGGCATGCGCTGGTGCGCACGCATCCCGAGACGGGCCGCCAGTGCCTCTACCTCGGGCGGCGGCGCAACAGCTATGTCGTGGGCCTCGAGCTGGCCGAGAGCGAGCGGCTCCTCGATGCGCTTTGGGCGCACGCCACCCAGCCGCAATTCACCTTCCGCCAGCAATGGCGCGTGGGCGATGTGCTCGTCTGGGACAACCGCTGCACCCTGCACAGGCGCGAGGCCTTCGATCCGGGCGTGCGCCGGCTGATGCATCGCACGCAGATCAAGGACGGGCATGCCGCGCTTCAACCAGGCCGCGGATCGCCTCGACCCGCTTCCGGTTGACGCCGAAATCGCGCCTGCCCAGGCGCGAGCAGGAGCGCACCTGGACCACGCTGCCATCGAAATAGAACTCCACGTCGTCCACGTAGCGCATCAGCCGCGTGCGGAACTCGGCGTAGAGGTAGCTCTGCTTCTCGGAAACGACCGTCGCGCGCGGCATGGACTGCACCGCGCTCTTCACGGCAGCCAGCGTGCCGCGGATCGGCGCGATGTAGTGCTCCCGGTCGGCGGGGCTCGCCTGCGAAGACACGCAGTTCGGCGAGCGCTTGCACGGCGCGAGCAGCCCGTCGCGCACCCCGAGGTCCCCCGGACGCTTCCAGGAAAGCATCGGCGTGGATGCTACCATCGCCGCCAACCGCCCATCCCATGCTGACAGAGAACAAAAGAACGGTAGAGAAGTACATGGACGGCTTCCGGAAAAGCGACCATGGGCAGATCCTGTCCTGCCTGACCGACGACGTCGAATGGGAAATGCCCGGCGCGTTTCACCTGATCGGCAAGCAAGCCTTCGACAAGGAAATCGAGAACGCGGCGTTCGTGGGCAGCCCTGCCATAACGGTTACGCGCATGACGGAGGAGGATGATGTCGTGGTCGCCGAGGGCGCGGTGCGCGCCGAGAGAAAGACCGGCGGGTTCCTGAGCGCAGTGTTTTGCGACGTATTTGTCATGCAAGGCGGCAAGGTCAAGCGCTTGATCTCGTATTTCATGGAAGTCAAATGACGACCCTGTGCCAGACAAAGTTCTAAGGTCCCTGCAAAATCAGGAAGCGAACCTGTGTGTCGATATCTTCGTGCGTGACGACGGCACCTTCGGTTTCGAGGAATGCCGCAGGGATCCTGAGGACGCGCGGGGATGGTTTTCGCTGCACCGCTACTCGCAGCAAGTCTTCGACACCGAAGCGCACGCTCTTGCGCAGGCGCGCTCGACGGTCGCATGGCTGGAGAAACCGGCTTAGAAGTCTTTCGGCTCCGGGGGAAACCTCGGCGCTCGTTTCTCCCGCAGCGAGGCCACGCCCTCCTTCGCCTCCGGTCCGGTGAAGCCGAGCACTTCCAGGGCGAGCGAGGCGTCGAACGCGGGTCCCGCCATGCGCAGCCAGTTGTTGAGCGAGTACTTGGTCCAGCGCATCGCGGTCTGGGCGCCGGAGGCGATCTTGCGGGCGACTTCCAGCGCTTTCGCCTGCAGCTCGGATTCCTCGCAGGCAAGCGAGACCAGGCCGAGCCGCTCGGCTTCCTCGCCGCTGATCTGCTCGCAGGTGAGCAGGTAGTACTTCGCCTTCGCCATCCCGCACAGCAGCGGCCAGACGATCGCCGCGTGGTCGCCGGCCGCGACGCCCAGGCGCGTGTGGCCGTCGATGAGGCGGGCGTTCTTCGCCGCGATGGAGATGTCGGCCATGAGCGCCGCCACCAGGCCGGCGCCGACCGCCGGGCCGTGCACCGCCGAGACGATGATCTTCGAGCAGTTGATCATGTTGTAGACCAGATCGCGCGCCTCGCGCCACACGCGCGCGCGCACCGCGAAATCCTGCGTCATCTGCTCCACCATGGCGAGGTCGCCGCCCGCCGAGAAGCCCTTGCCCGCGCCGCGCAGGATGGCCACGCGGCATTCGGGATCGCGGTCGATGTCGAGCCAGATGCGCGCCATCTCGGCGTGCGCGTTGGCGGTGGCCGTCGCGAGCTTGCCCTCCTCGCCCATCGCGATGTCGAGGATGCCCGGCTCGAGCGTGCGGATTTTCAGATCCTTGTAGCTGGAATAGTCCATGGGGCATTCTACAATTCACGCATGCGCACCCCCGACGAGCGCTTCGCCGATCTCCCCGGCTTTGGCTTCTCGCCCCATTACGTCCAGTTCGGCGACTGGCGGGCTCACTTCGTGGACGAAGGCGAGGGAAGCCCTACGTTCCTGTGCCTGCACGGCGAGCCGACCTGGTCGTATCTTTACCGGCACATGATTGCCGCTTTCGTCGCCTCGGGCGCCAGGGTCGTGGCGCCCGACTTCATCGGCTTCGGACGCTCCGACAAGCCCGAGGACGAAGCCGTATATACCTTCGATTTTCACAGAGCCTTCCTGCTGGAATTCATTGAACGGCAAAACCTCGACCGCATCACCCTGGTCGTACAGGACTGGGGCGGGCTGCTCGGCCTGACGCTGCCGATGGAAATGCCGGAGCGCTTCGAGCGCCTGCTCGTCATGAACACGGCGCTCGCGACCGGCGACGCGCCGCTCACCGAGGGCTTCGTCGCCTGGCGCGCCTATGTCGCGAAGCATCCCGACCTCGCCTGCGGCAAGCTGCTCGCGCGCGCCTGCCCGCATCTCTCGGCACAGGAGGCGGCGGCGTACGACGCGCCCTTTCCGGACACCCGCTACAAGACGGGCGTGCGGCGCTTTCCCCCTATGGTCCCCGAGCGCTACGACGATCCCGGCGCCGCGCTGTCGCGAAAGGCGCGCGACTGGTTGAGCGCTTCCTGGAAAGGGCAGTGCTTCATGGCCGTCGGCGTCAGGGACCCGGTCCTCGGTTTGCCGGTAATGCGGGAGTTGAGGAAAAGCATCGTAAATTGCTCCGACCCCTTTTTGCTGGAAGACGGCGGCCACTTCCTGCAGGAATGGGGCGAGCAAGTGGCGGCCGCCGCGCTGCGGCACTGGAGCTGACATGGTGTCCTTCGAGGACATCGCCGCGGCGCATGAGCGCATCAGGCCGCAGGCGCGCCGCACCCCGGTGCTGACCTCGCGCACCATCGACGCGCTCACCGGCGCCAAGGTGTTCTTCAAGTGCGAGAACCTGCAGCGCATGGGCGCGTTCAAGTTCCGCGGCGCGTACAACGCGCTATCGCAACTCGGCCCGGACGAAAGCAAGCGCGGCGTGCTCGCGTTTTCGTCCGGCAATCATGCCCAGGCAGTCGCCCTGGCCGGAAGGCTGCTGCAGATAAAAACCTGCATCGTCATGCCGGCCGACGCGCCCAAAGTGAAGCTCGACGCGACGCGCGGCTACGGCGGCGAAGTGGTGCTCTACCAGAAAGGCGAGAACCGCGAAGAGCTCTCTTCACGATTGATGAAGGAAAGAAACCTCACGCTGATCCCGCCTTTCGACCATCCGCACATCGTCGCCGGCCAGGGCACGGCGGGCAAGGAGCTGATCGAGGACGCCGGCGTGCTGGATGCGCTGCTGGTCCCCTGCGGCGGCGGCGGCCTGCTCTCCGGATGCGCGGTGGCGGCGCGCCGCCAGCGGCCCGATTGCCGCGGCATCGGTGTCGAGCCGGCAGCCGGGGACGATGCAACTCAATCCTTCAAAACCAGAACATTGAAAACCATCGAAGTGCCGGACACGATCGCGGACGGCGCGCGCACGACCTCGCTCGGCAAGATCACCTTTCCGCTGGTGCTGAGCCACGTTTCCGACATGCTCAC
>CAZJJC010000401.1:0-2549 GCA_964546195.1 uncultured Enterobacteriaceae bacterium | reverse complement strand
GCCAATCGGCGCAGCTTGTCTTCGGACTCCCTCAGGCGCTCGCTCTTGCGGTGCAGCTCGACGAACACCGCCACCTTGGATTTCAGGATTTCCGGCACCACCGGTTTCATCAGGTAGTCCACCGCGCCCACCTCGTAGCCGCGGAACATCGAGGTCATCTCGTCGGCCGCCGCGGTGAGGAAGATGATGGGCGTGGCGCGCGAGCGCTCGCGGTTGCGGATCAGCTTCGCGGTCTCGAAGCCGTCGATGCCCGGCATGCGCACGTCGAGCAGGATGACGGCGAAGTCGTTCTTCAGCGCGAGGCGCAGCGCCTCCTCGCCCGACTGCGCGACCATCAGGTTCTCGCCCAGCGTGGAGAGCAGCTCCTGCAGCGCGTACAGGCTCTTCGGCTCGTCGTCGACGAGCAGGATCTTCGCCTTCGACGCCGCGTCGGCGGAGGGGGCCGGCTTCAGCGCGGCAATGGATTCGACCGCGCTGTTCACCCGACCAGCTGGTGCCTGACGGCGTAGTGGACCAGCGCGGCGTTGCTGGTGAGCCCGAGCTTGCGCAGGATGCGCGTGCGGTAGGTGCTCACGGTGCTCGGCGAGAGGCCCATCTCCTTGGCGATCTCGCTGATCTGCTTGCCCGAGGCGAGCAGCCACATCACGCGGTACTCGCGGTCGGAAAGCTTCTCGTGCAGCGCCTTCTGCGGATCGCTGGAGCACTCCGAGGCGAGGATTTCGGCGAGCGAGGCGGAGACATACTTTCCGCCGTTCGCCACCTTGCGCACCGCGGTGGATAGCTCCTGCGGCGCGCTGTCCTTGGTAATGTAGCCGGCGGCGCCTCCGCGCAGCACGCGGCTGCCGTGCACGTCCTCCGAGTGCATGCTGAGGATCAGCACCGGGCGGCCGGGAAACTCCTTCTTCATGTCGCCGAGCAGATCGAGGCCGCTTCTGCCCGGCATCGAGAAATCGAAGATCGCCATGTCCCATTCGAGCTTGCGCGCGAGCGCGAGCGCTTCGTCGCCGTTGGTGGCTTCTCCGACGATGGTCGCGGCCGGGTCGCTCGCGAGCATCTGCTTCAGCCCGTGTCGGACGATCGGATGGTCGTCGGCAATGAGGATTCGCATAAAAATGCCTTTCTTAAGTTGGGCGCCGAAATCCGCATCCCTGATGGCGAAAAGTATAGGCCTGCGTGTGGCAAATGACCATCTTCTCTCGCGTGTCCGTGTTCTCCCGACACGGCGATTGAGCGGATAAGCAAAGCATTGCAAGACATTGCAAGACATCGATGAAGCAAGGCGCTCGTCATCGATGTGCTACAGCCTGTAGCGCTGTCCCAGTCGTTGCGAACGCCCGCGCATTATTTGGGACCGGCGAAAGCGGTTTTCCCTGGGCGCTAACCACGCAGGGCGGCGCGGCGCCGCGAAAACTTGCGTACGCCATCCGTCGAGCGAAGCGCGGGGCCTTCCCCATTACTACGCCAAGTACCTGATGCGACGACAAGAACAGGGTCACAGCCTAAGCCCTGCACGGCGTCGCAGCCAGCAAGTCGGCTGTCAGCGACATAGCTAAGCCATTGATAATACGTTAGGTTCACGAAAAGAGCGGGTGCGCTCGTCGTCGCCCAACTACAGAAACGTAGCAACTCGCCCTACAAGACTTTAGTTAGGACCTTGATTCTGCTTGTAGTTGTTTTGGTGGCACGGCTCGTGCTCAACGGGGCGTACGTATTTCTACAAGTGGGAACCACAACTCATGAAATTCGCCAAGACCCCGATCGCCCTTGCCGCTTTTGCGGTGTGCACAGCGCTGCCCGCGGCCGCGCAAACGACCTCGACGACGATCGAAGCCGAGAGCATGACACTTTCGTCCTATTCAGTCGAAAACGGCAAGCTGATCAAGCTCACCGCGAGCAGCGGCACCGCCACCAAGAGCTTCAGCGGCGCGAGCGGCACGTACAAGATGCAGGTCTACGTGCAGCCGGAGAACGATGGACAGTCGACGCTGGAGGTCTACAAAGGCGCGACGCTGCTGAAAACGTATACGTATCCGCTGAGCAAAACGGCCACCAGCTTCACCATCGACAACGTGGCGCTGAGCTCCGGCGAGGCGATCAAGCTCCTCGGCCGCAAGCACGCCGGCGCGATCGCGCGGGTCGACAAGATCGTCCTCACGCCGCTCTCTACCTCCACCACGACCACGACGGAGCCGGTGTCGACCACGACGACCAGCCCGGCGAGCGTGACCATGGAGGCCGAGGGGATGGCGCTTTCGTCCTACGCGGTCGAAAACGGCAAGCTGATCAAGCTCACCGCGAGCAGCGGAACCGCCATCAAGAGCTTCAACGGCGCAAGCGGCACCTACAACCTGCAGGTGTATGTGCAGCCCGAAAACGACGGACAGTCGACGCTGGAGGTCCATAAGGGCGCGACGCTGCTCCAAAAGTACACTTACCCGCTGAGCAGCACCGCCACCAGCTTCACCATCGACAACGTGGCGCTGAGCTCCGGCGAGGCGATCAAGCTCCTCGGCCGCAAGCACGCCGGCGCGATCGCGCGGGTCGACAAG
>CAZJJC010000400.1:0-5854 GCA_964546195.1 uncultured Enterobacteriaceae bacterium | reverse complement strand
AACGGGTCCTTCGCCGATTCCTCGGCGGCCATCTTGTCCCAGGTGCGCATGAACTCGATCAGGATTTCCGGCGGCGTGCGCAGGATTTGCGTGCCGTGCTTGGTGCGCATCTCCTCGATCGCATCGGCGTTCTGCTTCTGCCAGCGCACGCCCCAGCGCACGAAGGTCTCGAGCGTCGCCGAGCGCACCACCTCCTGCTGCTGCGGCGTGAACCCCTTCCACACGTCGCCGTTGATGATCAGCTCGAGCATCGAATTGCTCTCGTGCATGCCGGGTGTGTAGTGGTATTTCCAGACCTGCGGCAGGCCGAGGCGCAGGTCCTCCACGCCGCCGACCCACTCGGCGCAGTCGATGACGCCGCGCTGCGCCGCGGGCACGATCTCGCCGCCGGGCATGTTGACGGTCTGCATGCCCATGCGCTGGTAGATCTCCGCCACGATGCCGGTCTGGCGGCATTTCATGCCCTTGAAGTCGGCGAGGTTCTTGATCGGGCGCTTGAACCAGCCCAGCGCCTGCGGGCTCGAGCCGCCGACCGGCATGCCCATCACGTTGAGCTTGAGGACATCGCGGTAGAACTCCGTGTACAGGTCGTTGCCCCCGCCCTCGTGCAGCCAGCCGAGGAAGTCGAAGTGGTCCATGCCGAAGGGCCCGGCGGGCGTCGCGGAAAAGAGCGTCGCCGCCTTGCTCTTGCCGACCCAGTAATAGGCGACGCCGTGGCCGCCGTCGATCACCTTCTTGTGGGTGGCGTCGAGGATCTCGAACGCCGGCACGATCTGACCGGCGGAGAGCGCCTCGATCTTCACCTGGCCGCCCGTCAGCTTGTCGACGCGCTCGGCGAAGTAGCGGAAGTTGTCCTGCAGCGTAAGGCTGGCAGGCCAGGTCGACTGGAACTTGTAGGTCTTGGGCTGCTGGGCGAGCGCCGCCGTCGCGCCCGCGAGTGCGACGGCGAGCGCCGTCAGTACGACGGTTGTTTTCTTGCTGCGCATGACTCCTCCTCCTCGTTCGTTTAAAAAAGAGGAAGCCTTGCGCGAACGGCGGCTATTTCTTGTCTACCGGTGCTGCCTTGCCCTTCGCGGCGGGCTTCCTCGACGTTTCCGGCCAGTAGTAGTTGGCGGCGAAGGAGTACGGCGGCGTCATGAAGCGCTTCGCCGGAACCACCTTCGACGCGTAGTCGCGCTGGGAATCGAGCACTTTCTTGAAGAACGGGCTCTTCGCGGACTCTTCCTTCGCCATCTCGTCCCAGGTCTTGAGGAAGGCGATCAGGATATCCGGCGGCGTGCGCAGGATCTGCGTGCCGTGCTTGGTCTGCATCTCGACGATGGCGTCGGCGTTCTGCTTCTGCCACTTGGCCCACCAGCGCAGAAAGGTCTCCGTCGTCGCGGAGCGCACGGATTCCTGCTGCTGCGGCGAGAGGCCCTTCCACACTTCCGTATTGATCATCAGCTCGCCGATGACGCTCGGCTCGTGCATGCCAGGGACGTAGTGGTACCTGAAGACTTGCGGCAGTCCGAGGCGCAGATCCTCTACGCCGCCCACCCATTCGGCGCAATCGATGACCCCGCGCTGCGCCGAGGGGATGATCTCGCCACCCGGCATGTTGACCGTGGTCATGCCCATCTTCTGGAAGATCTCGGCGACGATGCCGGTCTGGCGGCATTTCATGCCCTTGAAGTCCGCGAGGTTCTTGATCGGCCGCTTGAACCAGCCGAAGGCCTGCGGGCTGGCGGGCAGGATGGGGAAGGCGATGACGTTGAGCTTCAGCTCCTTGGTATAGAAATCCCACCACAAGTCGAGGCCGCCGCCTTCGTACAGCCAGCCCATGAAATCGATCTGGTCCATGCCGAAGGGGCCGGCCGGCGTCGAGGAGAAAAGGGTCGCCGCCTTGCTCTTGCCCACCCAGTAATACGACACCGCGTGCGCGCCGTCGATCACCTTCTTGTGCGTGGCATCGAGCACTTCGAAGGCCGGCACCACCTGTCCCGCGGAGAGCGCCTCGATCTTGAGCTGGCCGGAAGTGAGCTTGTCGACCCGCTCGGCGAAGAAGCGGAAATTGTCCTGCAGCGTGAGGCTCGCCGGCCACGTCGATTGCATCTTGAGATTCTTGACGCCGCCGGCGGGCGCTTGGGCCTGCGCATGCGCCGCCAGGCCGAATGCCGCCGCAAGCGCCGCGGCCAAAAGAGCCTTCTTCATCTCTGAATCATCCTCTTGATTTGAATTGTGGATAACCGTGGAGGGACGATGTTAGAAGCACGCCCCGGCGGGTGTCAACGAATGGCGCTCAGTCGAGCCTTGCGATCAGGCCCTCCAGCGCCGCTGCCGGCGCCGGGTAGCGCTGCAGCACGAGAGGGTCGTGGCCGGGGATGACGTGCGCGGGCGACTCGGCCAGCGCGCGCAGGCGCCGATAGCCGTCGACCATGTCGGCCACCGACCAGACGATGGGGAAGGGCCGCTCCTGCTCCATGTTGGCGTAGAAATGGCTGGCGTCCGAAGCAAGCACCAGGGCGCCGCGCCGTGTCTCGACCCGCACCACCTGCAACCCCATGGTATGGCCGCCGACGAGATGCAGCGACACGCCGGGCATCAGCTGCGCCTCGCCGTCGTGGAACTGCACGCGCCCTTCGTAAACGCGCCGCACCATGCCGACGACATCCTCCGCCTCGAACGCGCCGCTGAAGCACTCGCGGCACATGTAGCGTCCCGTCGCGTAGCGCATCTCCAGCTCCTGCAGGTGGAACGTGGCCCGCGGAAACAGCTCGAAGTTGCCCACGTGGTCGTAATGCAGGTGGGTAATGACGACGTCCTCGACCGCCGCGACATCGCATTCCAGCATTCGCAAGCCCTCGCTGGGGCAGCGCAGGTGCTGGCGGCCGCGCTTCGCCGCCATCGCCGCCGAGAATCCGGTGTCGACCACGATCTGCCGCCCCTGGCCGCGCACCAGCCAGACGAAATAGTCGAGCGGCATCGGACCATCGTGGGGGTCGCCGCCAATGAAGTTCTCTGAAGCGCGCCGCTCGTGATGCGCATACTTGACCGCGTAGACCTCGTACACCGGCGGCGTCACTTGATCGTCACGCGCACGAATTTCCGCTTTCCGACCTGTAGGGTCACCGTCGCGCCCTTGGGAATCCGCAGCATTCTGTCGGACACGGGGGCATTGTCCAGCTTTACGCCGCCCTGCTCCACCAGCCGCGTGGATTCGGAATTGCTGAGGCTCAGGCCGGATAGGGTGATGGCATGGGTAACCGGCATGCCCTCCGGGGTGGGCGCGTGCAGGGTCTTGCTTTCGATATCCGCGGGCAGCGCACCGTGGCGGTGCAGCTGCTCGAACCGCGTCTCCGCGTCCCGAGCGGCATGTTCGTCGTGAAAGCGTGCCACGATCTCTTTGGCGAAGAGCACCTTGATGTCGCGCGGGTTGCGGCCCGTCGAGACCTCTTCGCGCCACTTGTTTGTGACGGGGACAGGTTGAAACGAGAGCAACTCGATGTACCGCCACATCAGCTCATCGGAGATGCGCATCAGCTTGCCGAACATCTCTTGCGGCGGCTCGGTGATGCCGATGTAGTTGTCGAGAGACTTCGACATCTTTTCTCCGTCGCCCCTGTAGCCCTCGAGCAGGGGCATCGTAAGGATGCATTGCTGCTCCTGCCCATACTGCCTTTGCAGCTCGCGGCCCACCAGCAGATTGAATTTCTGATCCGTCCCGCCCAGTTCAACGTCGGACCTCATCGCCACGGAGTCGTATCCCTGCATCAGCGGATACAGCAACTCATGAATGGCGATGGGTTGATTGGACCGATAGCGCTTGCTGAAGTCGTCGCGTTCCAGGATACGCGCCACGGTGTAGCGCGAGGCGAGTTTGATGATGCCCTCGGCGCCGAGCGCCCTGGACCATTTCGAATTGAAGAGAACCTTCGTCTTTGAGGGAGCGAGGATCTTGAATACCTGCTGCTTGTAGGTCTGTGCGTTGCGCAGGATCTCCTCGCGCGACAGCGCCGGGCGGGTCTGGTTCTTCCCCGTCGGGTCGCCGATCATCCCGGTGAAATCGCCTATCAGGAACTGGACCTGGTGGCCGAGGTCCTGGAAATGGCGCAGCTTGTTGATCACCACCGTGTGGCCCAGGTGGAGGTCCGGGGCGGTCGGATCCAGGCCAAGCTTGATCCGCAGCTTTCGGCCGCTTTGCAATTTCTTGCGCAGTTCCGCTTCGTCGATCAGGTCCACCGCCCCCCGGCGGATGGTCTCCATGGCCCGATCCGGGTCTACAGGCGGCTTTCTCGGCTTTCGCATTTCCGCGCCCTGACGAATGGTCTCAATGGCCTGCGCCTACGG
This sequence comes from uncultured Enterobacteriaceae bacterium, assembly GCA_964546195.1. Classification (GTDB taxonomy): domain Bacteria; phylum Pseudomonadota; class Gammaproteobacteria; order Burkholderiales; family SG8-39; genus SCGC-AG-212-J23. Next base: position 1,528 of record CAZJJC010000400.1, on the reverse strand, counting down.
GGCTATTTTTGATTTTCCACCGCCGGGTTTCTTTGCTAGACTTCCCAGACGTCTGAATAACAAGGGATTCTAGCCGATGGTTCGGCTCGTCGCGCGCATCGCCGTAATCGCCGTCCTTGCCGCCACCGGCGCCGTCGCGGCGTTCGCGACCATCGCGCCCTCATCCGATGTCGAGATCTTGCTCCTGCGCAAGTCCTCGGTCGAGACCCTGCCGATCCCCCTGGAAGCGCTGCTGCCCGCCCCGGCCTCCTATATCCGCGAAGAGCGCTTCCAGCGCGGCGACACCCTGCCGGTTTTCCTTTCCCGGCTGGGCATCGCCGATGGCGAGGTAGCCGCGCTTGCCCGCATGCGCGCGCTGCAGGCGCTGCGGCCCGGCGACTACGTCACGGCGGACCTAACCCCCGAGGGCAAGCCTCTGTCGATCAGCTTCCTCAGCGGTCGCGACACGCTGGTACAGATCGCGCCGCAGGGCCCGGGCTTCGGGGTGACGGAAGAGCGCGCCGCGCTCTACACCCAGATCGCGATGAAATCGAGCGTCGTCGAGAGCTCCTTGTTCGCCGCGAGCGATGCCGCCGGCATCCCGGACAGCGTGGCGATGCAGCTGGCCGATATCTTCGGCGGCGACATCGACTTTCACCGCGACCTGCGCAAGGGCGACCAGCTCACGGTGGTGTATGAGCTGCATCATCTGGCCGGCCGGCCGGTGCGCGCCGGCCGCGTGCTCGCCGCCGAGTTCCTGAGCCAGCGCAAGGCTTACCGTGCAGTGCAGTTCGGCAACGGGTACTACGCGCCCGATGGCGGCAACCTGCGCAAGGCCTTCCTGCGCTCGCCGCTCGAGTTCTCGCGCGTAAGCTCGGGGTTCGGCATGCGCAGGCACCCGATCGCCCGCGTATGGCGCGCGCATGAAGGCATCGACTACGCCGCGCCGACCGGAACCCGGGTACGGGCGGTGGGCGACGCGGTGGTCGATTTCGCCGGTCCCAAGGGGGGCTACGGCAAGGTCGTGATCCTGCGCCACCAGGGGGCCTACACCACGGTTTACGCCCATCTCAGCCGCATCGCGGTAAAGCGCGGCGCACGCATCGCGCAGAACGACACCATCGGATTCGTCGGGCAGACCGGCTGGGCCACCGGCCCGCACCTGCATTACGAGTTCCGCATCTCCGGCAAGGCGCGCAACCCTTTCTCCATCGCCATGCCGGCGGCGCTGCCGGTCGCGCCGCACGACCTGCCCGCCTTCCGTGCGCACGCCGCTCCGCTCATCGCACGGCTGGATCTCCTCGCCGACAGCAATCTCGCCTCGCTGGAATGAAAAAGGGGCCTCGCGGCCCCTTTTCCGGGACGGTGTCGGCCTTGCCGCTACGGCGTGCGCACCACGTCGCCGATGTAGATCGGTCGCGTCGAGCGCATGACCAGGGCATATGACAGCTTGTCGAACACGCGGAACACGAAGATGAGTCCGGTCCGCTCGTCGGGCAGCTTGATGCTGCCGCTCGTGGCGGCCACCCCGACGACCTTGCCTTCCTGG
>CAZJJC010000399.1:0-20993 GCA_964546195.1 uncultured Enterobacteriaceae bacterium | reverse complement strand
GCCGGACAAGCTCGAGATCAAGAAGTACGATCCCAAGGCGCGCAAGCACGTCATGTACAAGGAAACCAAGCTGAAATAAAAAGGCCCGCGCCAGCGGGCCTTTTGTTCTGCGCCTTGCGCTCTAGCGGAAGGTGTATTGCGCGCCCAGGGTGATCGCGTCGACGTCCTCTTTTCCGCTAGCGAAGTCCAGGCGGTAGCGGTCGAAATCGACTCGCGCCGCCCACTGCGGAGTCAGGCCGACCTGCGCGCCGACGCCGTACCTTGGCCCCCAGCCGCGCTCGGTGCCGGTTTCCAGTCCGGGCGCGCTGCCTTCCACTCCGGTACGCGCATAGGCGGCGCCCAGCTTGCCGAAGACCGCGGAGTTCGCGCCGATCGGGACGCCGGCGATGAGCGTGACATCCACGCCATACCCATCCGTCTCGCCGCCGCCGCGGGTGAATGTGCCTATGTTGAAGAGCCCGGCTTCCAGGCCGACGGCGTTGTTGAACCTACCGCCCGCGTACAGGCGGAAAGTCTGGTCCTTCTCGTCGCACCTGAAGCCGCTGATGCAGGCGTCGCCGGCCTTCAGCTTCGATTGGCCGAAGTTAAACCCCGCATGGCCCCAGAATCCCCGCTCGTAGGGCATCTGCCAGCTGTCGGGGGCCCTCGGGGGCGGGGAGGTTTGCTGCGCCAGCGCTGGCGCCGCGATTCCGACGGTTGCCAAGGAAAGTGCTGCAATGTTGCGCAAATGCATGATTTCGTCTGCTCCGGTTGGGTTGGGCAAAGTGCCTGACCCATCGTAAGCATATGATTTTAATGTCGATATAGATAGAAGCGGCGCATTACTGTCGTGGCCGCAAGGACAGCCGGCAAAGCGAGCGTGCTCGCCGGCTTCAAGGCGCGGATTAAAAAGGCGGAAAAGATCGTGCCGGTAGCGCGCGCCGCTAGCCGGGCAAGCGCCTTGTCGCTAGGCGTAAGACCGCAGGCGTTGCGAAAAATCCACAAGCGGGGCGATGCCGCTTGCCTCGGCACGATGACACCAATCCTGCAGCTGGCGCAGCAGCTGCTCCTTGGAGGCGCTAGAACGGTCCCACAGCGCCGCCAGCTCGTGGCGCATCGCAATGACGGTGGCGAGCGCGCGCGAATTCTTCAAGGCCTCGGCAAGGCGAGCGCTTTCCGCGCCGGCCACTGCCTGACCGCGCAGCAGCACGCGCCTCAGGGAGCGCAGCACTTCGGCGTCCCGGGGCGACCAGTGCCTGAGGCGCTCTAGCTCTTCGGCATAGGTACGTCGAATGGATGTGGCATACCGCGACAGGACGTCGTAGCGGTTGGCGATGACCGCGTGCAGCGTATCCAGGTCGGCGGCCGGCTTGGGCTGGGCAAAGCGCGGCTTCGGCGCCAGCTTCTTCACCGTGGCGAGTCCCAGCAACTCCAGCAGGCGGATGTACATCCAGCCCACGTCGAATTCGTACCACTTGGACGACAGCTTGGCCGACGAGGCAAAGGCATGGTGGTTGTTGTGCAGCTCCTCGCCCCCGATGAGGATGCCCCAGGGGACGATGTTAGTGCTCGCATCGGCCACGTCGTAGCTGCGATAGCCGAAGAAATGGCCCACGCCGTTGATGACGCCCGCTGCCCAGAAGGGGATCCAGGCGATCTGCGTGATCCAGACCAGAAAGCCGGGAACCACGCCGAATGCCAGCAGATCGAGCAGCAGCATCATCGTGACGCCGGCTGCGGCGTGGCGCGCGTAGAGGTTGCGCTCCACCCAGTCTTCGGGCGTACCGTGGCCGTAGCGCTCGAGCGTTTCCTTGTTGTGCGATTCCTTCACATACAGGAAGACGCCGGCCCAAAGCACGCGGTTGATGCCGTAGACCTGGGGGCTATGCGGATCCTCGGCCGTTTCACACTTGGCGTGGTGCTTGCGGTGAATCGCGGCCCATTCCTTCGTCACCATCCCGGTCGTGAGCCAGAGCCAGAAGCGGAAGAAATGCGACACCACCGGGTGCAGCTCGAGCGCGCGGTGCGCCTGGCAGCGGTGCAGGAAGATGGTGACCGCTGCAATCGTCACATGCGTGAGACCGAGCGCGGCCAGCACGTAACCCCACCAGGGAAGGTCGAACAGGCCGGAAAAAATCATCAGGGTGAATGCCTTTAATCGGGTTGTTAAGCGCCATCCATTTTACGCGATTGCCCGCGGGGCGTCCTGCTTTCGGATAACGTGCCTGCGCAAAAGGACTTTTCCAAGGACAAGCGGCGCGTGAAATCGTTCCTTTGCGCCTCCTAGGCGGCTCGCTCGAAGGCCGCTGCAAAGAACCCGTCGGTGCGATGCAGATGCGGCCAAAGGCGTAGATGAGCCCCGGTATCGAGCGCTATGCGCTGCGCCGCGAGCAGCTCATTGCAGGCCAGCGGCGCGAAATCCGGATGGCTCGCCAGGAAATCGTCGGCCACGGCCTCGTTCTCCTCGCGCAGGATGCTGCAAGTCGCGTACACCAGGCGGCCGCCCGGCTTGAGCAGCCGGCAGGCGGCGGCGAGGATGCCGCGCTGCTTCTGCGCAAGCTGCGCGATCGCCGCGGGCGCATGCCGCCACTTCAGATCCGGGTTGCGCCGCAGCGTACCGAAGCCGCTGCAGGGCGCATCGACCAGCACGCGGTCGAGCTTGCCGGCAAGGCGCCTCGCGCGCGCGTCGCTGTCGCCTGCAAGGACGATGGAATGAACGTTGGTGATCCCGGCACGCGCGGCGCGCGGCGCAAGCGCCGCCAGCCGCTTCGCCGAAATGTCCATGGCGTACACGCGGCCGCGGCCGCGCATCAGCATGGCAATCGCGAGAGTCTTGCCGCCCGCGCCTGCGCAGTAATCCGCAATCATCTCGCCGCGCCGCGGCGCGAGCAGCCAGGCGAGCAACTGGCTGCCCTCGTCCTGCACTTCCAGCAGGCCGTCTTTGAATAGCGGGTGGCGGTTGATGGGCGGCTTGCCCGCGAGCCGCACGCCGGCCGGCGAGTACGGCGTGGGCGCTGCCTCGATTGCGTCGCCTGCCAGGCGCGCCAGTACTTCGTCGCGGCCCGCGCGGGCGAGGTTGACGCGCAGGTCCAGCGGCGCTGCATGAAGCATGGCCTGGGCTATGCGCAACGCCTCGGCAGCGCCGTGCTCGGCGACGAGCCTCGTCCACAGCCAGTCCGGCAGGTCGGCGCGCGCCGCGTCGGGCAGCGTCTCGGCGCGAAAGCTGCGCAGGCGCTGCGCCAGCGCGCCGTCGACCAGGCCCTCCAGTGCGCGGCCCGACAGCCCGAGCACGCGCAGCGCCGCCGCCGCGACGAGCGCCGCGGGTGCGGCGCTGCCGGCGGCCGCCTCGAGCGAGCGCTTGCGCCGCAATACCGCAAAGGCCGCTTCGGCGACGAACGCGCGCTCTTGCGGGCCGAGCGCGCGGTGCTGGCGGAAGTAGGCCGACAGCGTTTCGTCGGCCGGGCCGGAAAAGCGCAGCATCGCCTCGAGCGCCGCCGCCGCGTGGGCGAGCGTGCTGCGAGTCGGCCTCACGGCGTGGAGATCTTGACGACCACGTGGTCGTAGCGCGTGCCGTCCTTCTCGATCACCCGGACCCGGACCGGCAGGTAGCTGCGCTCGGTGGCGAGCCAGATCTCGGCGAGCTCGCCTTTGGTGCGACGCACCAGCCTCAGCGTGTCGAACTGTCCAGCCGGCGTCGTCAGGCGCTCGGTACCGCCCACCGCGTAAACGTGGCGCGACTGTCCGCGGCCGTCCATCAGCTCGAACGAGACCTCGCCGGCCGGCGGCGGCGAGAAGGCGAAATCGAACAGGAAGGCGAGGCGGTCGTGCGCATCGGCGGGCAGCGCCTCGGTGCGCGGCTCGCCGCGGTACTGCTGGGTCAGGGTATTGGCCTGCCAATCGAAGATCGCGCGCGCCGTGCTGCGCCCGGTGCGCTCGTCGGTGAATTCGAGCGGCTGCAGGCCCTCGTCGGCCACGATGCCGCGGCTGGTCCGCCGCGCGCTTCCGAGCAGCGCATACAGGCCCTTGCCGCTCCAGCTTTCGGTGAGCTTATAGAGGCGGCCGTCATGCTGCAGCTGCTGCTCGACCTGGGCCACGGAGGCGCCGTTGCGCCGGATGTCGAAGGAAAGCTGGACACGCTGCGGCGGCGCGGCCTGGGCGGCCGCGGCCGCGCTAATCAGGAGCCAGAACCAGCTGCGCATCACTGCCCTTAACGCTTACCAACCCCGCGCGGACGACCAGCCGGCCTTCGAGAAACCAGTGCGCCGCGCGCGGGTAGATCACATGCTCCTGGCGCAGCACGCGCGCGCCAAGCGCGGCCGCGCTGTCGCCGGGGCGCACCGGCACGGCGGCCTGGATCACGATTGGACCATGGTCGAGCTGCGGCGTGACGAAGTGCACCGTGCAGCCATGGACCTTCACCCCCGCGGCGAGCGCACGCTCGTGGGTGTTCAAGCCCTGGAATGCCGGCAATAGCGAAGGATGTATGTTGAGCAGGCGTTCGCTGTAGCGGGCGACGAAGGCGGGCGTAAGCACGCGCATGAAACCCGCCAGGGCCACCAGCCGGGGCGCGAAGCGGTCGACCTCGGCGGCCAGCGCGGCATCGAAGGCCTCGCGCGTGGCGAAGCCGCGGTGCTCCACGACCCGGATCGGTATGCCGCGCGCCGCGGCGGTCTCCAGGCCCTCGGCGTCCGCGCGGTTGCTCAGCACCGCCGACACCGGCAGGCGCGCATCGAGCAGCGCCTGCAGGTTGCTGCCGCGCCCGGAGATCAGGATCACGATCACTAGAGCACCCGCGTGGCGCGATAGCCGTCGGCCTCGAGCAGGCGCAGCACGCCCTTTTCCCCGTACAGATGCAAAGCGCCCACGGCGATGAAGGCGGCGCCGCGCCGCAGCTCGCGCTGCATGCGGAAGGCCATCACCACGCTGCGGTCGTGCACCACGCGCTTGGTCATGACCGCCTGGTGCCGCGCGATCTCGGGATGCCGCGCGCCGAATCCCTCGCGCAGCCGCCAGATGCCGGCGAGATCACCGGCCAGGTAGGCTTCCAGGGTGCGCTCGGCCAAGGCGAGCAGCTCGGCGCGGTGCGCGAGACTGTGCTTGAGCAGCGCGACCTGCGAATCCATCGGAAACTCGTCGAAGGTGAAGACCTGCTCTTCCACGCCTTCGATCTGCGACAGCGGCATGCGGCGCTCGCGCGCCAGCTCGAGCAGCTGGCTGTCGAGCGGCGAGCCCTGCGCGCCCTTCCGAATCTGCAGGTTGAGCAGCACGCCCCACGGCTTCATCTTGTTGACGAATTCCCTCGGCAAGCCTATCGGCGCGAGCTGCCGGTAGGCGCGCTCGAAATCCTCCGCGCCGATCTGCTGCTCGAGCGTCTGCCCGTCGAGGAACATCGCGGCCTCGAGGAAGCGCTCTTTGGCGTAGCCATCGGCGAGGAACTCCAGCATCAGGCTCCTGGCGCCGTCGAAGGCCTTTCTCACCGCCGACGGCAGCGTGGCGAGGCGCGCGTCGCCGACATGGATCGTGCCGTAGACGTGGCTCGCGGCCGCGCCTTTGTGCCTCACGCGCCACAACAGCCCGCGCTCGAAGCGCCGTGGCGCCCGGCCCCAGGCGGGCGCCGCCGCGGCCAGCGCCGCGAGCATGAAGTTCCTGCGGTTCAATCCGCCGGGCCCAGCATCGACTCGGGCCTCACCCAGCGATCGAAGTCCTCCGCCGTCACATGACCCAGCGCGAGCGCGGCTTCGCGCAGCGTGCTGCCTTCGCGGTGCGCCTTCTTGGCGATTTCGGCGGCCTTGTCGTAGCCGATGTGCGGCGAGAGCGCGGTCACCAGCATGAGCGAGCGCTCGAGGAGCTCGCGGATGCGCCCCTCGTTCGCGTCGATGCCGCGCGCGCAGTGCTCGTCGAAGGAGCGGCCGCCGTCCGCGAGCAGGCGCAGGCTCTGCAGGAAGGCATGGATGATCATCGGCTTGTAGACGTTGAGCTCGAAATGGCCGGCGGCGGCGCCGATGCCGAGCGCGACATCGTTTCCCATCACCTGCGCGCACGCCATGGTGAGCGCTTCGGTCTGCGTGGGATTCACCTTGCCGGGCATGATGGAGCTGCCCGGCTCGTTCTCCGGAATGCGCAATTCCCCCAGGCCGCAGCGCGGGCCCGAGGCCGCCAGGCGCACGTCGTTGGCGATCTTGGTGAGCGCGGCGGCGAGGGTCTTGAGGGCGCCGTGGGCGAACACCAGCGCCTCGTGCCCGGCGAGCGCCGCGAACTTGTTGCCCGCTTGCGCGAACGGCAGCCCGGTTTCGGCGCAAAGCTCCCGGCAAACCCGGTCTGCAAACTCGCGGTGCGTATTGAGCCCGGTGCCCACCGCAGTGCCGCCGATGGCGAGCTGGTGCAGGCCGGGCAGCGCAGCACGCACGGCGGCGAGTCCCTGCGCGAGCTGCGCCGCATAGCCCGAAAATTCCTGCCCCAGCGTAAGAGGCGTGGCGTCCTGCAGGTGCGTGCGCCCGATCTTCACCACGGCGCCGAAGGCTGCGGACTTGGCGTCGAGCGTCGCCTTCAATGCTTCCACGGCCGGAACGAGCTCGGCGTGCAGCGCGCGCGCGGCGGCAATATGCATCGCCGTCGGAAACACGTCGTTGGAGGACTGGCCGAGGTTGACCTCGTCGTTGGGGTGCACCCGCCGCTTCTCGCCGCGCTCGCCGCCGAGCAGCTCGGAAGCGCGGTTCGCCAGCACCTCGTTGACGTTCATGTTGCTTTGCGTGCCCGAGCCGGTCTGCCACACCACCAGCGGAAACTCCTCGTCGTGCTTTCCCGCGAGCACCTCGTCGGCCGCGGCCCGGATCGCCTGGGCTTTCGTCCCTTCCAGGAGCCCGAGCTCGGCGTTGACCGCAGCGGCGGCTTTCTTCACCAGCGCGAGGCCGTAGATCACCGCGAGCGGCATGCGCTCGCCGGAAATGCGGAACAGGCGCCGGCTGCGCTCGGTCTGCGCGCCCCACAGCCGCTCCTGCGGCACCTCGATGGTGCCGAAGCTGTCCTTCTCGAGGCGTGTGCCGCTCATCGCGGCCGCTATGTTACTTCTTCAACAGGCTGCGCAGCATCCAGGCGTTCTTCTCGTGCACCTGCATGCGCTGGGTCAGCAGGTCGAGCGTCGGCTCGTCGTGCGCCCGGTCGGCGACCGGCAGCAGCTCGCGCGCGGTGCGCACCACGGCTTCCTGGCCCTCGATCAGCAGGCGCACCATCTGCTCGGCCTTCGGCACGCCGTCGGTTTCCTTGATCCGCGTGAGCTTGGCGTATTCCTTGTAGGTGCCCGGCGCGTACTCGCCGAGCGAGCGGATGCGCTCGGCGATGAGGTCGATCGCGTTCCAGGTCTCGGTGTACTGCTCCATGAACATCAGGTGCAGCGTCTGGAACATCGGACCTTCCACGTTCCAGTGGAAGTTGTGCGTCTTGAGGTACACGACATACGTATCGGCGAGCAGCCTGGACAGGCCGTGCGCGATCTCGGCGCGCTGTTTCTGAGGTATTCCCGTGTCGATTTTCACGGGGTGAGTCTAGAAAGGTCGCTCGCGCGGGTCCATTGAATTGTCGTTATGACGACGATAGCCCCGGCTTGGTCTGCTGGGCGGCGATTTCCTGGTGCACCTTGGCCATGTCCACCGATTTTGCCTGCGCGATTACCTGATCCAGGGCGTTTCCGGGCAGCGCCCCGGCCTGCTGGACCAGGATCACCTTGTCGCGGAATACCATCAAGGTGGGAATGGAGCGGATGCCGAAGGAGCCGGCAAGCTCCTGCTGCTCGTCGGTGTTGATCTTGGCGAATACGATGTCGGGATGCTCGTCGGAAGCCTTCTCGTACACCGGGGCGAAGCCGCGGCAGGGGCCGCACCAGGGCGCCCAGAAGTCGACGATCACCATCGGGTGCTCGGCTACGGTCTTCTCGAAATTGTCCTTGGTGAGCTCGACGGTCGCCACGCTCATTCCTTTCGCGAAAGGGACGCAGTGTACTGTAGACCCTCATGTACGTAGGCCGGTTCGCGCCCTCGCCCACCGGGCCGCTGCATTTCGGCTCGCTGGTGGCGGCGCTCGCCAGCTGGCTGGATGCGCGCGCGGTGCGCGGCCGCTGGCTGATTCGGATCGAGGACCTCGACCCGCCGCGCGAGCAGGCGGGCGCGGCCGATCTCATGCTGCGCACGCTGGAGCGGCTGGGGCTCGCCTGGGACGGCCCGGTGCTCTACCAGAGCCTGCGCGCACCGCTCTACGAGGCAGCGCTGGCTAAGCTGCGGCCGTACGCGTACCGCTGCGGCTGCACCCGCCGAGAAATCGCCGACTCCTCGCTCGGCCTTGCGGCCGACGGCGCCCGCATCTATCCCGGAACCTGCAGGCCGGGCCTGCCGCCGGGCAAAGCCGCGCTTGCCTGGCGCCTCAGGGCGAGCGCCGAAGCCATGGCCTTCCGCGATCGCGTGCAGGGGCCCCAGTCGCAGGTTCTCGCTACGCAGGTGGGCGACTTCGTCCTGTACCGCGCGGACCGGCAGTTCTCCTATCAGATCGCGGTGGTAGTGGACGACGCGCACCAGGGCATCACCGACGTAGTGCGCGGCGCCGACCTTCTGGACTCCACGGCGAGGCAGATCTATCTGCAGCGCCTGCTCGGGCTTCCGACACCGCGCTATCTGCATGTCCCGGTGGTGCTGGGTCCTTCGGGCGACAAGGTCTCCAAGCAGAACCGCGCGCAGCCCATCGATGTGCGGCAGCGCGACCAGGTTCTGCGCGAGGCGCTGCGCTTCCTGGGACAGCCCGAGACCAGCGACCTGGAGGAAGCGATCGCCGCCTGGGACCCCGATCGCATCCCGCGGCGCAGAGCTATCGCGCTTGCGGCCGGATGACCGTCGCGAGCGCGCCCAGCACCAGAAAGAGCGCCGCCGCCTCGGCCAGGCTGGGCCGCTCGCCGAGAAACGCCATGCCGCTGAGCACGCCGATCACCGGGATGATCAGCATGCTGATGGCGAACACGCTGACCGGCACCGAAGTGGCGATCTTGATCCACGCCCAGTGGGCGAAAGCGAAGGATACGAGCACGTTGTAGAGCACGCCGCTCCACGCCTGCAGGCTCACGCCGCGCAGGCGGGCCAGGTCCTCGAACAGCAGCATCCCGAGGAAGATCGGCACGCCGCCGAGGAGCATGATCCACGCCGTGTAGGGGCCCGCCGGCATGCGCAACGGAAAGCGCTTTTGCAGCACGGTGCCGAGCGCCCAGGTGAGCGCCGCGCCGAGCACCATCAGCGAGCCGAGCGGCGCCGCACCCAGGCTTGCGAGGCTCTCGCCGAGCAGCAGCGCCAGCGCGATCACGCCGAGCGCGAGGCCGGCCAGCTTGCGCCCGGTAACGCGCTCGCCGAGCAGCCACACCGAAAGCGGTATCGCCCATACCGGCATGGTGTAGGCGAGGATAGCGGCCCGGCCCGACGGTATGAGCGCCACGCCGAAGGCGACCAGCATGTTCCAGCAGGTGATGTTGAAGAATGCGAGCATCGCCAGCCGGCCCCACTGGCCGCGCGGCACCGCCAGCGGCTGGCCGCCGGCGCGCAACGCGGCGAACAGCACAGCCGAGCCGAATCCCAGGCAGAAGGTGCGAAAGGTCCACGGCGCAACCTCGCCCAGCGCCACCTTCATGGCCGTCCAGTTGAACCCCCAGGCGAAAGTCAGCGCGGCGAGCACCCACCACAGGCGGCGCGGAAGGTGGTCGTGAACTGGGTCCTGAGGCGCGCTCAATCCTCCACCCGCACCGGCAGGGCGGTCATGCCGCGCAGGACCATCGAGTCGATCCACTCCAGGCGCGGCGTCGCGATCTCCACGTGCCGCCAGCGCCGCAGCACCGCGGGCAAGGCGACCTGGCCCTCGAGGCGCGCCAGAGGAAACCCCAGGCAGATATGCGCCCCGAACCCGAAGCCAAGATGCGGCACGCCGTTGCGCCGCAGGTCGACGCGGTCGGGCTCGGGATAGGCGCGCGGGTCCCGGTTCGCCGCGTTGATGAGCAGGAACACCCGCTCGCCGGCGTTCAGCGCCCTGCCATGCAGGGTCTGCGGCACCTGCGCGATGCGCACTTGCGCGCCTATCGGGCCGTCGTAGCGCAGCAGCTCCTCCACGGCCGCCGCCGCGAGCTCCGGCGCGGCGCGCAAATCCTGCAGCTCGCCCGGGAAGCGCAGCAGCGCGCGCAAGCCGTTCGCGATGTGATGGGTGGTCGTTTCGTGCCCGGCAAACAGCAGGAGCAGGCAGGTGGCCACCAGCTCATCCTGCGTGAGCCGCTCGCCGCCTTCCTCCACCTGGACCAGCTCCGTGAGCAGGTCGGGTTCGGGCTTGCGTTTTCGAAGGGCAATCAGCTCCCTGAAGAGCGCAGCCATCTCGCCGGTCGCGGCCTCGGCCCGGCGGTACTTGTCGGGCGAGTCGCGTGCGCTGCCGATGAACAACGCCATCTCGTCGGACAGGCGCTTAAGGCGCGAGAGCTCCCCGCGCGGCACGCCCAGCATATGCATGATGACCAGGGCCGGCAGCGGGCCGGCGAACTCGGCGATGAAGTCGAACTCGCTGCGGCCTTGCAGCGCTTCGAGCAGGCGGCCGGTAATCGTCTCTACGTCACGCCGCATCGCGTTGATCGAGCGCACGTTGAACACCTTCGCGGCGAGCCGCCGCAGGCGCGTGTGCTCGGGCGGGTCGCGGAACACCATCCAGAGCGTCAGATAGCGCGCGAGATCGGCAATGCGAGCCGCCTCTGCCGAAGGCAGCGTGGCAAAGTAGGGACGCAGCCGGTCCGACGACATGCCTGCGGTGTCGAGGCATACGCGCTTTACGTCCTCGTAGCGGGTCAGCACCCAGGCCTTGAGCAGCGGGCTCCAATGCGCTGGGTCCTCGTCGCGCATCCGCTCATAGAGCGGGAACGGGTCGCTCAATACTGCAGGGTCGTTGGGCTTATATTGTATCGAAAGCAAGTGCTAACTCATGGTAGTGCTTCACGCGACACCTCAATCACGGTTGCTGCTACGCACAATTTTTTCTTGACTTGTATCGGCAGCGGCTTACAATGCCGATTGTTGCATCGCACAAAATCGCAGCCCCACAAGGACAGGAGCCTATAAATGTACGTCACCCCGGAACAGATTCAAGCGGCCAACAAGTCGAACGTAGAAGCGTTCCTGGCCGTGGCGAACGCCCAGTTTGCCGCATTCGAGAAGCTCGCCGGCATCCAGGCAAACGTCGTGAAGAGCGCCTTTGAAGACTCCATCGCCAACACCCGCGCCCTGCTCGGGGCAAAGGATGTGCAGGAATTCGTCAGCCTGCAGAACTCGTTCGCCCAGCCGGCCGTGGAGAAGGCCCTCGCCTACTCGAAAGGCATGTACGAAGTGGCGACCGTCGCCAACGCCGAGCTGTCGAAGGTGGCCGAGCGCCGCGTAGCCGAGTGGAACGAAAACTTCGTCAGCCTGCTCGACAAGCTGTCGAAGAACGCGCCTGCGGGCTCGGACGTCGCAGTTGCCGCGGTAAAGTCCATGCTCGCCGCCGCGAACTCGGCGTACGACAACCTGAACAAGGTCGCCAGGCAGGCGACCGAGATCGCGGAAGCCAACGTGGCTGCCGCGACCGAGAGCGCACGGGGCCTCGCGAAAGCGAAAAAGGCCGCATAAGCGCCACCGAAAGAAACGCAGAAAAGCCCGCCACTAGGCGGGCTTTTCTGTTTTCACGTCCGCGAAGGCAAACCCCGCCGTGCGCACCGCTTCGCGCAGGGCGCCGGCCGCTTCGCCGACCTGCGCGGGGTCGCCGCGCACGCCGAGCTCTACATGGCGCCGGCTGCCGTCGCTGCCCATCGAGGGCAGGCTGAAGACCTTTACTGCCGGATAGCGCGCCCCGACGGCTTCCATCGCCAGGATCAGCTGGCTCTCGCCCGCCTCGTAGACCAGGATCGATTCCTCGCTCCAGCGCTCGCGCCCGAAGAGGTGGCGGTAGCGCGACTCGAGCACCCATTCGGCCATCGGCCAGGCCATCTGCGGAAAACCGGGGAAAAAATGATGCTCGCCCAAGCTGAAGCCCGGCACGCGGTTCACCGGGTTGGGGATGATGGCCGAGCCCTCCGGGAACTCGCCCATGCGCAGCCGCTGCGGCGTTGCCTCGGCGCCGAAGCGCGCGCGCAGCTCGCGCTCGGCTTGCGCATGCAGCGCCAGGCCGACGCCAGCGGCCGCGGCGGCGCATTGCCGCGTATGGTCGTCGGGCGTGGCGCCGATGCCGCCGAAGCTGAAGACCGCCTCGTCCGAGGCGAGGCTGCGGCGCAGCGCCGCGGTCAGGCGCTGCGGGTCATCGCCGAGATACTGTGCCCATGAAAGACGAAGCCCCCGCCTGGCGAGGGCTTCGATGAGAAAGGCGAGATGCTTGTCCTGGCGCTTGCCTACGAGGATCTCGTCCCCGATGACGTAAGCGCCGAACAATCAGGCGGCCTTTTTCGCCCAGCGCTGCAGGTCCTCCAGGCCGCCGATATGCCGGCCGTTGATGAAGACCTGCGGCACCGTGCCGCGCCCGGTGATCGCGCCGACCACGCGCGAGCGGTCGCTGTGGTCCAGCCGCACCTCCGAATACGCGTAGCCGAGCTCCTTCAGCAGCGCCTTGGCCTTGGCGCAGTAGCCGCAGCCTTCGCGCGTCAGGATGGCGAGCTGGTCGGGCTTCTTCGCCTTCGGGTTGATGGAGTCGAGCATGGTGTCGGCATCCGACACCTCGAAAGGGTCGCCGGGCTTTTGCGGTTCGATGAACATCTTCTGGATCACGCCGTCCTTCACCAGCATCGAGTAGCGCCACGAGCGCTTGCCGAAGCCCAGTTCCGTCTTGTCGACGAGCATGCCCATCTTTTCCGTGAACTCGCCGTTGCCGTCGGGCAGCATGGTCACGTTGCCGCATTCCTGCGTGCGCGCCCATTCGTCCATCACGAACGCATCGTTGACCGAAATGCACACGATCCGGTCCACGCCGTTGGCGAGGAACGCCGGCGCGAGCTCGTTGTAGCGCGGCACATGGGTGGAGGAGCAGGTCGGGGTAAACGCGCCCGGCAGCGAGAACACGACCACGGTCTTGCCCTTGAAGATGTCGTCGGTGCTCAGCGCCTTCCACTCGCCGCTTTCGGTGCGGGTGCGGAACGTCGCCTGGGGAACTTGCTGTCCTTCGCGGTTGCTCAACACGGCCAATCCTTCCAAAAGGCAATGGCATAGTCTAGGGGGAGGTGTTCCCGGCGACCAATTCTTTGTTGGCATGGCTGCCATAGCCGCCTTCAATACCCCTGGAGGCCTGCAGCGCGCCGAGCAGATAGCGAATGTAGGCCAGCCCGAAGACCACGGGCGCGACCAGGCCGACGAGGGGCACGTAAGCTGCAAGCGCCAGCATGAGCCCCAGGGCATACAGGCCGGAGCGGCGCTCGCGGAAAATGCGCGCCATTTCGTGCGCGTCGGCGTGCTCGGCGAGCGCATCGTAGCGCAGCAGCCGCTGGTTGACCCAGGCGAGGATCACCAGCGGAATGAGCGGCCAGAGCGGCGGGAGAATCCACAGCGGCAGGCTTAGCACGAACATGCCCGCCATGCCGGCGAGCGCCACGATGCCGTTCCACGCGCTGCCCGCGGCACCGCCGCCGCGGCGCCGCTCCAGAGTTGGAAAGGAGCGTTCTGCGACGAGCTCGACCATCTTCTGCATGCCGAAGATCCCGAGGATGAACAGCGCCGTCACGTACACGAGCGGCACGAAAAGCAAAAACAGCATCACATGCGCGGCGATCAGCGCCGCGTCGGCCAGGTCGAAGCCGATGAAGCCGGCGGCGGGCTCGAGCCACTGCTGGAGCCGCTGCGCCAGCCAGAAGGCGATGCGGGTCCAGAGCACGAGCGCCGCGATGCCCCATAGCGTCAGCGAGACGAGCATCGGCCACACCATCAGCCACAGCATCCGCGGATGCAGGAGGTTCGCGAGCCCGTAGAGGAGCGAGCCGACGATGCTCATCGGCGAAAAGTGTCCCACAGTTTGGCCAGCCGCTTGGCCGAAACAGGCACCGGCGTCTTGAGCTCCTGGGCGAACAGCGAGACGCGCAACTCCTCGAGCAGCCAGCCGAACTGCACGAAATCCGGGCTCTGTGCGCCGAGCCTCGCCCTCGAGCTCAGCTCGCGGCGATAGGGTTGCTCGAGCGCCGCGAGCGCGGCGCACAGGCGCGCGTCCCGCGCCGGGTCGACGCGCAGCTTGTCCAGCCGCAACGACGCCGCCTTCAGATAGCGCGGCAGGTGCTGCAGCCGCTCCCACGGCGTGCGCGCCAGCCAGCCCGGCGCGAGCAGCCGCTCGAACTGCTGCCTGACATCCTGCACTGCTGCCGGAAAGCTGTTCTCCAAAGTGCTCAACTTCCTGTCCAAGGCGGCATGCTCGCCCGCGATGCCGCGCGCGGTGCGCGAAAGCTCCTGCGCTATCAGGTTGAGCCGGCTGCGGCCCTGCTCGACGCGCCGGGCGAATTGCGCCTGCATCATGGGGAGAGACTCAGCAAGGAACGTGCGCTCCAGCGCCGCGCTGACGAGTTCCTCCTTCAGCGGCCCGAGGGTCATGTCCCTGGCGAGCTCCTTTTCCAGGTCTCGAATCCGGTCGCGGAACGCGATCGCGAGCAGCCGCCGCACCCCGGCGCGGTGCGCCTCGCGCGCCCTTTCGGGCGAGTCGAACACCTGCAGCGTGACGCCGTCGCCTGCATCGACCAGGCCCGGGTAGCCGATCAGCGTCTCACCCGCGCGCTCGAGCTCCATCAGCTCCCCCAGATCGCCCATGGTCCAGCCGGTGTGCTTGTCGCCGCTGAGCGCCTCCTGCAGCACCGCTTCGGTGCCGGCAGAGAACTCCTGTTTCAGCTGGGCAAGATTGCGTGCCATGCCGAGCTGGCGGCCCTGGTCGTCGACCACCCGGAAGTTCATGTGCAGATGCGGCGGCGCGGAATCGGCGCGAAACGCATCCACCGGCACCTCGACATTGAGCTCTTCGCGGATGAAACGCGCGAGTGCCGCGGCCAACGGCCGATCTTCAGGTTGGTTTATCGAACAAAAGGATTCTGCAAATTCGTCGAGCGGCCCCAGCTTGTGGCGCAGGCGCTGCGGCAGAGACTTCGCCAGCGCGCGGACCTTCTCCCTCAGCAGCCCCGGCACCAGCCATTCGCTGCGCGCCGCAGGCACCTGGTTCAGCAGCGCAAGCGGCACCGTCAGCGTGACGCCGTCGCGCGGCGAGCCGGGCTCGAAGTGGTACTCCAGCGGGAAGCGGCTCGGCCCGAGCTGCAGCGCGGGCGGAAAGTTGTCGGTCGTGATGCCCGCGGCCTCGTGCCGCATGAGCTCGTCGCGCGACAGGAACAGCAGCTGCGGCTGCACGCGCTCCGCGTCTCGACGCCATCGCTCGAAGCCCGCGCCATCGTGCACGCCCGACGGGACGCGCGCGTCGTAGAACGCGTGGATGAGCGCCTCGTCCACCAGGATGTCGGGCCGGCGCGACTTGTGCTCGAGGCGCTCGATATCGGCCGCCAGGCGGCGGTTGTGCGCAAAGAACGGCGCGCGCGTTTCGAAATCGCCTTCGACCAGCGCCGTCTGGATGAAGATGTCGCGCGCGAGCCTCGGGTCGAGCGGGCCGAAAGGCACTCGCCGCTCGGCGTACACCGGCAAGCCGTAGAGCGTGCCGCGCTCGAGCGCCACCACCTGGGCGCGGCTTTTCTCCCAGTGCGGGTCCTGGCGATCGCGCTTCAGGATGTGCGCGCCGAGCTCCTCCAGCCACTTCGGGTCGATGTTCGCCACGCAGCGCGCGTAAAGGCGCGTGGTCTCCACCAGCTCGGCGGCCACGATCCACCGGCCCGGCTTCTTCGTCCACGATCCCGGATGCACCCAGAACTTGATGCCGCGCGCGCCGGTGTAGTTACCGTCTTCGTCATTCCGCATGCCGATGTTGCCGAGCAGGCCGGCGAGCAGCGCGCGGTGAATTTCCCGGTAGCCTTTCTGGGGATCGGCCGACGAGCGCGGCCACTTGAGCTCGCCCAGCGCGGCCTCGAGCTGCGCATGCACGTCGCGCCATTCGCGCATGCGCGGATACGATAGGAAATTGTCCCGGCACAGCCTGCGCAGGCCCGGCTCGTCCTGCAGCTTCCACAGCTTCAGGAAGGCGAGGAAATCGGAGCGCTCGTCCGCGAACCGCGCGTGCCGCTCGTCGGCGGCAGCCGCGCGCTCGAGCGGCCGCTCGCGCGGGTCCTGCACCGAAAGCGCGGCGGCGATGATCAGCACCTGCTCCAGGCAGCCTTCGTGCCGCGCTGCCACGAGCATGCGCGCCACGCGCGGATCGAGCGGCAGCTTGGAGACTTCCCGGCCCAGCGGCGTGAGCGACTTCGCTTCGTCGACCGCATTGAGCTCCTGCAGCAAGCCATAGCCGTCGGCGACGGCGCGAGGGTTCGGCGGATCGAGGAACGGAAAATCCTCCACGTCGTCCAGGCCCAGGCTTTTCGCGCGCAGAATCACCGCGGCAAGCGACGAGCGCAGCAGCTCCGGATCGGTAAACGCAGGCCGCTTCGCAAAGTCCTCCTCGGAGTACAGGCGTATGCATACGCCCTCGGCCACGCGCCCGCAGCGCCCGGCGCGCTGCTGCGCGGCGGCCTGCGACACCGGCTCGACGCGCAGCATCTCCACCTTGTTGCGGTAGCTGTAGCGCTTGACCCGGGCGAGCCCGGTGTCGACCACATACCGGATGCGCGGCACGGTGAGCGAAGTCTCGGCCACGTTGGTGGCGAGCACGATGCGCCGCTCGCTCCCGGGCCGGAAGACGCGGTCCTGCTCGGCCGCGGAAAGGCGCGCATAAAGCGCCAGTATTTCGCCTTTGACCTTGTGCTTTCTCAGAACGTCGGCGGTGTCGCGGATCTCCCGCTCGCCCGGCAGGAACACCAGCACGTCGCCCTCGCCTTCGCGGCAAGCCTCGTCGACCGCGTCTGCCAGCGCCTGCTCCTCCTCCTCGCGGGTCGTGTCCTCCTCGTCGCCCGCGACCGGCCGGTAGCGCACCTCGACGGGATACAGCCTGCCCGACACCTCGATCACCGGTGCGCCGCCGAAATGCGCCGAGAAGCGCTCCGCGTCGATGGTGGCCGAAGTGACGACGACTTTCAGATCCGCCCTCCTGCCCACCAGCTTCTTGAGGTAGCCGAGGAGAAAGTCGATGTTCACGCTGCGCTCGTGCGCCTCGTCGACGATGATCGAGCCGTACTGCCGCAGCTCGGGATCGCCCTGCGTTTCCGCGAGGAGGATGCCGTCGGTCATCAGCTTGATCACCGAGTCGGCGCGCAGCTTGTCCTGGAAGCGCACCTTGTAGCCCACCAGGGCGCCGAGCTCGCTGCCGAGCTCCTCGGCGATGCGCGCCGCGACCGAGCGCGCGGCGATGCGGCGCGGCTGCGTGTGGCCGATGCGGCCCGCCGCGCCGCGCCCCATCTCGAGCAGGATCTTGGGCAGCTGGGTGGTCTTGCCCGAGCCGGTCTCGCCGCATACCACGACGACCGGGTGCTGCGCGATCGCGCTGCGGATGTCGTCGCGGCGTGCGCTGACCGGCAGGGCGGGGTCGAAGCGGATGCTGCGGCTCATGAACTCGTCCAATCGTACAGGGTCCATCGGAGCGATGGACAAGCCCGAACGCAAGGACACCGCGCAGCGCGCGCTGGTCTACGTCGCCATCGCGGTTGCTGATGGGCGTGGTCGTAGGCGGCTTGGGCGTCGCCGTGGCGACGCCGCTGGCCGCGGCCGTGATGGTGGCGGTCAGCATGCTCTACGTCGAAGACGTGCTCGGCGAGCGCAGCCGCTAGGCTTGCGCTATGCTTGCGCCGCCGCCCACAAGAAGAAAGCAGGCACCGATGAAGAACAAGGCGCTCGCCGTTGCCGCCGCCGTGGCGCTCTCGGGTTGCTCCGCCCCGCCCATGGACGAGCTGCAGGCCAAGCTGAAGGAGCTCGCGTTCGCGCTATTCGCATCCAGGGGCCAGGCCACGCTGAACGCCGCGCTGAAGCGGTATGAGGACGGAGACTACGCCGCGGCCGAGAAGGGCCTGCGAACGGCGCTCGAGCAAGGTCTTCCCCGGGTCGAACAAGTCATGGCGCACAAGCACCTCGCCTTCATCCATTGCGCGGCCAAGCGCGCCGAAGCCTGCCGCGGCGAGTTCCGGCTCGCGTTGCAGGTCGACCCGAGAGCCGATCTCGATCCGGCGGAAGCCGGACACCCGGCCTGGGGACCGGTGTTCAAGTCGCTGGCTGGCTCGAGGTAATACGCAACAGCCGCATTTTGATATCGAAGCGCGCGCCGCGTACCTGTATGCGACGGTCAGCGGCGAGTTCAGCCTGTCGGGCGCGCAATCGGGTTTCCGCGGCATGCTCCAGGCGGCGGCACGCCACCGGCAGCCGCGCATGCTGCTCGACTGCACGCGCGTTACAGGCGAGATGACCATCGCGGACCGGTTGGCGTTCGGCAGCTTCATTGCCGACGAGCAGCAGCGCATGCTCGCGCAGCTGCCGGCAGCGCCGCAGGTGGCGATTCTCGCGGTGCCGCCGATCATGGACCCTGGGCGCTTCACTCAGGCGGTGGCCAACAACCGCGGCGTCAGATTGCGAGCCTCGGACAGCCTCCAGGAGCTGCTGTCATGGCTCGGCGTCTGACCGGCCGCCGCAAGCGAGCAGCCGTTCCACGTAACGCGCCACGAGATCCACCTCCAGGTTCACCCTGGCACCGGGCGCGAGGCGCGACAGCGTGGTGGCGCGCAGGGTGTGCGGAATGAGGTTCACCTCGAACACGCTCCCGTCGACTGAATTGATCGTCAGGCTGACGCCGTCGACGCACACGGAGCCTTTCTTTGCCAGGAACCTGGCGAGCTCCGGCGGGGCGCGCAAGCCGACCACGCCGCCCTCGCGGCGCACGACCTCGCCTACTCCGTCGACGTGCCCTGCGACGAGGTGGCCGCCGAGCCGCTCGCCCAGGGCCAGGGACTTTTCCAGGTTGACCGCGCCGGGCCGATCGAGGTTTGCGGTGAGGCGCTGCGTCTCTTCCGACAGGTCGGCCGTGAAGCCGCTCCCCGTGAGCCCCGTCACGGTGAGGCACACGCCCTGCACGCAGATCGAGTCGCCGACTGCCACGTCGGAAAGCTCGAGCGCCCCGCAATCGATCTCCAGCGGCCGCAGGCGTACGATTTTGCCGACCGCCTGCACGATTCCCGTGAACATGGCGGCGGAGGTTACCGCAAAGCGCTTGTCTAAGGCCCTAATGAAGGTCTTGCTTGCCCACGGATACGGCCGAGCCGGCGAGCAGCGCGACGAGGCTGCCAACGGAGATCGACGTCGCCGTGGCGACCGTTTCGGCGTCGAAGCCGAGCAGGAAAGGCGCCGCCACGAGCCAGATCCCGGCCGCGAAATGCAGCCCGGCCCCCGACACGTCGTCCCGGCTTGCCTGGAAGTGCGAGCCGAGCGCGAGGGCGAGACCAAGGAAGCTGGCATTGGCCGTGGCGGCCGGGTGCTCCGCATAGCCCGCAGCCCAGGGCGAAACGGCGAGCCACAGGCCGAGCGCGAAATTCGCCCATTCCCGCCATCTCGCCATCGAGCCGGTCATGACATATGGGGTGCCTGCAAGATGCGAGCCCGGTGATGCGGCAGGTCGAAATTATCGGGGCCGCTTGGGGCCTGGGCGGCGCGGAGCCGGGCTGCGCCGAGGCGCCCGCGGTACTGGCGCCGCTTCTCAAACGGCGGCTTGCCGCCTGCGGCGTGGAGGCGCTCGAGGGTCCCATGCTGCGGCCGATGACGGGCGAGCGGCGCAAGCAGGCGGCGGTGAGCCGGCTGTGCGGCCTGCTCGCCGCGGCGGTCGCCGATTCGCTGCGGCTGGGACGCCTGCCCTGCGTCCTGGGGGGCGACCACAGCTGCGCCGGGGGCACCTGGACCGGCGTTGCGCGGACCATGCGCGGGGACCTCGGTCTCGTGTGGGTGGACGCGCACATGGACAGCCATACGCCGGGCACCAGCCACACCGGCCGGCTGCACGGCATGCCGCTCGCCTGGCTGCTCGGGCAGGACGACGATCCGCTTTACGGCCTCAGCGCGGGCGTACTCAACCCCGGCCAGGTCGCGCTGGTCGGCGTGCGCAGCTTCGAGCCGGAGGAGGACGCGCGGCTGCAGCGCCTGGGCGTGCGCGTGTTCCATATCGACGAGGTCCATGCGCGCGGGCTGGACGCGGTGTGCGCCGACGCGCTCGCCATCGCCAGCGCCGGAACCGAGGGCTTCGGCATCAGCGTCGATCTGGACGTGGTGACGCCCGAGGAAGCCCCCGGCGTCGGCACCCCCGTGGCGGGCGGCATTTCGGGCGCGCAGCTGGCAGGCGCGCTGGCGGCCATCGGAGGACGCCCCGAGCTCCTGGCGGTCGAGCTGGTCGAATACGCGCCGCGCCTCGACCCCGACCGCCGCAGCGCGCGCGTGGCGATCGCGGCGCTGGTCGGCGCGCTATGCGGGCCGGGCCACGAGGCGCAGATCCTCGCCGACGCGCTCCAGCGACAGGATCCTTAGGGAAATTCTTCCCGCCAGGCTGGAAAACGCCGGCAGATCCAGCATTCCCTGGGCGCCCTCGCCGAGGAAGCTCGGGTTGAGATAGATCAGGAACTCGTCGACGCAGCCTTCGCGCACCAGCGAGCCGTTCAGTCGCAAGCCCGCTTCCACGTGCAGCTCGTTGAGGCCGCGCCTTCCCAGCTCCTCCAGCATGCGCGGCAGCTCCACCTTGCCGTGCGCGTTGGGTAGCGCGACGACTTCCGCGTTGCCGGGCGGGCTCGCCTGCCGGCCCGAGAAGATCAGCACTTTCGGCCCCGCCAGGATCCTCGCGCCCGGCGGCGTTTCCAGCCGGCTGTCGACGATCACGCGCAGGGGCTGGCGCGGCGTTTCGACCTCGCGCACCGTGAGCTGCGGATCGTCGGCTTTCACGGTGCCGATGCCGGTCAGCAGGGCGCAGGCGCGCGCCCG
>CAZJJC010000398.1:0-5889 GCA_964546195.1 uncultured Enterobacteriaceae bacterium | reverse complement strand
AGCACGCCCTCGGCGGCGATCAGCCCCACCTTGCCGATCTTCAAGAGCTCCTGGTCGATCTGCAGCTTGGTGAAGCCCGCGCCGTAGGGCAGCAGCGACTCGAGCCGCTGGCTCATCAGCCTTTCGAGATACCGTTCGGCCTGCTGGAAATGCTGCGGGCGAAGGAACAGTCCTTCGGCCCAAATAACGCGATTGTGCTGAGACATGGCGCCGCTCTGTTCTTGAACCTAGCCTCCTGAACGGAAGCAGGCGTGATCCGCATTACGACGTGGAGCGAAAGTCAGCGCCCCGTTCTTGATCCCCCTCATCGCCCCCCCCAGGCAGATGAGCGGATGCTAGCACGTGAAGTAGTTCCTGCGCTGCTTTTGCAGCACGCGCCGGTAACTTATTGATGGGCCGGTGCCTTCGTTCCTTCGCTCAGTCCTTCAGCGCCTCGTGCAGGCGCTCGGCCGGCACGCGGGCTTTCACCCCGGCGCGCTCTTCCTGCAGGGTCATCGCGACGCGGCAGTCGCGCTCGGCCCAGCCTCGGCGCATGGCCTCGGCGAGCTCCTCGAGCGCGATCTCGGCGATGCGCATCGGCACCCCTTCGCTTCGCGCGAGCTCGAGCGCGAGCGACACGTCCTTGTGCGCGAGCCGCAGCGAGAACGCCGCGGGATCGTAGCGGCCCGGAAGGAAGTGCTCGGCCAGCCGGTCGAAGGTGCGCTTGCGCCCCGAGGCGCCCTGGCGCAGCGCGCGAAACAAGGCGAGCGGCTCGACGCCGGCTTTCACGCCGAGAGTGAACACTTCGGCAAGCGCGGCCTGCACCGCGAAGCTGGCGCAGTTATGCGCGAGCTTGGCCACCGTCCCGGCGCCGATGGGGCCTACGTAATGGACTTGATCGCCTATGCACCGCAGAAGGGGAAGGTGCTTGTGGAAAATCGCTTCGTCGCCGCCGACCCAGATCGCCAGCTTTCCCGACTGCGCGCCGTGCGGCCCGCCGCTCACCGGCGCATCGAGAAAGCGGATGCGCGGCAGCTCGGCGTGCAGGCGCCGCACGGTATCGGGCGAATTGGTGCTCAGATCGAACCAGGCCGCGCCTTCGGGCAGCGCGTCGGCCAGCGCTTCGGCAAGCGATTCGACTTCTTTGGGCCCGGGCAGCGAGGTGAACAGCGCTTCGCAGCCGCGAGCGGCATCGGCGGCGCTCGCCTTCCAGTCGGGGAAGCCCTCGACGCGGCGCAAGTCGTGCGCCTGGACCTCGTGCCCCGCGCGCTGCAGGTTGGCCGCCATGTGGCGGCCCATCGCCCCCAGGCCGATGAACCCGAGCCTCATGCGCCTCGCTCCTTGAACACCTCCTTGGCGGCGAGCGCCGCGGTGCCGGCGTTGGCCCAGCCGGCGTAAACCGCGAGGTGCGTGATCAGCTCGATCAGCTCCTCGCGGGTCACACCGTTGTCGAGCGCGCGCCACAGATGGCCTTTCAGCTGGTCGGGGCGGTACAACGCCGTGAGCGCGGCTACGGTAATCAGGCTGCGATCGCGCTTGGACAGGCCCTTGCGCTCCCAGACGTCACCGAACACGACCTCGTCGGTGAGCTGCCCGAGCTTCGGAAAGACGTCGCGGACCTGGCTGATGGTAGAAGGGGCGGGCATGATGTCTCCAATAAAAAAGGCCCCCATCTTAACGATGGGGGCCTTGCCCCTTCCCTTTGCCTGAGCCTTAGCGGTGCTTGTCGTGCCCCCAGGTCGGCGAAACCGCCAGCGCCAGGCTGATCGCGGCTGCTATCGTCTTTGTTTCGCGTAGCCTATCCGCCCCGTGCGAAGCAGACTAATCTCCATTATTTCAAAATGCTGTGAACGGAATCACAGAATCGACTAGAGGTACTGCGGAATCGCCCTACGCCTGCCTGCGGCTGGGAGCGGCGCTCATCCTGATGACGATCGGCGGGGTGGGCATGTACAGCATGGCGGTGGCCCTCGCCCCGGTGCAGGCGGAGTTCTCGGCCGACCGCGGCGGCGCCTCCCTGCCCTACACGCTGACGATGATCGGCTTCGGGCTGGGCGGCATCCTGATGGGCCGCCTGTCGGACCGTTTCGGCGTGTTCGTGCCGGTCCTCATCGGCGGCTCGAGCCTGGGGGTCGGCTTTGTCGCCGCGGGCCTTGCGCCCGGCCTGCTGCCCTTCACGCTGGTGCACGGCCTTCTCATCGGCCTGCTCGGCTGCTCGGCGACCTTTGCGCCGCTGGTGGCCGATACCGCGCTCTGGTTCAACCGCCACCGCGGCATCGCGGTGGCGATCTGCGCGAGCGGCAACTATCTCGCCGGGACCGTCTGGCCGCCGATCCTGCAGTACTTCTTCGAGCGCGCCGGCTGGCGCGCGACCTACGTGGGCGTGGGCATTTTCTGCGCGGTCTCGATCACCGGGCTCGCGTTCGTGCTGCGCAAACGGCCGCCCGCTCTTGAATTGAATTTTTCAGGAACACAAACCAAAAGAAGCGAGCTGCCGCTCGGCCTGTCACCCAACACGCTGATGGTGCTGCTTTCGGTGGCCGGCGTGGCCTGCTGCGTGGCGATGTCGATGCCCCAGGTGCACATCGTCGCCTACTGCAGCGACCTCGGGTACGGCGCGGCGCGCGGCGCCGAGATGCTGTCGCTCATGCTGGGCTTCGGCATTGTCAGCCGCCTGCTGTCGGGCTGGATCTCGGACCGCATCGGCGGCCTGCGCACGCTGCTCCTGGGCTCGGCGCTGCAGGGGGTGGCGCTGGTGCTGTTCCTGCCGTTCGACGGCCTCGTGTCGCTGTACGTGGTTTCGGCGATGTTCGGTCTCTTCCAGGGCGGCATCGTGCCGGCGTATGCGCTCATCGTGCGCGAGTACTTCAGCCCGCTCGAAGCCGGCACGCGCACGGGCATCGTGCTCATGGCGACGCTCTTCGGCATGGCGCTGGGCGGCTGGATGTCGGGCGCCATCTTCGATCTCACCGGCTCCTACCGCGCGGCGTTCGTCAACGGCATCGCCTTCAACCTGCTCAACCTGACGATCGCGCTTTGGCTGCTGCGGCGCGCGCTGCGCCGCCACGAGCTACTTCCGGCCTAGCGCCCTGGCCTTCCACAGCTCCCAGGGCCGCTCGAGCGTGCCGCTGTTCGCCGCCCAGGAGCGCCGCCCCTCCTCGTCGCTCACGAACTCGATCGGGCCCTTGAGCTGCATCGCCTGCATCTGCAGCCGCGCGTTCATCTCGGTGTAGATCGCGCGGTACACGACGGCCGGGAGGGTGTCGGCCACCACCGTCATGCCGTGGCCGCGCATCAGCACGCAGGTGCAGTCTGCGAGCGTTTCGGCGAGCGCCTTGCCCAGCGGGCGGTCGCGCACCAGGAGGTCGTTGTCCTTCCTTACATTTCTTATCTCGAACACCGGCGCGCCCGACCAGAGGAAGGCGCCCATGTGATAGACCGGGCGCAGCCGGGTGCGCGTGACGCCGAAGGGGATCACCGAGGGCGAATGGCTGTGCACCACCGCCATGACGTCCGGGCGCCTGCGGTAGATCTCGCCGTGGATGTAGCGCTCGATGAAGCCCTTGCGCTTGTCGCCGGAGGCGGGCTCGCTGTCCGGGGCGTGCTCCATCAGGTCGGCGGCGCCGACCAGCGCCGGGGCGCGCGAGCGCGACATGATGAAATGCTCCGGCCGCCGGTCGCTGCGCGCGCTGATGTGGCCGTAGGCGTCCAGTACTTCGTGCTGCGCCAGGATGCGGCTGCCGGCGACGAGGTCGTCGATCAGGCCGCGGCTCGCGGCGATTTTCGGGCTGGCTTTTTTCATTTGAATCGCATTTCCCTCAAGCGCGGCGACGAGAAGTACAGCGCTCCCATGGCCGCGGTCGCCGTCGCCGCGAGCGCGACCGATGCCCCTCTTACCCCGAGCAGATCCGAAAGCGGGCCGGCGACGAAGGCGCCGACCGAGATCATCGCCGGATAGAGCATGGTGAGGCTCGCGATGCGCCCGCGCATGCCCTCGGGCGCGTGCATCTGCAGCATCGCCATGTTGCTGGCGGTGTGCGCCATCTCGGCTGCGCCGCCGACCACGCTGAAGGCGAGCGCCGCGGCGAGCGAAGGACTCGCCGCCACCCCGACGATGGCGCCGGCCATGACCACCACCCACGCCGCCTGGAGGAGCGCCTGGCGCTCGGCGCGCGCGAGCATGTTGGCGGCGAGGCCCCCAAGCATTCCGCCTGCGCCTACCGCCGTGAGCAGCATGCCCAGGCCCTGCGGCCCGGCGTCGAACACGTCCTTGGCGTAGATCGGAAACAGCGTCCCCGCCACCGGCACCAGCAAGAGATACGGCAGCGCGCCGAGAACCACGAGCATGCGCATCTTCGGGTCGCCCGCGGCGAAGCGCAGCCCTTCGAGCATGTCGGCGAGCGCCGAGCGTCCCGGGACGGCTTCGCGGCGCGCCGGAAACACCACCATCAGCACCAGTGCGGCGGAGGCCGCGTAGAGCAGGCCCTGGATGAAGAAGCTGCCCGCCGCGCCGAACCAGCCGATGAGATAGCCCGCGGCCGCCGGGCCGAAGATGCGCATCATCGAGAAGCCCATGGTGTTCAGGGCGACGGCCTTCACCGCGTCCTCGCGCGCGACCAGCTCGAAAGCCGTGGTGAGGCGCGCCGGGCGGTCGAGCACGTTGGCGGCGCCCATCAGCACGGTGAACGCGACCAGCATCCAGGTGCTCACCATGCCGAGCGCGAGCGCGGCGCCGAAGGCGAGCGAGACCGCCGCGGCGAGCGCCTGGCTGCCCTGCAGCAGGCGCCGCCGGTCGTAGCGCTCGGCGGCGACGCCGGACAGCGGCGCGAGCAGGAACATGGGGATGGCGCGCGCGCCCATCACCGCGCCGAGCAGCGTGCCCGAGGCGGTGATCTCGTAGACCACCCAGCCGAGCGCCGCCTGCTGGATCCACTGGCCCGACCAGGCAAGCAGCGACCCGGTCCACAGCCAGCGGAAATCGCGGTACGCGAGCGCGGATGCCAGTCAGCGCCCTTGGCTCAATTCCTGCGCGCCGACGTGGGAGCCCCGCTCATGTTCGTGTCGTAGCCCGGCACCACGCGCACATCCACCACGCACACCGCGCCGTTTTTGACTTTCTTTATCGCCTCTTCAATCGCAGGTTTCAATTCATCTAATTGCTTGACCGGCCCGATGCCGATCGCTCCCTGCGATCTCGCCATCATCGCGAGGTCGATGTCGGGCTGGTCGATGCGCTGGCCGATCCATTTGTTCTCCACCGGCCGGCCGCGCTCCTTCGCCACGCGCTCCTGGTGCAGCTCGTCGTTGTAGAAGGAGCGGTTGTTCGCCACCAGGATGAGGCAGGCGAGCCCGTAGTGCGCCGCAGTCCACAGCGCCGTGTTGCCCATGAGGAAGTCCCCGTCGCCCATGATGCCCACGACCATGCGATCGCTGCCCTTCAGGGCAAGCGCGGCGCCTACCGTGAGGCCGGGGCCCGCGCCCACGCCGCCGCCGCCGTCGGCGCCGAGGTAGTCCAGGGGATGGCGGAAATGCCGGTAGGCGCCGTTCCATCCCAGCGGCAGCTTGGAGATGCACACGTCCATGCCGGCGGTGAGCTCGTTGAATGCCCGGGCCAGCGCACGGATCGATAGCGCTTCATCTTTCTCTTTAGGAAAATCTTTTGAAGGTGAAGCGACAGCAGGCCTTGCCCGCACTGCTTCGAGCAGCAGCGGAACCGCCACGTCCGGCTCGCACAGCATGTAGACGTCGGCCGGGGGCAGGCCCTGGTAATCCATGCTCCAGCCGCGGTGCAGGTGCGCGTCGCAGGAAACGCGAATCACCTTCGCCGCGATCGGTGCATCGCCCCACGCCGCCTTCAGCGTGCCGGCGGTGTCCACCCAGTCGAGCGACAGCACCACGTCGGCTTCGCGC
>CAZJJC010000397.1:0-12864 GCA_964546195.1 uncultured Enterobacteriaceae bacterium | reverse complement strand
AGTTCAACCTCGGCCTCGATCCCGACACCGCCAAGGACTTCCACGACGAGACCCTGCCCAAGGACAGCATGAAGGTGGCGCACTTCTGCTCCATGTGCGGGCCGCACTTCTGCTCGATGAAGATCACGCAGGACGTGCGCGACTACGTCGAGCGGGGCATGCAGGAGAAAGCGGTGGAATTCGTGAAGAAGGGCTCGGAGATCTACAACAAAGCCTAAAGTCCCGGGTCAGAGCGAAATTCGGGCTCTGACCCCGATCTGTCAGGTCAGGAAGAGGGATTCGACGGTCACCGCGGCCTTGCCGTACTCCAGCGTGCGCCTGATGCGGTAGACCTCGTCCTTGCCGGCCTTGGGCTCGCGCGACAGGTCCAGCAGCTTCTGCGGCCGCAGCGGGTTGCCGGCGGCATCGCGGATCACCATGACGCGCGGCTGCAGCCGCTTCTCGGTGCTCTGCGCGATGACGATGCCGACCTCGCCGCTGTTGAGCTCCACCACACTGCCCAGCGGGAAGATGCCGATGCAGCGGATGAACTGCTCGACCAGCGCGGCATCGAAGGAGGCGCCGCGCCATTTGTAGAGCATGCTCAGCGCGGTGGAGGGCGATACCGCCTCGGCATACGGGCGCCGCGTGGTCAGGGCGTCGAAAGTATCGGCGATGGCGGCGATCGCGCCGAGCATGCCGATGTCCTTGAGCCCCTTCGGGTAGCCGCTGCCGTCGGGGCGCTCGTGGTGCAGCGCGGCCAGCCCGGAGAGCTCGGGCGGCAGCCCGCTCGTATCGCGCAGGATGGCGACCGAGTGCTCGACATGCTTTCTCGCCTGCTCGAGCTCCGGCGGGCTCAGCCGATCGCGTTTCGCCAGGATTTCGTCCGGCACGCGCAGCTTGCCTATGTCCTGCATCAGGCCGAGGTAGCCGAGCAGCGTGATCTTTTCCGCCGGCAGCTGCAGGAAGCGCCCGAAGGAGGTCATGTAGACCGCTACGTCGAGGGCGTGCGAATGCGTGTAGTCGTCCTTTTCCCGCAGCCGGGAGAACAGCATCAGCGCATCGGGGTTGCGCAGCACGCTGTCGGTCATGCTGCGCACCGCCTGCTCGACGCTTGATGCGTCGAGCATCCGGTTTGCGCGCACCGCGGTGATCACCTCGCGCACCGTGTTCTGCGCCTGCTTGTACGCGGCCTTGGCGCGCGCCACCTCGTTCTCGACATCGACCTGGGGGGTATGGCCCCGCGTCGGGGGGGCCGCCGCCTCGGGCAGCTGGCTGCGCTCCGAGTCGACCGTGACCGATTTGCAAAATTTCTTCAGGATTTCGAGCTGCTCGTCGGTCTGCAGCACGAAACCCTGAAATATGAACGGCGTATCGGTCCAGGGCCGGTCCAGCTCGGCCACGTACATGCCGAACTTCAGGTCATCGACGGGGATGCTTTTCTTCACCGGTTAAGATTACCAAATGCTCGACCTGGCCTCGCCGGACATACTGCGCGAACGCTGCGATTACGCGTATCGCAGGCTCCTGCCGGCGGCCGGGGGCACCCTCGCGCTCAGCCTCATCCTGAGCGCGTTTCTCTGGCGCACGCGGCCGCTGGACCAGGTGCTGTTCTGGCAGGGCTTGATCGTCGTGCTGGCCGCCGCGCTCGCCGCGCTCGGCTGGGCCTACCGGCGCAGCAAGGACGCCGGCGAGCATCCGCAGCTGTGGGTGCGGCGCCTCGCCATCGGCGCGGCGGCGCTCGGCGCGGGCTGGGGCTACGCCGCGGCGGTATTCTTCCCGGGGGGGCAGAACGAGCAGGTGTTCATCGCCTTCATCGTCGCGCTGGTGAGCGCCGGGGCGCTGCCGATCTTCTCCACCCTGTGGTGGGTGTACGCTCTCTATGCCGCGGCCGTCATGCTGCCCTTCAATGTGGTGCTGTTCGCCCACGGCACGGAATTCCAGCAGATCCTGGGCGCGGCGGTGCCGCTGCTCTACATCGCGAACGTGATCACCGCCTACGAGCTGGGAGGCGCCTTCCTGTCGGCCTACGGGCTGCGCACCGCCTATCAGCGCCTCTCGGGCGACAACGCCGAGATCCAGGCGCAGCTCGGCGAGCAGCTCGACAGCCTGCTCGATGCGCACCGCCAGGTGCAGGCCGCGGCGCGCAAGCTGAGCCTGTTCTCCGAGCGCGCGCCGATCGCGGTCTTCGAGGTCGACCCCAACGCCACCATCCTCGACATGAACCCGGCGGCGGAGAACCTGTTCGGCTACGCCGCGCCCGAGCTGGTGGGCCGCAACTGCATCACCATGCTGTTCGGCCCGGCGGACCGCGAGCGCGGCGAGAACTGGTGGCCCGAGTTCGTGGCCGCCGCCAAGCCGGTCACCCTCGCCGCGGAGCGCTGCCTGCGGCGCGACGGCCTGGAGCTGGCCTGCGAATGGACGCTCACGCCGCTGGCCGACGAGGACAACCGCGTCACCTCGATCGTGCTGCAGGGGCGCGACATCACCCAGCAGCGCGCCGCCGAGCGCGTGCGCAGCGAGTTCACCTCCACGCTGAGCCACGAGCTGCGCACGCCGCTCACCTCCATCCTCGGGTCGCTGCAGCTGCTGCGCAGCGGCGCGATCGGCGACCTGGACAAGGACCAGGGCGAGCTGGTCGAGGTCGCCGAGCGCAACGGCCAGCGCCTGCTCGATCTCATCAACGAGGTGCTGGACATCGAGAAGATCGAGTCGGGCCGCGTGTCGCTGATGCCCGAGCCGATCGAGCTGGAAGGCCTGGTGGGCGAGTCGCTGCGCCTGAACGAGGGCTTCGCCGACCGCTTCGACGTGCGCCTGGTGCTGCAGGACGAGCGCATGAAGGTGATGGTGCGCGGCGACCGCAAGCGCCTGATGCAGGTCATGACCAATCTGCTCTCCAACGCCGCCAAGTTCTC
Organism: uncultured Enterobacteriaceae bacterium; assembly: GCA_964546195.1. GTDB lineage: Bacteria > Pseudomonadota > Gammaproteobacteria > Burkholderiales > SG8-39 > SCGC-AG-212-J23. Next base: position 9,970 of record CAZJJC010000397.1, on the reverse strand, counting down.
GCCGCCGGACAGCTCGGTCGACGTGGCGCTGAAGCAGGAAAACGACATGGTGCGCGTGCTGGTCAGCGACCGCGGACCCGGCATCCCGGAGGCTTTCCGCGGCCGCATCTTCGGGCGCTTCGCCCAGGCCGACTCGGTCGACTCGCGCATCAAGGGCGGCACCGGCCTGGGCCTCGCGATCAGCAAGCGGCTGATCGAGATGATGCAGGGGCGCGTGGGCTTCGAGGACCGCCCGGGCGGCGGCACCAGCTTCTACTTCGAGCTGCCGGTGCTGCACGCCGAAGCCGCGGCCGATGACAGCGCGGTGCGCATCCTGCTCACCGAGCACGACAGCGTCTCGGCGGACTATCTCGCCATGGTGCTGGAGAAGGGCGGCTACCGCGTCGACATCGCGCCCGACGCCGCGGCGACGCGCGCGCTGCTCGGCCGGTGGAAATATGCGGCGTGGCTGCTGACCCGCAGGCTCGCCGACGGCGTCGACGCGCTTTCCCTGATCGCCGAAATGAACAACCAGGCGCGCGTCATCATGCTCGCCGGCCTGACGAGCGACGCGCCCGGCGTGCTCGAGCCGCAGCGCCACGGCATCACCGACTGGCTGTCGAAATCCGACTCGCGCAGCCGCATCCTGGAAGTGGTCGACCAGGCGACCGGGCGCGTCACGCCGTAAATGGAATGGGGGGTATTCGGCCTGAAGGTCGGCGCGGGCGTGGCGGTGGCGCTGCTCGCGCTGTTTTTCGTGCAGGAGCGGCTGATTTTCCATCCGCAGCCCGGGCCCCGCGCTGCTCCGGGCGCCGACAGCGTATTCATCGACGCCGGCGACGGCACCCGCCTGCACGCCTGGCACGTCAAGGCGGCGCCGGGGGCGCCGCTGGTGCTGTATTTCGGCGGCAACGCCGAGGAAGTGTCGTGGATGGTCGCCGAGGCGCCGCGCCGCACGCCCGGCATTGCATGGCTGCTGGTCGATTACCGCGGCTACGGCGCCAGCGAGGGCAAGCCCTCGGAAAAGGCTTTGGTTTCAGACGCCTTGCGCTGGTACGAGGAGGCCAACAAACTTTCTGAAAAAATCTTCCTGTTTGGCCGCAGCCTGGGCAGCGGCGTCGCCGTGCAGCTCGCTGGGTCGCGCCCGGTCGACGGGGTGATCCTGGTCGCGCCCTTCGACAGCATGGTCGCGCTCGGCGCGCACCATTACCCGTTCCTGCCGGTGAGCTGGATGCTCAAGCACCGGTTCGATTCGGTGCGCCGGGCGCCGCAGATAACCGCGCCGCTGCTGTGCCTCGTGGCCGAGCGCGACGAAATCATTCCCCTGGTCCATTCGAAGCGCCTCTACGATGCCTGGAAAGGGCCGAAACGGTGGGTCGAGTTGCTGGGCGCCGGGCACAATAGCACCGACGGCGCCCCCGAGTTCTGGAGCGCGATCCGGAGCTTCCTGGACAAGAAGAATGAGAAACCTGCTTGATGCGCTGATCCTCGGCATGGTCGAAGGGCTGACCGAGTTCCTGCCGATCTCGAGCACGGGCCACCTGATCATCGTGAGCACGCTGCTCGGCGACACCGGCGAAAAGAGCAGGCTGTTCATCATCGTGATCCAGCTCGGGGCGATCCTCGCGGTGTGCTGGGAATACCGGGTGCGGCTGGCGCGCGTGGTCATGGGCCTGGGCAGCGACCCGGCGGCGCGTCGCTTCGCCGCCAACCTGGTGATCGGCTTCATGCCGGCCGCCGTGCTCGGGGTGCTGTTCCACTCCACGATCAAGTCCCTGTTGTTTCATGCCCTGCCCGTGGCGGCGATGCTGGTTGCGGGAGGCCTGGTGATCCTGTGGATCGAGCGGCGCGCACGCCCGGTGCGCATTGCCGAGGTGGACGAGATGCGCTGGAGCGATGCGCTCAAGATCGGCTTCGCCCAGTCGATCGCGCTCATCCCCGGCACCTCGCGCTCGGGGGCAACGATCATCGGCGGGCTGTTCTTCGGGCTGTCGCGGCGCGCGGCGACCGAGTTCTCGTTCTTCCTCGCGATCCCTACGATGTTCGGCGCGGTCACCTACGATCTCTACCGCAACCGCGCGCTGCTCAGCGTGGACGATGTGGCGGCGTTCGCGGCCGGCTTCCTGGCCTCGTTCGTTGCCGGGCTGTTCGTCGTGCGCAGCCTCCTCCGCTACGTGAGCCGGCACGATTTCCGCCTCTTCGCCTATTACCGCATCGGGTTCGGCCTCATCGTGCTGGCGACGGCCTACTTCGGCTGGGTGGACTGGACGATTGAATGAAAATTAGAAAAATGGTGACAGTCACCATTTTCCTCCCAACGGAAAAATGGTGACCGGAAAATGGTGACTGTCACCATTTTTAGTCCCCATTTTAAGGACTGGGTCCAGGGAAGTCCCTCTTTGCGCCAGCCGCCCACGCTGTTGCGGTGCTGCGCAGCGTCCTTGTCGCCCTCGAAGCCTTCCAGCACGTTGTAGCACTCGCGCCAGCCCTCGCGGGCGGCGGCGGCGGCCGCGGCATGCGAGCGGGCCCCGGAGCGGCACAGGAACATGACCGGCTGGTCCTTGGGCACTGCCGCGGCCAGCTCGCCGAGGAATCCGGGATTGCCACGGTTGCCGGGATAGGTCTGCCACTCGATCGTTGTGCTGCCGGGGACCTTGCCGACGTAGAGCAGCTCCGGCTGGGTGCGCACGTCCACCAGCCTGGCGCCCGCCTGCATCAGGGCATGCGCCTCGGCCGGCAGGAGCGCGCCGGCGTAGGGCAGCCCCAGCTTCCTGGCACGTTCCGCCGCGGCCTTTTTGATCTCCTCCACCGGCGCATTATAGAAGTGCACGCCCGCGCACGATTGCCCATATACGGTGCATCAGGGTTGGTAGAATTCCGCGCGTACCCACGGAAACTACGGCGCCGCTTTGGCATGGAAGCTGCAGGTGTCGCCGGTCCACCACGACATTACACAACACAAGCAACGCTCAGGAGACCCGCAGATGGCGATGACGCCCGATGACGTATTGAAGCTGATCAAGGACAAGGAGGTGAAGTTCGTCGACCTCCGGTTCACGGATACGCGCGGCAAGGAGCAGCACGTCACCGTCCCGATCAAGCATTTCGGCAAGGAGAAGTTCGAGGAAGGCCACGCCTTCGACGGCTCGTCCATCGCCGGCTGGAAGGGCATCCAGGCCTCGGATATGCTGCTGATGCCCGACGCAGTGAGCGCACGCCTCGATCCGTTCACGGACGAGCCGGTGCTGAACATCAGCTGCGACGTCTACGAGCCGCAGGACGGCAAGCCCTACGACCGCGATCCGCGCTCCATCGCCAAGCGCGCCGAGGCCTACCTGAAGTCCACCGGCCTGGGCGAGGTCTGCTACTTCGGGCCGGAGCCGGAGTTCTTCATCTTCGACGGCGTCACCTGGAACATCGACATGTCGGGCAGCTTCGTGAAGATCAAGTCCGAGGAAGCGCCCTGGTCCACCGGCATCGACTACGAGTCGGGCAACATGGGGCACCGCGCGCCGGTGAAGGGCGGCTACTTCCCGGTGCCGCCGACCGACACGCTGCACGACATCCGCAACGCCATGGTGCTCGCGCTGGAGCAGCAGGGCGTCGACTGCGAGGTGCACCACCACGAGGTGGGGGCGGCGGGCCAGAACGAGATCGGCACGCGCTTCGCGCCGCTGGTGCAGCGCGCCGACTGGATGCAGATCCTGAAGTACACGGTATGGAACGTGGCGCATTCCTATGGCAAGACCGCCACCTTCATGCCCAAGCCGATCGTAGGCGACAACGGCTCGGGCATGCACTGCCACCAGTCGGTCTGGAAGGGCGGAAAGAACCTCTTCGCCGGCAACGGCTACGCGGGACTGTCGGACTTCGCGCTGCACTACATCGGCGGGATCATCAAGCATGCCAAGGCGCTGAATGCCATCACCAACCCGGGCACCAACTCGTACAAGCGGCTGGTGCCGGGCTTCGAGGCGCCGATCAACCTTGCCTATTCGGCGCGCAACCGCTCGGCCGCCTGCCGCATCCCCTACGTGGCGAGCCCCAACGGCCGGCGCGTCGAGGTGCGCTTCCCCGACCCCACGGCCAACCCTTATCTCGCGTTCGCGGCCATGCTGATGGCGGGCCTGGACGGCGTGCAGAACAAGATCCATCCCGGCGATCCGATCGACAAGGATCTGTATCACCTGCCGCCGGAGGAGGCCAAGCTGGTGCCCAACGTGTGCGCTTCGCTCGAGCAGGCGCTCGAGTGCCTGCAGGACGACCACACCTTCCTGACCCGCGGCGGGGTGTTCTCGGAAGACTTCCTCGACTCGTATATCGCGCTCAAGAACGACGAGCTGACGCGCTTCCGCATGACGACCCACCCGGTCGAGTTCGACATGTACTACGCGTCTTAGCCCTCGATTTTTGGGTAGACTGGACGCCCATGGGGGCATCCAGGGCCTTGATTTTGGGCGTGTTCGGCGCTGCGCTGGCGCTGCCGGCGCAAGCGCAGCGCACCGAGATCTTCAAATGCGTGGATGCGTCGGGCCGCGCCAGCTACACCAACGACAAGCGCGAGACTTCCGGCAAGACATGCGAGGTCGTGACGACCCAGATCAACGTGGCGCCGCCGCCGAAACCCGCGGCCAGGCCGGGGTTTCCGCGGGAGTCGGCCGCGGAGCGCGTGAGCGCGACGGGCCGCCAGCGCGACATCCTGGAAAAGGAGCTGGCCGCCGAGCAGGAGGACCTCGCCAAGGCGCGGCAGGCGCTGGCGGAGCAGGAGGCGGTGCGCAGCGGCGACGAGCGTAACTACGCCAGGGTGCTCGAGCGGCTGCAGCCCTTCAAGGACCGCATCGAAACCCACGAGAAGAATATCGAAGCGCTCAGGCGCGAGCTGTCGAGCCTCAACCGCTAGGCGTCGTGTTCTCCGGCCTCGAACTGCTCGCCACCGCCGTAGTGGCGCTGGACGAAGCCTTTGTCGTGCGCTACGCCAACCCGGCGGCCGAAAGCCTGCTCGCCACCGGCGCCAAGAGCCTCCTCGGCCAGCCGTTCCTCGCATTTTTTTCGGAGCACGAAGCGCTGGGGGTTTCGTTAAACCAGGCAAGAACGGTTCATTGGGACTACGCGGCGCAGAATGTCACCTACGAGCGTGTCGGCCGCGAGCCGCTGCCGCTTTCGTGCACCGTCACGCGCATCGACGGATCGGGTCTCGCCCTGCTCGCCGAGCTCAGGCCCATCGAGCAGCTGCTGCGGCTTGCGCGCGAGGAGCGCCTCGTGTCGGAGCAGCAGGCCAACCGCGAGCTCATCCGCAACCTCGCCCACGAGATCAAGAATCCGCTCGGCGGCCTGCGCGGCTCGGCCCAGCTCCTGGAGCGCGAGCTCGACCTAAGCGCCCTTGGGCGTGCTCGTGTCGGGGAGCTGCGCGAATACACGCAGGTGATCATCAAGGAGGCCGACCGCCTGCAGGCCCTGATGGACCGCATGCTCACGCCGCACCGCGCCCCGCGCATCGAGCCGGTGAGCGTGCACGAGGTGCTCGAGCACGTGCGCAGCCTGATGAAAGGCGAGTTCGGCACCGAGATCGAGCGCGACTACGATCCCAGCCTGCCCGAGCTGCTGGGGGATCGCGAGCAGCTGATCCAGGCGGTGCTGAACATCACGCGCAATGCCGCGCAGGCGAGCAGCAAGAACGTGCTTTTCAGGACCCGGGCAGTCAGGCAGGTCACGATCCTGCGGCAGCGCCACAAGCTGGCATTAGACTTGCAAGTGATCGACGACGGCCCGGGCGTGCCGGACGAGCTCCGCGAGAGGATCTTCAGTCCGCTGGTCTCGGGCAGGGAAGGCGGCACCGGCCTGGGCCTCTCGCTCGCGCAGACGTTCGTGCAGTACCACCACGGCGTCATCGAGTTCGAGTCCCGTCCCGGCCGCACAACATTCAGGATCCTTCTGCCGCTGACATGAAACCGGTCTGGATCGTCGACGACGACCGCTCCATCCGCTGGGTGATGGAGAAGGCTTTGAGCCGAGAAGGCATCGCGTTCAATTCCTTCTCCTCCGCGCAGGAGGCGCTCGAGGCGCTCTCGGACGCCTCGCCCGAGGTGCTGGTCTCCGACATCCGCATGCCGGGGCGCTCGGGCCTGGAGCTGCTGCAAGCGGTGAAGCAGCGCCATCCCGCGGTCCCGGTCATCGTCATGACCGCCTACTCCGACCTCGACTCGGCGGTGGCCGCCTTCCAGGGCGGCGCCTACGAATATCTGCCCAAGCCTTTCGATGTCGACCAGGCGGTCGATCTCATCCGGCGCGCGCTGGAAGAAAGCCGCCGCGAATCGGAAGCGCTGGAACCCACCCTGGAATCCAAGGACATTCTCGGTCAGGCGCCGGCGATGCAGGAGGTGTTCCGCGCCATCGGCCGGCTCTCGCAATCGAGCGCCACGGTGCTTCTCACCGGGGAATCGGGAACCGGAAAGGAGCTGGTCGCCCGCGCCCTGCACCGTCACAGTGCGCGCGCCCAGAAACCATTCATCGCCATCAACACCGCAGCGATGCCCAAGGACCTGCTCGAGTCGGAGCTCTTCGGGCACGAGCGCGGCTCGTTCACCGGGGCGCAGCAGCAGCGCCGCGGCCGCTTCGAGCAGGCCGAGGGCGGCACGCTCTTTCTCGACGAGATCGGCGACATGCCGGCCGAGCTGCAGACCCGGCTGCTTCGCGTGCTGTCGGACGGCAGCTTCTACCGCGTCGGCGGCCACCAGCAGATGAAGATCAACGTGCGCATCATCGCCGCGACGCACCAGAACCTCGAGCAGCGCGTGCGCGACGGGGCGTTCCGCGAGGACCTGTATCACCGCCTCAACGTCATCCGCCTGCGGCTGCCGAGCCTGCGGGAGCGGCCCGACGACATACCGCTGCTATCGAAGCATTTCCTCGGCGCGAGCGCGAAGCAGCTCGGCGTGGAGCCCAAGCGGCTGTCGGAAGACGCCCTGGCGCACCTCGCGCGGCTGGAATTTCGCGGCAACGTGCGCCAGCTCGAGAGCCTGTGCCATTGGCTGACGGTGATGGCCCCGGGCCAGGTCATCGACACCGGCGACCTGCCGCCCGAGTTCCGCAACCAGGGCAGCGCCGCGTCGACCGACTGGCTTTCCGCCCTGGAGCACGAGGCGGAGCGCCGGCTCGCGCGCGGCGAGAGCGGCATCCTCGACGCCCTCAACCGCCAGTTCGAGCGCGCCCTGATCGGCAAGGCTCTCGCGCGCACCGGCGGCCGGCGCATCGAGGCGGCCAACCTCCTCGGCATGGGCCGCAACACCATCACCCGCAAAATCCAGGAGCTCGGGATCGAGGAAGACGGCGACAATTCGGGGTCAGGGTCGTAATTCTGTCGGCGTCTACGACGCCATAACGAATTACGACCCTGACCCCGAATTGTCGTTAGGCGGTTTTGCGCGCTCCCTGCGCGATGGCCGCCTGGCTGGCGCGGCGGTTGATCTCGAGCTGGGCGTCGACCAGCGCTACCACTTCGTCGATGACCGCAGAGCGCTGGCCTTTCTGCGCCGCGATCGCCTGCACCAGGCGGTCGACGCGCTCGATGTTGGGCGCGCCGGCGTACAGGGCACGCGCCGCGGAGGACGGGCTGGCGAGGCCATTGGCCGCTGCCGCGTACTTCTCGAACGGCACCATGTCCTTCTCATCGGCGCCCAGCGACACGCACAGCTTCACCACCCAGTGGTACACGGCGCGCGAGGCCTCGAGGTCGGAGTGCACCGCCTCCTTGATCGGCCGTATCCCCTGCCGGGTGACGCAACGGTAGTTGCCCGCCATCAGCATCGCCCACTTGGCCAGCGGCACGAAGACCGATTCATGCACCTTGAGCTTCACCGGCAGCTCCATGCCTTCGAAGCGCGCGGCCTCGATGTCGGCTTCCAGCCTGCGCAGCATCGCGGTATGGGCATCGGAGGGAAAGCGCGCCGACTTGAAGTTGGTCGGCAATCTGACTTGCAGCACGTTCACCTTCTCCTCCGGCGGGCGGAACGCCTGCGGATCGGGGCTGCATAGCGTCATGAACGCCGGATCGAAGCTGTCCCACACGCTCGCATCGGTGTAGGCGGACCTGAGCTCTTTGAGCGAAAGGCCCGGGACGCGCGCGAGGTAGGGAAGCGGCGGCATGTTCATGATGGACATGCAGGGCACCCTCGCCTTGGCCACCGCATCGAGCAGCTCGCGCACGCCGGGCGAGCGGTACTGCGGCTCCTGCATGGCGAGCACCGCGAGGTCGTACTCCGAGGGATTCACGCCGGCCGCGCCGCCGGCGGACAGCTTGCCCGGCAGCTTGCGCGAAGGCACTTCGACCAGGCCTTCGCGGCCTTTGACCGGCATGCGGATGAGCGTGCCTTCGGCGTTCATCAGGTCTGCTTCCGCGGGAAGGCAGATCAGCTTCACCGTATGCCCCGCGAGAAGGAGCTTGGTGGCGAGCAGCGAGCCGTAGGACGCGCCGAGGATCAGAATTTTGTAGGCCATGGGATTTCTCACGATGTGAAATGGACCGCCGAGGTACAAAACAGCCTACTCCTAATAGGCCAGCATTTCATGTTGCGGTGCCACATGGGGCTACATAGAATGCTGCTATGCACATGACCGGCCCTCTTCCTCAGAATGTCTTCGTCTCGGGCGGGGTGAGCCCCGAGTTCGCCCAGATTCTGACGCCCGAAGCGCTGGCATTCGTCGCCAAGCTGCATCGCGCCTTCGAGCCCCGCCGTCAGGAGCTGCTCGCAGCGCGCGCCGAGCGCCAAAAGCAGCTCGATGGCGGAGCGCTCCCGGACTTTCTTCCTCAAACTCGAAAGGTAAGGGAGGCCGACTGGCGTGTTGCGCCGCAGCCGAAGGACTTGCTCGACCGGCGCGTCGAGATCACCGGACCGACCGACCGCAAGATGGTCATCAACGCCCTGAACTGCGGCGCTTCGACGTTCATGGCCGACTTCGAGGACGCCAACTGCCCCACCTGGCACAACATGGTCGACGGCCAGATCAACCTGCGCGACGCCGTGCGCCGCACCATCCGCCTGCAGCAGAACGGCAAGCACTACGAGCTGGACGACAAGACCGCGGTGCTGATCCCGCGCCCCCGCGGCTGGCATCTCGACGAGAAGCACCTCAACGTCGACGGCCAGCCGGTGTCCGGCGCGATTTTCGATTTCGCGCTGTTCTTCTTCCACAACGCGAAGGCGCTGATCGCGCGCGGCTCGGGACCGTACTTCTACCTGCCGAAGATGGAATCGCACCTCGAGGCGCGGCTCTGGAACGAGATTTTTGTTCTCTCGCAAGATGAACTGGCGATTCCCCGGGGAAGCGTAAAGGCAACGGCATTGATCGAAACGGTCGTCGCCGCCTTCGAGATGGACGAGATCCTGTACGAGCTGCGCGAGCACTCCGCGGGGCTCAACATCGGGCGCTGGGATTACATCTTCTCCTGCCTGAAGAAGTTCCGCGCCAACCGCCATTTCTGCCTCGCCGACCGCGCACAGGTCACCATGACGGCGCCGTTCATGCGCGCCTATGCCCTGCTGCTGGTCAAGACCTGCCACCAGCGCGGCGCACCGGCGATGGGCGGGATGGCGGCCCAGATCCCGATCAAGAACGACCCGCAGGCGAACGAGGCTGCGCTCGAGAAGGTGCGCCAGGACAAGCTGCGCGAAGTGACCGACGGCTGCGACGGCACCTGGGTGGCGCACCCGGCACTGGTGCCGGTGGCGAAGGAAGTGTTCGACCGGCACATGCCGCAGCCGAACCAGTACGGCCGCCAGCGCCCCGACGTCGAGGTCTCGGCGAAGGAGCTGCTCGACTTCCGGCCCGAAAAGCCGATCACCGAGGCCGGGCTGCGCAACAACATCTCGGTGGGCATCCAATACCTCGGCGCATGGCTGGCCGGCAACGGCTGCGTGCCGGTGTACAACCTGATGGAGGACGCCGCCACCGCCGAGATCTCGCGCTCCCAGATCTGGCAGTGGATCCGCTCGCC
>CAZJJC010000396.1:0-3668 GCA_964546195.1 uncultured Enterobacteriaceae bacterium | reverse complement strand
CGGGAAGCGGTTGACCGTCTGGACGTAAGCCTCCAGGCTCCCCGTGGGCATCGGCACGGGAACCGCACCAAGAAGCGGCAGCATGGCTTGCATGATCGGTCGATCCTCCTTGCGGGCTGATTTTAGCACTCTGAACTTTAGAGTGCTAATGACGTTGAACGTTCCCGTATGACGATCATAAGGTAAGTGTGCGCTTACAAAAACTCCGCGGGGTTAAAGCTTCGACCGCGGCGCTTCAGCGCGGTTCGATCTCGCGCAGGTGCCGGCTGACCGAGAGCTGCGCGCCCAGCCAGCCCAGCAGGCCGGCGAACAGCACCACGGCAAGCGCGTCGCCCGCGGGCAGAAAAGCGAAGCGGAAGCCCGAGCCGTAAGAGCGCGCGAGCTCGGCCACCTGGTGGTTGAGAAGCCAAAGCCCCAGTCCCACGACGGCGAGCGCCACGGCGCCGCCGGCGAGTCCCTGAAGCAGCCCGAGGTAATAGAAAGGGCGGCGGATGAAGCCGTCGGTGGCGCCGATCAGCTTGGACACCTCGATCTCCTCGCGCTGCGTGAGGATCTGCAGCCGGATGGTGTTGAAAGTTACCGCCACCAACCCTAGGCCGAGGAGCGCGCTAAGCAGCCATAGCGCCAGGCGGCCGATCGCGGCGAGCGCGGCCAGCCGCCGCGCCCACGCGGCGTCCGCCTGCACGTGCGCCACACCCGCGAGCTTGCCCAGATCCGCGGCAAGTGCCTCGAGCGATGCCGGATCGGAGGTCACCACGAAGGCATCGGGCAGCGGGTTGCGGCCGAGCGCCTCGATCACTTCGGGCATGCCCTGCACGGCAGCGAGCTCCTTCAGCGCCTCGTCCCGCGGGACGAAGCGCAGGCGCGCGATGCGCGGATCGGCGCGCAACAGCTTGCCGAGCGCCTCGGCATCGGCCCGCTTCGCCTCGGGGCGCAGGAACACCGAGAGCTGGGTATCGAGCGCCAGGCGCCCGGCCACGCCGCGCAGGCTTTCGAGCAAGGTATAGCCGCCCGCGGGCAGCGAAAGCGCCACGCCGATGACCACGGCGTTGAGCAAGCCCAGCCGTTTCAGCGCCGAGGCAACGGCTCGGCGATGCTGCCGCAACCAGGCCGTCATGCGAGCTTGCCCGCTTCCAGCCGCAGCAGCTTGCCGCCATGGCGCTCGATCAACGCCTGGTCGTGGGTGGCGAGCAGCACCGTCACGCCCACCTGGTTGAAGGCGATGAAGATCTCGAGGATGCGGGCGGCCGATTCCGCGTCGAGGTTGGCGGTCGGCTCGTCGGCGATGAGCAGCGCCGGCCGGTTGACCACGGCGCGCGCGATGGCGAGGCGTTGCTGCTCGCCGCCGGAGAGCTGGATGGGGTTGGAGCGCTCGCGCGCCAGCAATCCGACCTTGTCGAGCGCCGCGCGCGCGCGCCGCGCCGCTTCGCGCGGCGCCTGGCCGGAAAAGGCGAGGGGCAGCATCACATTGTCGAAGACGCTGCGGTCGTAGAGCAGCTTCTGGTCCTGGAACACCAGGCCGATATTGCGCCGCAGGTAGGGGATCGCGCCGCGCTTGAGCGCGCCGACGTTCTGGCCGTTGACGATCACCGAGCCCGAGGTGGGCCGCTCGATCGCCGGGATCAGCTTGAGCAGCGTCGATTTGCCGGCGCCGGAGCGCCCGGTGAGAAAGGCAAGCTCGCCGGCCTCGAGCGCGAAGCTGACGCTCCGCAGTGCCTCCTGGCCGCCCGGGTAGCGCTTGGCCACCGCGGAGAAGCTAACCAACCAGCGCCTCGGCGAAATCGCGCGCCTTGAAGGGGCGCAGGTCGTCGATGTCCTCGCCGACGCCGACGAACAGCAGCGGTATGGGCTTTTCCTTGCCTTCTTTGGATCGCGCATGCGCGATAGCGCACACAATGCCTCCCTTTGCCGTGCCATCGAGTTTCGTAAGGATAAGGCCGGTGAGGCCCAATGCGTCATCGAAGGCCTTCACCTGGGCGAGCGAGTTCTGGCCGGTGTTGGCGTCGAGCACCAGCAGCACCTCGTGCGGCGCCCCTTCCAGCGCCTTGGCCGCCACGCGCTTCACCTTGCGGATCTCTTCCATCAGGTGCAGCTGCGAGGGCAGCCGGCCCGCCGTGTCGGCGATCAGCACGTCGACGCCGCGCGCGCGCGCCGCACCGAGCGCGTCGAACACCACGGCGCCGGGGTCGCCCGAGGCCTGCCCGATCACCGGCACCTGGTTGCGCGCGCCCCAGGCCGCCAGCTGCTCGCGGGCCGCCGCGCGGTAAGTGTCGCCCGCGGCAAGGATCACGCTGCGGCCCTGGGACTGCAGCCACTTGGCGAGCTTGCCGATGGAAGTGGTCTTGCCGGAGCCGTTCACCCCGGCCACCATGATGACGAAGGGCCGGGTGCCGGGGACTTCGAGCGTCCTTTCCAGCGGCGCGAGCAGCTCGGTGATGGCCTGCTTGAGCGCCTGCTTGAGCGCCTCGCCGTCCTCCAGCCGCTTTTTCCTCATCGACGAGATCAGCTCGCCGGTGGCGGCGACGCCGCAATCGGCCTGCAGCAACGCCGCCTCGAGCTCCTCGAACAGCGCCTCGTCGACCTTGCGGCGGGAGAAGAGCTCGGAGACCGGCGTGTTGAGAACGTCGCGCGTGCGCGCAAGACCAGCCTTGAGGCGCGCGGCCCAGGAGAGCGATACCATGAATGCGTGCATTCTAACAAAGGCAGAATCCGCATCATCGCGGGCCAATACCGCGGCAGGCGCATTGCAGTTCCCAACCGCGACGATCTGCGCCCGACGCCGGACCGCGTGCGCGAGACGCTGTTCAACTGGCTCGGCCAGGACCTGTCCGGCCGCGCCTGCCTGGACCTCTTTGCGGGCAGCGGCGCGCTCGGCTTCGAGGCCGCCTCGCGCGGCGCCTCGCGCGTGGTGATGGTGGAAAACGATGGCGCCGTGTTTCGGGCCCTGGAGGAATCGCTTCGGATTATCGGGGCGAAGCAAGTCGTATTGATGCGCGAAGACGCGTTCGGCTTTCTGCGAACCAGCGTCGAGCACTTCGATGTGGTTTTCCTCGACCCGCCGTTCAGGCAGAATGCGCTGCCGGGGCTGCTCGAGGCGCTGCCGGCGCGGCTCGCGCCCGGGGGGCGCGTCTACGTGGAGGCGAGCGCGCCTTGCGCGCCGGACGAATCCTGGCGCGAGCTCAAGCGCTCGCGCGCCGGCCAGGTGAGCTACCAGCTTCTGGAGAGGCGATGATCAAGGCGGTGTATCCCGGAACATTCGATCCGCTTACGCGCGGCCACGAGGACCTGGTGCGCCGTGCCGGCAGTCTCTTCGGCTCGCTCATCCTGGGCATCGCCGACAGCAAGGCGAAGCGCACTTTCTTCACCCTGCAGGAGCGCGTCGACATGGCGCGCGAGGTGCTCGGCGACGTAAAGAATCTCCAGATCGTCGGATTCACCGGGCTGCTGATCGACTTCGTGCGCAAGCACGACGCCCACGTGGTGCTGCGCGGCCTGCGGGCGGTGTCCGATTTCGAGTACGAATTCCAGCTTGCCGGAATGAACCGCAACCTCTATCCGGAGATGGAGACCATCTTCCTCACGCCCTCCGAGCAGCACATGTTCATCTCCGCGACGCTGGTGCGCGAGATCGCCATGCTGGGCGGTGACGTCTCGAAGTTCGTCCACCC
>CAZJJC010000395.1:0-7001 GCA_964546195.1 uncultured Enterobacteriaceae bacterium | reverse complement strand
GATCCGAAATACTCGCTCAAGCAGATCGTGCGCGACCTCGAGCGCTTGCTCGGCGCTCCGGTCGAGTTCATTTCCGATCCCGCCGCCGCCGCCACGACGCGACGGCTGCCGCGCGGCGGCGTCGCGCTCGTCGAGAACACGCGCTTCTGGCCCGGCGAGGAAACGAACGATCCCGATCTCGCGAAGACGTTCGCCGCGCTGGGCGACTTCTACGTGAACGACGCTTTCGGCTCGGCGCATCGCGCAGAGGCGACAACGCACGGCGTGGCGCGCTTCGCGCCGGTGGCGGTGGCCGGGCCGTTGATGGCGGCGGAGCTGGATGCCTTGGGCAAAGCGCTGCGCAACCCGGCGCGGCCGCTCGTGGCCATCGTGGCGGGCTCCAAGGTGTCCACCAAGCTCACCGTGCTCGCCGAGCTGGCGAGGAAAGTCGACAGCCTGATCGTCGGCGGTGGCATCGCGAACACCTTCCTGCTCGCCGCCGGCAAGCCGATCGGAAAATCGCTGGCCGAGCCCGACCTGGTCGGCGAGGCCAGGAAGATCCAGTCGGTCACCCAGGTGCCTTTGCCGTCGGATGTCGTGGTTTCCGACAGCCTCGACGGTCCAGCGCAAACCAAATCGGCAGATTCGGTATCCGCGAATGAAATGATCCTCGATATCGGGCCGCAGGCCGCGCGCGCATTTTCAGAGGTGATCCGAAAAGCCGGCACTCTCGTCTGGAACGGCCCGGTCGGGGTGTTCGAGAAGGAGCAGTTCGCCAAGGGCACCGAAGTCATCGCCAGGGCGATCGCCGACGCGAAAGCCTTTTCCATCGCCGGCGGCGGCGACACCGTGGCGGCGATCAACAAGTTCGGCGTCGCCGAGCGCATCGACTACATCTCGACCGCGGGCGGCGCCTTCCTCGAGTTCCTGGAGGGGAAGAAGCTGCCCGCCGTCGCCGCGCTCGAAGCCCGCGCGGATGGTTAGGCAGCTCACCGTCGAAACGCAGGGGCAGGGGCTGCACGAAATCACGAGGACCGTGCAGGATGCGGTGCGCGGCGCGAGGATTGCCGAAGGCCTGTGCACGCTTTTCGTGCAGCACACTTCAGCCAGCCTGCTGATCCAGGAAAACGCCGATCCGTCCGCCAAGCGCGACCTGGAGCGCTGGATCGCGCGCCTGGTTCCTGAGGGCGATCCCTTCTACACCCATGATGCGGAGGGGCCCGACGACATGCCGGCGCACGTCAAGGCGGCCCTCACCGCCACTTCGCTGTCGATTCCCATCGTTGCCGAAAAGCTCGCGCTCGGCACCTGGCAGGGCATCTATCTGTGGGAGCATCGCCGTCGCGGCAGCCGCCGCAGCGTGGTATTGCACATCGGCACCTGAGCCGATAAGGTTGGATTCAATGTTCCGCAGCACCAAGATCGTAGCCACCCTGGGTCCGGCTTCCAGCGCTCCCGACGTGCTCGAGCGCATGGTGCGCGCCGGCGTCGACGTGGTGCGCCTGAATTTCTCGCACGGCACCTCGGAGGACCATCTCGCCCGCGCCGCCCTGATCAAGGAGATGGCCACCAAGGTGGGCCGCACCGTGGCCATCATGTGCGACCTGCAGGGGCCGAAGATCCGCGTGGGCAAGTTCAAGGAAGGCAAGGTCACGCTGGAGAAGGGGCAGCGCTTCGTGCTCGACGCGGGCCTGCAGGTCGGCGACGGCGAGCGCGCCGGCCTGGACTACAAGGAGCTGCCGCGCGATGTCGACGCGGGCTCGGTGCTGCTGCTCGACGACGGCAAGATCGTGCTCGACGTCGCGAGCGTGCGCGGCGAGGAGGTGCACACGGTGGTGCGCCACGGCGGGGTGCTGTCCAACAACAAGGGCATCAACCGCCAGGGCGGCGGTCTGACCGCCCCGGCGCTTACCGCCAAGGACATGGAGGACATCAAGACCGCCGCGAAGATCCAGGCCGATTACCTCGCGGTGTCCTTTCCGAAGACCGGCGCCGACATGTACATGGCGAGGGAGCTCATGCGCGCGGCGGGCGGCAAGGCCTTCCTCATCGCCAAGATCGAGCGCGCCGAGGCGGTGGGCGAGAGCGCGCTGCTCGACATCATGCGCGGCTCGGACGGCATCATGGTGGCGCGCGGCGACCTCGCGGTCGAGGTCGGCGACGCCTCGGTGCCCGCGCTGCAGAAGAAGATGATTCGCCTGGCGCGCCAGGAGAACAAGCTCACCATCACCGCCACTCAGATGATGGAGTCGATGATCTCCAGCCCGGTGCCGACGCGCGCCGAGGTGTCCGACGTGGCCAACGCGGTGCTCGACGGCACCGATGCGGTGATGCTGTCGGCCGAGACCGCGAGCGGCCGCTACCCGGTCGAGGTGATCGAGGCGATGGACCGCATCTGCGTGGAAGCCGAGCAGACGCAGCCGCTCAATCTCGAGCAGGATTTCCTCAACCGCGTGTTCACGCGCGTCGACCAGTCGATCGCCATGGCGGCGCTGTTCACCGCCTACCACCTGAAGGTGAAGTGCATCGCCGCGCTCACCGAGTCGGGCTCGACCGCGCTGTGGATGAGCCGCCTGAACTGCGGCGTGCCGATCTACGCGCTCACCTCGCAGACCGCCACCCGCTACCGCTGCGCCCTTTTCCGCGACGTCTTCCCGCTGATGGTGAAATACGTCGGGCACGACCGCGAAGAGCTGCTGCAGGAGGCGGAGAAGACGCTGGTGCAGAACCGCGTCGTCAAGGAAGGCGACCTGATCGTGCTCACCATCGGCGAGCCGATCGGCAAGGCCGGCGGCACCAACACTATGAAAATCGTGCGGGTCGGGGAGCACCTGATGCCATGAACGATCTCGCTTCCCGCTTCGTCGACGTGGAAAGCCTGCCCTGGGAAAAGACGCGCTATCCCGGGGTGGAGCAGAAGACCCTGCTGGTGGAGCGCGACACCGGCCTGCTCACCGCGCTCATGCGCATGGCGCCCAACGCCAGGCTGCCCGACCACCAGCATGTGAAGATCGAGCAGACCTACGTGCTCGAGGGCACCCTGGTGTGCGGGGAAGGCGTCTGCCGGGCAGGCCAATTCGTCTGGCGGCCCGCGGGCAGCCGCCACGAGGCCTGGGCCGGGCCGCAGGGCGGCCTGTTCCTCGCCATGTTCCAGGTGCCGAACAAGTTCTTCCAGGCCGACGGCCGTGTCACGGATTTTCTCGGCCGCGACTGGTCCGAAGCCTGGGGCGCCAAGACTTGACTCCTTAGAAATCGGAAGGCGAGATGCGCATCGGCATCATCATGCACGGCGTTACCGGGCGCATGGGCATGAACCAGCACCTCATCCGTTCGATCCTCGAGATCCGCAGGCAGGGCGGCGTGGCCCTCAGGGACGGCACGCGGGTCATGCCCGACCCGATCCTGGTAGGCCGCAACCCGGCGAAGCTCGAGGAGCTGGCGAAGAAGCATGGCGTGGCACGCTGGAGCGCTGACTTGAACGCGGCCATGAAGAACGAGGAAGACGAGGTCTTCTTCGATGCGGCATCGACGCAGCTGCGCCCCAGGCTGCTGAAGCGCGCGATCGCCGCGGGCAAGCACATCTACTGCGAAAAGCCGGTCGCCACTACGCTCGCGCAGGCGAAGGACTTGTACGCCGCGGCAAAGAAGGCGCGCATCAAGCACGGCGTGGTGCAGGACAAGCTGTGGCTGCCGGGGCTGCTCAAGCTGCAGAAGCTGCGCGACGCCGGCTTCTTCGGCAGGATCCTGTCGGTGCGCGGCGAGTTCGGCTACTGGGTGTTCGAAGGCGACCCGCAGCGCTCCCAGCCCCCGGCGCAGCGCCCGTCGTGGAATTACCGCAAGCAGGACGGCGGCGGCATCATCCTGGACATGCTGTGCCACTGGCGCTACGTGCTGGACAACCTGTTCGGCGAGGTCAAGGCGGTGAGCTGCCTCGGCGCCACGCATATCCCTTTTCGCTGGGACGAGGACGGCAGGAAGTACAAGGCGAGCGCCGACGACGCCGCGTACGCCAGCTTCCAGCTCGCCGGCGGCGTCATCGCGCACTTCAACTCTTCGTGGACCGTGCGCGTGCGGCGCGACGATCTGCTCACGCTGCAGGTTGACGGTACCCAGGGGAGCGCTGTCGCGGGTCTGCGGCGCTGTCTCATTCAACCGTACGAGAAAACGCCGAAGCCGGTGTGGAACCCCGACATCCCGCAGCCGATCGACTTTTTCGAGGGCTGGGAAGAGGTTCCCGACGAGAGCTACGACAACGCCTTCAAGGCGCAGTGGGAGCTTTTCCTGAAGCACGTCGCCGGCGAGGGCGCGTTCCGCTGGAACCTGCTCGAGGCCGCGAAGGGCGTGCAGCTTGCCGAGCTCGGCCTGAAGAGCTGGAAGCAGAGAAGGTGGCTGGACGTGCCGAAGCTCAAATCATGAAGCGCGACACCCTCCTGAAAAGGGGTCAGAACAATTTTCCTGAAACCGGCCGCATATGCCGCCGGCGGTTATCGGAAAATTGTTCTGACCCCTTTTCTTAGAAGTAGGGGGCGCCCTGCGTGTTCACGTAGAGGGAATAAAGCGAAGTGGTCGCGGCCATGAACAGGCGGTTGCGCTCGCGGCCGCCGAAGCAGACGTTGGCGCAGCGCTCGGGCAGGTCGATGCGGCCGATGAGGCGGCCGTCGGGATTGAACACGTGCACGCCGTCCAGGCCCTCGGCGCCCATGCCCCAGCCGCACCACAGGTTGCCGTCGACATCGACGCGCAAGCCGTCCGGGGTGCCGGCCGGCCCGGCGTCGATCAGCACGCGGCGCCTGGCCAGGGTTTTGCCGCCGATTACGTCGTAGGCGAGGATTTTGCGCGGTACCGAGCGCGACTCGACGAGGTAGAGGATCGACTCGTCGGGCGAGAAAGCGAGGCCGTTCGGCTGGTTGACGCCTTCGGCGACCACGGTGAGACTGCCGTCCCAGCGGTACACCTGGGTTGGCAGCTCGCGGTCCGCCTTGGCGCCTTCGTACCAGCCGAGGATGCCGAAGCTCGGGTCGGTGAACCAGAGCGAGCCGTCGGACTTGCAGACGACGTCGTTCGGAGAATTCAGCCTCTTTCCTTCGAAAGAATCCGCCAGTGTCACGACGCGCCCATCGTGCTCGGTGCGCGACAGGCGCCGGCCGCCGTGCTCGCAGGTCACCAGCCGTCCCTGCCGGTCGCGCGTGTTGCCGTTGGCGAAGCCCGAGGGCTTGCGCCAGTCGCTCACCGTGCCGCTCTGCTCGTCCCAGCGCAGCATGCGGTCGCCCGGCACGTCGCTCCACACCAGGCAGCGGGCGTCGCCGAACCACACCGGGCCTTCCGCCCAGCGCGTGCCGGCGGCCAGGCGCTCGACCTTGGCGAGGGCAAGGCGGTAGCGCGCGAAGGCGCCGTCCACCTCCTTCACGGCGGCGTCGGGCACGCGCTGGCTGGGTTGCCACTGCGTCATCTCATGAGCCCCGGGAGCCATAGCGAGAGGGCGGGTACGTAGGTTACCAGCAGCAGCGCGAAACACATCGATGAAGCTTTCCGTGCCGCTAGGCGCCTGCGACACCCACATGCATTTCTACGATGGCGCACGCTCCGCCAGGCCCGGGACGCCGAACCCGGGCAGCTTCACCGTGCCGATGTACCGCGAGCTGCAGCAGTGGCTCGGCCTCGAGCGCGTGATCGTGGTCCAGCCCAACGCCTACGCCGACGACAACACCGTGACGTTGACTTCGATAAAGACCCTTGGGAAAAATGCAAAAGGCGTTGCGGTCGTCAGGCCGGGCGTGAGCGACCAGGAGCTCGAGCGCCTGACGCAGGCCGGCATGTGCGCGCTGCGCATCATGACGCTGCACGGCGGCACGCTCGGCTTCGACGCGATGGACGAGCTCATGGCGCGGGTGCATCCCTTCGGCTGGCACGCCAACATCCAGCTCGACGGGCGCGAGCTGCCGAAGTACGAGGCGCAGATCAAGCGCCTTCCCGGCAGGTTCGTCATCGACCACACCGGGAAGTTTCTGGAACCCGTTGCGCCGGACCACGAGGCGTTCAAGTCTTTGTTGAACCTCGTCGATACGGGTCGCTGCTGGGTCAAGCTCTCCGCGCCGTACGAGACGTCGAAAACCGGCGCGCCGAAGTACGACGACGTCGGCCGCCTCGCCAAGGCGCTGGTGCGGCGCGCGCCCGAGCGCATGCTCTGGGCGAGCAACTGGCCGCATCCCTCGGTACGTCCCGACGTCCCCGACGACGTCGAGCTTCTCGAGCTGTTGCTCGACTGGGCGCCGGACGAGAACACGCGCCTCCGGATCCTGGTCGACAATCCTGCGGAGCTGTATGGTTTTTAGGGTGGGCTCTGTGGTCTGACTGCTTTCGGCCAGAAGCAGTCCTTCGCTGCCGCTTGAGGTGTGCCGCCATCAGCGCGTTGAAAGATGCACCCTTGAAGCCCTCACTCGCGCGCACCCGATCACGGCAGCCAACCGCGGGCGCGGTAATAGCGCGCTGCTCCTGCATGCAAAGGTGCACCCTCGGCGTCCGGGACCATGTCACGGGGCACGAGCGTCGCAAAATCGGGATGCAGGCGCCGAAAATCATCGATATTGTCGAACAGCGCTTTGGTGATCTCGTAAGCCACTGTCTCCGGCAAACGCGTGGTGGTGATGATTGCCGTACGTACCCCTAGCGTCGTAACAGCCTCGGGATTGCTCGGATAGGTATTGCCGGAGATCACGGAGCGCGAGTATTCCGGGTGCCTGGACAGCAGGCCCTCAATCTGGGGGCCGCTGACGTCCACCAGAATACCGCGACACGTGCGGATTACGTCGTCGACCAGGCCGTTCGGATGGCGCACCGTATAGACGATTGCGTCGAGTGCATTCGCGCAGAAAGCGTCGTGTTGCTGCGCGAGCGGTAATTCGCGCGTTGCAGCGAAATCCGTGGGCGCGAAGCCAAGCGCCGCCATCACGCGCTCCATGCTCACCCTCTCGCCCGACCCGGGGCTGCCCAGATTGATGCGTTTGCCGCGAAGCTCTGTCGCG
>CAZJJC010000394.1:0-7242 GCA_964546195.1 uncultured Enterobacteriaceae bacterium | reverse complement strand
ATCGGCGCCGATGCGCACGAGGTAAGCGAGGCGAAGGTTCATGGCAAAACGGTGCTCGGCAAGCTCGCGGGAATCGAGACGCGCGAGCAGGCGCTGGCGCTGAAAGGGCAGGCGGTGGCGGTGCCGCGCGAAGCGCTGCCGGAGGCGGAGGAAGGCCGGTACTACCTCGCGGACCTGGTGGGACTCGAGGTCGTGAACGAGCAGGGCGAGGCGCTGGGCGTGGTGACGCGCACTTATTCGAACGCCGCGCACGACGTGATCGAGGTGGCCGGCGACAGGACGCATCTGATTCCCTGGGTGCCGGCAGTGGTCAGGGAAGTAGACCTGGGGAAAAAGCAGGTGCGCGTGGACTGGGGAGCGGACTGGTGATCCGCTTCGACGTGGTGACGCTGTTTCCGGACATGTTCGGCGCGGTCGCCGACAGCGGCATTACGAGCCGGGCGCTGGAAACGGGGCTGTGGTCGCTCACCACGTGGAATCCGCGCGACTTCGCGACGGACAATTACCGGACGGTGGACGAGCGTCCCTACGGCGGCGGGCCGGGCATGGTGATGCTGGCCGAGCCGCTGGCGCGGACGCTGGACGCGGTGAAGACCGCGGGCGGGGGCAGGGTGGTCTACCTGTCCCCCCAGGGAAGGAAGCTGGACCACCCGCGGGTGATGCAGCTCGCGCAGGAACGGGCGGTGACGCTGCTGTGCGGACGCTACGAGGGCGTCGACGAGAGGCTGCTCAAGCGGCGCGTCGACGAGGAAGTCTCGATCGGGGATTTCGTGCTTTCGGGCGGCGAGCTGGCGGCGATGGCGCTGATGGACGCGGTGGTCCGGCAGCTGCCGGGGGCACTGGGCGAGCCCGCCTCGCTGATCGAGGAATCGTTTGCCGACGGGCTGCTCGACTGCCCGCAGTACACGCGCCCCGAGACGTACCTGGGCGACAGGGTGCCGGAGGTGCTGTTGTCCGGGCATCATGAGAACATCCGGCGCTGGCGGCTGAAGCAGGCGCTGGGGCGCACTTGGCTGAGAAGGCCGGACCTGCTGGCGGTACGCAGGCTCAACGACGAGGAAAGCAGGCTGCTGGAGGAATTCCGGCAAGAAAGCGGAGCGAAGTCATGAATCTGATCCAGACACTCGAGCAGGAAGAAATCAAGCGGCTCGCCAGGAGCATCCCCGATTTCTCGCCGGGCGACACGGTGGTGGTGAGCGTCAACGTGGTCGAAGGCGAGCGCAAGCGCGTGCAGGCCTTCGAAGGCATGGTGATCGCCAAGAAGAGCCGCGGCCTCAATTCCTCCTTCATAGTGCGCAAGATCTCCTCCGGCGAAGGCGTGGAGCGCACCTTCCAGACCTACTCGCCGCTCATCGCCTCGATCGAGGTGAAGCGCAAGGGCGCTGTGCGCCGCGCCAAGCTGTACTACCTGCGCCAGCGCTCCGGCAAGTCGGCGCGCATCCGCGAGCGCACCGGCACGCAGCAGGAAGCCGAAACCACCGAATAAGAGAATAGAATCGGGCCATGCGCAGGGAAAGCACGGCCATCAGCCCGATCGTCGAGATCATCGCCGCGATACGCGGCGGCGAGATCGTCGTGCTGGTCGACGACGAGGACCGCGAGAACGAGGGCGATCTCGTGTTCGCCGCCGACTTCGTCACCCCCGAGAAGATCAATTTCCTCGCGAGGCACGGCCGCGGCCTGATCTGCATGCCGGTCACCGAGGAGCATGCCCGGCGCCTCGGCCTGCGCCCGATGGTGCAGCACAACCGCTCGCGCCACGGCACCAACTTCACCGTCTCGATCGAGGCCGCCGAAGGCATCGCCACCGGCATCTCGGCGCACGATCGCGCGCTCACCGTCAAAGTCGCCGCTGCGCAAAATGCGAAAGCCGAGGACATCGTGCAGCCGGGGCACGTGTTCCCGCTGATCGCGCAGCCCGGCGGCGTGCTGGTGCGCGCCGGCCATACCGAGGCGTGCTGCGATCTTGCGCGCCTCGCAGGCCTCACGCCCGCCGCCGTGCTGTGCGAGATCATGCGCGAGGACGGCACGATGGCCCGCCTGCCGGACCTGGTCGAGTTCGCCGCCGGGCACAAGCTGAAAATCGGCACGATTGCCGACCTGATCGAGCACCGCAGCCGCAACGAGTCGCTGGTGCAGCGCGGCTTCGAGCGCGACATGGTCACCGCCTGGGGTGGGTTCCGCCTCGTGTCGTACCGCGATCTCGCGCTCGGCTCGATCCATCTCGCGCTGGTGCTGGGCAAGCCCGAGCCGGAAAAGGAGCTTCTGGTGCGGGTGCACGAGCCGCTGTCCATCATGGATCTCCTCGACGCCGGCCAGGGCACCCATTCCTGGGGCGTGGGCGAAGCGCTGCTGGCGATCCGCGAGGCCGGCATGGGCGTGATGCTGCTGCTGAACTGCACCCAGACCACCGAGGCGCTCGAGGCGAGGTTCGGCGAAACCCGCGCGCCCAGGCGCGGCATGGACCTGCGGCTCTACGGCATCGGCGCGCAGATCCTGCGCGACCTCGGGGTGCGCCGCATGCGCCTGATGGCCGCGCCGCGCAAGATGCCGAGCATGGCCGGCTTCGGCCTCGAGGTGGTGGGCTACGTGAGCGGCTCCGCCCCGGCGCCGCAGCGCTGAAGTGCCATGCGCCTGGGCATCGTCGCCAGCCGTTTCAACGAGAAGCTTTCCTCGCAGCTTCTCGAGCGCGCGAAGGCCGCGGCGCGCGAGCTGGGCGCCGAAACCGCCGTAGTGTCGGTGCCGGGCGCGCTCGAGATCCCGCTCGCGCTGCAATGGTTGGCGCAATCCGGCCGCTTCGACGCGCTGGCGGCGCTCGGCATCGTGATCCGCGGCGACACCTACCATTTCCAGATCGTGGCGGGCGAGTCGGCGCGCGGCGTCATGGACGTGGCGCTGGAGTTCGGCCTGCCGATTGCCAATGGCATCCTGACCACCGAGGACGAAGCGCAGGCGCTGGCGCGCCTCGACAAGGGCGCCGAGGCCGTGAAGGTGGCGGTGGAAATGGGGAAACTGAGGGCTCGGCTCAAGGGGGCGCATGGATGAAGACCGCTAGGCGCCAGGCGAGGGAAATCGCCCTGCAGGCGCTGTACGCCTGGCAGCTCTCGGGCGACGACCCGCTCGAGCAGGCGCGCTCCCTCGAGGGCTTCGACAAGACCGATGCCAGGTTCGTGGAAAACCTCCTGCGCGGCGTGCTGGGACGCGCCGAGGAGCTGAGCGCGATCATCACGCCGCACCTCAGCCGGAAGTTCGCGCAGCTCTCGCCGATCGAGCGCGCCATCCTGTACATCGCTACCTACGAGCTGACGGCGCATCCGCGCACGCCTTTCAAGGTGGTGCTGAACGAGGCCGTGGAGCTGGGCAAGAGCTTCGGCGCGACCGACGGCTACCGCTTCGTCAACGGCGTGCTGGAAAGAATCGCCGCCACCCTGCGGCCGGACGAATTCTCCCGCACCCGAACGAACGCCTGAACGAGTTCGAGCTCATCCGCCGCTATTTCGACCGGCCGGCGAAGAGGGCGCTGATCGGGGTGGGCGACGACTGCGCGCTGCTGCGCCCGGACGCCGGCCTCGAGCTCGCCGTGACCACCGACATGCTGGTCGAGGGACGCCATTTTCTGCCCGGCGCCGAGCCGCGCGCGCTGGGCCACAAGGCGCTCGCCGTCAATCTGTCCGACCTCGCCGCGATGGGCGCTGCGCCGCGCTGGGCCACGCTGTCGCTCGCGCTTCCTACCGCCGACGAAGCCTGGCTCGCGGCCTTCTCGCAGGGCTTCTTCGCGCTCGCCGAGCGCTACGGGGTCGATCTGGTCGGCGGCGACACCACGCGGGCCCAGCTCCTCGCGATCAGCGTTACCGCCATCGGGGAGGTGCCTAGCGGCCTGGCGCTGTATCGCGCCGGCGCGCGCGCGGGGGACGACGTGTGGGTATCGGGCGAGCTCGGTGGCGCCGCGCTCGCGCTCATGCACCCGGAGATCGCCGATGCCGCACAGCGCCTGCACCAGCCGGAGCCGCGCGTGGAGCTCGGCGAGCGGCTGCGCGGCCTGGCGCACGCGGCGATCGACGTCTCCGACGGCCTGGCGGGCGACCTGCAGCACATCCTCGCGCGCTCGGGGGTGAGCGCAGTAGTGCATTACCCGAAAATTCCCCGGCCCGCGGTGTTCGCGCAATTGCAGGATGCGCGGCTCGAGCGAGACTGCGTACTGTCCGGAGGCGACGATTACGAGCTGCTTTTCACCGCGGCAGCCGAGCGCCGCGGCGACCTGGAACGCCTGTCGCGCGAGCTGCGCATTGCGCTCGCCCGCATCGGCGGCATCACGGGCGGCGAGCCCAAGCTCACGGTGCTGGACGACGCAGGCCAGCCACTGTCCTTCCGCGGCGCCTTCGACCATTTCGCCGCATGAGGCATCCCGCGCACGTGATCGCGTTCGGCTTTGGCGCGGGGCTCGTGCCCTTCGCGCCCGGCACCTTCGGCACGCTGCTCGCATGGCCGCTCGGCTGGGCGCTCGGCGGCGCGCATTTCTTTTTTACCCTGTCGCTGGTTGCCGCGCTGTTCGTCCTCGGCATCTGGGCCTGCGGCGTCACCGGCCGGGATCTCGGCGTGCACGACCACGGCGCCATGGTATGGGACGAGTTCGTCGCCTTCCTGCTGGTGCTCGCCATCGTGCCGCGCGAGCTGCCATGGCAGGCCTGCGCCTTCGCGCTGTTCCGGGCCTTCGACATCCTCAAGCCGGCGCCGATCCGCTGGTTCGAGCGGCGCTACACCGGCGGCTTCGGCGTCATGTTCGACGACCTGCTCGCGGCCGGCTACACGCTGCTCGCGCTCGCGCTGGCGAGCCGCCTGTTCCTCTGATGGACGAGCTCGCGCGCGATATCGGCCGGGGGCTGAAAGCCGCCAACGCCCTATTGGTTACGGCGGAATCCTGCACCGGGGGCTGGGCCGCGCAGGTGATCACCTCGGTCGCCGGCTCCTCGGAATGGTTCGAGCGCGGCTTCGTCGTCTACTCCAACGCCGCGAAGCTGGAGCTGCTCGGAGTGCGCGCCGAAACGCTGCAGCGCCACGGCGCGGTAAGCGAGGAAACGGCTTCGGAGATGGCGCTGGGCGCCCTGGCGCGCAGCAAAGCGAGCATCGCGCTCGCCGTTACCGGCGTGGCCGGCCCGGGCGGCGGCAGCCCGGACAAGCCGGTCGGCACGGTGTGCTTCGCCTGGGCGCGCTCCGGCGGGCGGGTAAGGTCAGAGACACTGCAGCTCGCGGGCGACCGCGAGTCCGTGCGCAGGCAGTCCGTAGTCCATGCGCTGCAAGGGGTGTTGACAGCGCTGGACGGAGGATAATCGCGCCATGGGTTCGGTACGAGCCGCCGCGGTCGCCGGCATGTTCTATCCCGGCGATGCGGCAACGCTGGGCGTGGAAGTGGAGGCGCTGCTGGCAGGCGCAGGCGAGCTCGCGCCGCGCCTGGGCTTTCCGAAGGCCCTGGTGGTCCCGCATGCCGGCTACCTCTATTCCGGCCGGATCGCCGCGCGCGCCTACGACGAGCTCGGCGCCGCGCGCGGCCTCGTGCGGCGCGTCGTGCTGCTCGGCCCGGCGCACCGCGTCGCCGTGCGCGGGCTCGCCGTGCCCAGCGCCGACGCCTTTGCCACGCCGCTCGGACAGGTGCCGGTCGATGCCGAAGCGCTCTGCGCGGTGCAGGATCTGCCGCAGGTGGTGTGCAGCGACGCGGCGCATGCGCTCGAGCATTCGCTCGAGGTGCAGCTGCCGTTCCTGCAGCAGCAGCTCGGCGCATTCGCGCTGGCGCCGTTCGCGGTCGGCATGGCGAGCGTGGAGGAGGTGGAAGAGGTGCTGGAGCGCCTGTGGGGGGGCCGCGACACCTTGATCGTCATCTCCACGGATTTGTCGCACTATCACTCCTACGAAGAGGCGCGCAGCCTCGACTCGGCGACGCTCGCGCGCATCGCCGCCTGCGCCACGGATATCGACCACGAGCAAGCCTGCGGCGCCACGCCGCTCAACGGCCTGCTGTCCGTGGCGAGGAAGAGGAAGCTCCCGGTCAAGCTGCTCGCGGCGTGCAACTCGGGCGACACCGCGGGCGGCAGGCGGCAGGTGGTCGGTTATTCGTCGTTCGCGCTTTACGACGGCGCCGAAGTTTCGCCCGCACAGGCGGGTGTCGCGCTCATGGGCATCGCCTGCGGCGCCATCGAGCAGGCGCTGTTTCAGAAGAGCATGACTTCGTTCGACGCGCCGTGGCTCGAACAGGCGGGCGCGACGTTCGTGACCGTGAAGAAGAACGGCGAGCTGCGCGGCTGCATCGGCAGCCTGCAGGCGACGCGGCCGCTCGCCGAGGACGTGGCGCGCAATGCGCTCGGCGCGGCATTCAGCGATCCGCGCTTTCCCGCACTCACGGCGCAGGAATGGCCGCAGTGCGAGCTCGAGGTTTCGCTGCTCTGCGCGCCCAGGCTGCTGCGCTTCGCCGACGAAGCCGATCTCATCGCGCAGATCCGGCCGGGCGAGGACGGCCTCATCCTGGAGGCACAGGGCCGGCGCAGCACCTTCCTGCCGCAGGTATGGGAGAGCATTCCCGACGCGCGCGCTTTCCTCGGCGAGCTGGTCAAGAAGGCCGGGCTGGCGCCCGATACGCCGCTCGCCGGCTGCCGCATCCTGCGCTATCGGGTGGTGAAGTTCGATGGAAGGTAAGTGGTGGCATAAGCTGGACGACGGGCGCATCCAGTGCGACCTGTGCCCGCGCGATTGCCGGCTGCACGAGGGGCAGCGCGGGCTGTGCTTCGTGCGCAAGATGGAAAACGGCCGCATGGTGCTCACCACCTATGGCCGCTCCTCGGGCTTCTGCGTCGACCCGGTGGAGAAAAAGCCGCTCAACCATTTCTATCCCGGCACCCGCATCCTTTCGTTCGGCACCGCCGGCTGCAACCTCGCCTGCAAGTTCTGCCAGAACTGGGACATCTCCAAGTCGCGCGAGATGGACCGCCTGCAGGACGAGGCGGGCCCCGAAGCGATCGCGCAGGCCGCGATCCGCCTGGGCTGCAAGTCGGTGGCGTTCACCTACAACGACCCGGTGATCTTTGCCGAGTATGCGATGGACATCGCCGACGCCTGCCATGCGCACGGCGTGCAGGCGGTCGCGGTCACCGCCGGCTACATGCACGCAGCGCCGCGGCGGGAGTTCTACGCCAGGATGGACGCCGCGAACGTGGACCTGAAAGCGTTCACCGACGAGTTCTATTTCAAGGTCTG
>CAZJJC010000393.1:0-23226 GCA_964546195.1 uncultured Enterobacteriaceae bacterium | reverse complement strand
TTCCGTGCTCATTTTCCATCAGGGGCTGATCGGCCTGCTGCACGGCATGCAGATCCTGCCGCGCGCGCCGTACGGCATGGCACCCACCGAGCCGTGGGGAGTGCCGCAGCTGTGGTCGACGGTTTTCTGGGGCGGCCTGTGGGGCGTGCTGCTCGCGGCCGCGCTCGGCCGCATGGTCGGCGGCAAGTTGCTCGTGGCGGCGCTCATCTTCGGCGCGGTGCTGCCCACGCTGGTAGGCTGGTTCGTCGTCGCGCCGCTCAAGGGCCAGCCGATGGCAGCAGGCTTCGTGCCCTCGCGCATGTGGCTCGGCCCGGTGATCAACGGTGTCTGGGGCCTGGGCACCGGCATCGGCCTCGCGCTTGCTCGGCGCTTGTTCCGGCGCGGCGCATGATGCTGAGCTGAGGGCTTGGAGTAGACTCGCTACAACCTTTGGAGGAGGCAAGCATGCTCAAGCGGTTTCATTTTCTCGGGCTCGCGGCGGCCGTGTTCGCCGCGCATCTGCCGGGCGTCGCCGGCGCGCAGGCCATCGGCTTCGCCACGCTGCCGCCCGGCTCGATCCTGCACGCGCAGGCCTCGGTGATCGCGAAAGTGGTGCAGGACAACTCCAAGCTGCAGGTGCGCGTCATCGGCTACGGCGGCGACACCGGGATTCTCGAGGCGGTGAACTCGAAGAAGTCGGATTTCTGGATCCTCGACGTGGGCGAGAGCGCCGATGCCTTCCACGGCCGCGGAACCTGGAAAGGCAATGCCAAGAAGAACCTGCGCACCGGCATCACTATGTACGGCTTCCAGATGGCCTTCTGGGTGCGCAAGGACTCGGGCATCAACACCATCGCCGACCTCAAGGGCAAGCGCGTGCCGTCGGAATGGGTGCAGCAGACCGGCGTGATTCCCCATACCACCGCGGTGCTGGCCGCGGGCGGCGTCAGCTACGACCAGGTCGTCAAGGTGCCCGAGGTGAACGTGGTGCGCGCGGCCGACGACTTCAAGGCCGGCAAGCTCGATCTCCTCTTCTTCGCGGTCGGCGCGCCCAAGGTGGCCGAGGTCGCCTCCTCGGTGGGCGGGCTGAAGCTGCTGCCGATGGATGTGTTCCCGGATTCCGAGGCGCGCATGAAGAAGATCCGCGGCGAGTACTACTTCTCGACGGTGAATCCGGCGCCGCACATCGCCGGTGTCGACAAGCCCTCCAAGGTGCAGACCATAGACGTGGTGATCGGCGTCGGCGCCCACGTTCCCGACGCGGTGGTCCACCAGTTCGTCAAGGCCATGCGCGAGAACAAGAAGGGGCTGGTCGCGGGCCATCCGAACTTCAACCAGTTCGACGAGACGCAGGCCGGCAAGGTGCAGCCCAGCCTGCCGCACCATCCGGCGGCGATCATGTACTTCAAGGAAGTGGGTATCTGGAAAGGCTAGCGCAGGGAGCGCTGGCGGCGCTGCTAATCGCGGGTTCCATCGCCTGGTCGCTGGATCTGTTCCGGCCGGTTGGACTCGTGCTGTTCTCGGAGCAGTTTGCCGCCGGCGCCTTCGGCATCGGCCTTGCGCTTACCTTTCTTCGGTTCAGGTTCAGGAAAAGCGATGCGGGAGTACCCTGGTACGACTGGGTCCTGTCGGCGCTGTCGCTCGCGCTCCTGGGCTACGTAGCGCTCTTCTTCCCGCGACTCACCGCGATCTCGGGCAGCGTCAACGCCGAGACCATGGTGCTTTCGGGCGGGATCACGCTGCTCACGCTGGAAGGCACGCGCCGCACCATCGGCTGGTCGCTGGTCCTCATTCTGCTCGTGCTGGGCGGCTACGCGCTCCTCGGGCATCTCGTCCCCGGCGACCTGCAGACCCGCAGGGTGGACTTCGGCGAACTGCTCGCCTACCTCAACCTCGACAACAACGGCCTGCTCGGCCTCATCCTGCAGATCACGGTCATCGTCATCATCCCTTTCGTGTTCATGGGCCAGCTGCTGATGCGCTCGGGCGGCTCGGGGTTCTTCAACGACATCGCGATCGCGCTGATGGGGCGCTACCGCGGCGGCGCCGCGAAGATGGCGGTCACGGGCTCGAGCCTGTTCGGCATGATTTCCGGCATCGCCGCGGCGAACACCGTAGTGATCGGCGTGGTCACCATCCCGCTCATGAAGCGCTCGGGAATGTCGCCGAAGCTCGCCGCCGCGGTCGAAGCCTGCGCCTCGAACGGCGGCCAGCTCATGCCCCCGGTGATGGGCGCGGTCGCCTTCGTGATGGCCGACTTCCTGCAGCTGCCTTACCAGACGGTCGCCATCTCGGCGATCCTGCCCTCGGTGATGTACTACGCGGCGCTGTTCATCCAGGCGGACCTCGAGGCCGCGCGCCATGGCTTCGGCAAGGTGGAGCAGAGCAAGATTCCGCGCGCGCTCGGCGTGCTGAGGAACGGCTGGATGTTCCTCGCGCCGTTCGTGGTGATCGTCTACACCATGTTCTTCCGCACCTGGGAGCCGGAGTACGCGGCGATGATGGCCGCGGCGGTGATCATCGTGCTCGGCTTCGCGGTCGGCTATGCCGGCCACCGCATGGGGCTTCGCGACATATGGGCGGCGGTGGTGCAAACCAGCGGCAGCCTGTGCGAGATCCTGGTGATCTCGGCCGCCGCCGGCTTCATCATGGGCCTGTTTCAGGTGAGCGGCCTCGCTTTCGCCTTCGCCGCGTATCTGGTGGACCTGGGCGCCGACAACCTGGTGCTGCTGCTCATGCTTGCCGCGGTGGTGAGCATCATCCTCGGCATGGGGCTGCCGACCATCGGGGTGTACGTGATGCTCGCCATCCTGGTCGCCCCGGCGCTCGTCAAGGTGGGCGTCGAGCCGCTCGCCGCGCACATGTTCATCCTGTACTTCGGCATGATGTCGCTCATCACGCCGCCGGTGGCGCCTGCGGCCTATGTCGCCGCGGCGATCGCGCAGGCGCCCTCCATGGCGACCGGCTGGACGGCGATGCGCTTCGGCTGGGCGGCCTACATCGTGCCGTTCCTGTTCGTCTACTCCCCGGCCATCCTGATGAAAGGAAGCGTCGCCGACATTGCGATGGTGACCTTTACCTCGCTGTTCGGCATCTGGCTCATCTGCGCGGCGATGACCGGGTATTTCACGCGCGTGCTGCCTGCCGCATCCAGGGCCTGCTTCGTTGTGGCCGGGGTCATGATGATGCTGCCCCACCAAGCCTCGGCTCTCATGCTGTGGGTGAACATCCTGGGCGTGGCGCTCGGCATCGTGTTGGTGTTTCTGGAATACAGAAAACGCAAGGAGATGGTCTATGTACGTGCGTAACGCCTGGTACGTCGCCGCCTGGGACCACGAGGTGGGCCGCGACCTGCGCCGCCGCATCATCCTCGGCGAGCCGGTGCTGCTCTACCGCAGGGAGGACGGCACGCCGGTGGCGCTGGAAGACCGCTGCTGCCACCGCCAGGCGCCGCTGTCCCTGGGCAAGCTCGCCGGCGACATCGTGCAATGCCCCTACCACGGCCTGCAGTTCGATGCGAGCGGCGCCTGCGTCAAGGTTCCGAGCCAGGAAAAAATACCCAGTAGTGCCAGGATCAAGGCGTACCCCGTAATAGAGCGCAATCAGTGGATCTGGATCTGGATGGGCGAGCCGCTCAAGGCCAACCCGGAGCTGATCGAAGACTTCCACTGGCTGCAGGATCCCGGCTGGGGCGCCGCCGGCAGCTACCTGCACGTCGAGGCGAACTATCTGCTACTCGTGGAGAACCTGCTCGATACCACCCACCTGCCTTTCCTACATCCCACCTCGCTCGGCACCGATGCCTTTGCGCGCTCGGAGTTCGAGGTGAGCCGCGAAGGCGACCGGGTCAAGGTGACCCGCTGGCTGATGAACGAGCTGCCGGCACCGTTCCACAAGAAGATGGGCGGCTTCCCCGACGGCATGAAGGTTGACCGCTGGCAGATAGCGCAGTTCGGCCCGCCCTGCTTCGTCAAGCTCGACGTCGGCTCGGCCCCCGCGGGCGCGGGCGCCCGCCAGGGCGACCGCAGCAAGGGCATGAACATGTGGAACCTGAACGCCATCACCCCGGAGACGGAGAAGACGGCGCATTACTTCTTCGCCCAGGCCTATAACTTCAAGCTCGACGAGAAGTGGATCGGGGAGCTGGTACGCAGCCAGGTGATCAACGCCTTCCTCGAAGACATGGCGATGATCAAGGCGCAGCAGCGCAACATGGACCTCGGTCCCAGCCCGGTGGTCAACCTGGGCCAGGACAAGGCCTGGATCATCATGCGCCAGATCGTCGAGCGCCTGGCAGCCGAGGAGCTTACTGCCGCCGCAAGGCCTTCGACCCGAATAGCGGCGCCAGCGACGACGAGCCAGTGAGGAGCGCGGCGAGGAGCCAGGCGGCGCTCAGGATGATGGCGCCGATGAAGACCCAGTTGTAGGCCTGCTGCCACGCCCTGCTCATCAACGGCCCCAGCAGCAGCAGGCTCACGGCGTGTGCCGAAGCGAGGACGATCAAGGTCGCCAGCGGCAGGAGCAGGCTCTTGACCAGCGTCCAGCGCGCGTCCCTTGCGTCCAGGAGCTGCGCGGCTCTTTGCGCGAGCAGCCAGAAAACCAGCAGCCCGCCGCCGAAGCCGAGGAACTGCACCAGGCGTCCCGCGTTCAACCCGGTCTTGCCGAGCTTGGTGGTCTTGAAAAGCGCCATCTCGCCCAGCGTGGCGGCGAGGATGACCGCGAGGACGATGACGACGATGTAACGCACTACCCAGGTCCAGCGCTCGCTCATGGCACTTCCCCCCTTTGTTCTTTGCCGAAGTCTAAGCACCGGCAGGGCTCATCACCTGTGAACTAGTGCCGGCATCTGTGAACCTAGTCCCGTTTGTCGTTTCCCTGCAACCCCTGGGCACGGGGTTTGCTGGTGTCGGTGCGGAGGTATGCCCATGAAACTGATCCCGCTGCTGGCGGTGGCCGGCGCCGCCGCCTACTTTTACAACCGCTCGCGCAAATCGCGCATCGCCGGCTCGCCGACCAACGCGAGCGAGGCCGTCGACGACATCGAGCTCGGCGCCAACCCCACGCGCACCGAGACGCTGGACGCGGGCGTGAAGGAGACCTTTCCGGCGAGCGACCCCATTTCGGTGGAGCGCGACGAAACCGCCTACGAGAAGCAAAAGCGCCTGGGCGGCTGAGCTACGCCGTTTTCCTCTCGAGGTGCTTGCCCCGGAACTGCGGGGCGATCTCCTCCATGAAGCGGTGCATCTGCTCCTTCACGAGGGCATGCGGCTTGTTGCCCACGTTGAAGTAGAGGATCACCTCCTCGATCCCCGCCTTTTCCACCTGCTTCAGCGTCTGGACGATCTGCTCGGGCCTGCCGAGCAGGATGGAGCGCTCCGACAGGCTCTCCTTGGTCATGTTGTCCAGGATGTCGACGATCTTCATGAAGTACTGCATGGTCGGCGGCGCGTCCTGCGGCTTCTTGGGGAAAGCGCGGATCACGCAGTGCTTGAAGTAGTCGAGCTGCGACTGCCGGCCGTAGTCCTCGCTCTTCGCGTCGTCGGCGATGAAGATGAAGTAGCTGCACATCGCGCGGCCGGGCTTGCGGCCCGCCTTCACGCAGGCCTCGCGATAAGCGTCGACGGCCTTGTCCAGGCCGCCGAACACCATGCCGGCGGCGAACGGCGCATAGATGATGTTGAGGCCGCGCTTGGCCGCAATGTCGACGCTGGTCCTGGAGAACGAGGCGACGTAGAACGGCAGCGGCTTCTGCACCGGCTTGGGCGTGATGCTCATCTGCGGAATGTCGTAGTACTTGCCCTTGTGCGACCAGGGACCGGGCGAGTTCCACGCCTTGAGCAGCACGTCGATGCCTTCCTCGAAGATCTCCGCCGAGGCCATGAAATCGGCGCCGAACGGCGCGTACTCCTTGCGGTCGTAGCCGCGGCCGGTGGCGAAGTCGACACGGCCGCCGGAAAGCAGATCGAGCGTCGCCCACGTCTCGGCCACGTGCACCGGGTGGTGCAGCGGCAGCACGGTCACCGCAGGCGCGAGCCGCACGTTCTTCGTCACCGGGATGATGCTCGCCAGCAGCAGGTCCGGCCGCGAATTCACGCCCAGCGAGTCGAAGTGGTGCTCGCCGATCCAGCACGAATGCATGCCCAGTCGGTCCGCCAAGATCGCCTGCTCGCGGATCTCGAGCACGAACTGGTTCGCGCTGCGCGGGTTGTTCGGGTAATGGTTGTCGCTGAGCGTGAAGTAGCCGAATTCCATTTGCGGTTCCCGAAAAAGGGGTCAGAGCAATTTTCCCGCCGGTGACGGCGGCACGACGGAAAATTGCTCTGACCCCTTTTTTACTGCCATTCCTTGAGATGCGGCATGACCTGCCGGGCGAAAAGCTCCATGTTGCGCCTCGCGAGTTCCCCCGGCAGCGTGCCGAACTGGCACATGACCAGCAGGTTGCCGAAGCGCATGTCGTTCCAGTAGCGCTCGAAAGCGCCGCGCACCGTGGCGCCGCTGCCGCAGACGAAAAGCCCCAGCTCGATCGCCTGGTCGATGGTCACGTCGCCGAACATCTGCGCCTTCGCCTTCATCACGTTCTTCAAGGACTCGCGCGAGGTGTAGCCGGGCGGCAGCAGCATCTCGAGCGGCATCTTCACGAAGACATTGCGAAACGCCTCGAAGTGCGGTTTTGCCTCGTCACGAGCCTTGTGATCCGTTTCCCCCACATAAACCGGAACGGCCCAGCCGAGCTGGCTGTCCTTGGCCTCGTAGCCGTGGCCCCTGCAGGTGTCGCGGTACATCTTCAGGTAGCGCTCCACCACCTTCGCCGGACTGAAGGTCTGCAGGTAGGTATAGCGCCGCTGCGGGTGCGAGGCCCAGTCGATGGTTTCCTTGCTGCCCTGAGACGGGATCCAGATCGGCGGATGGGGCTTCTGGTAGGGGCGCGGCCAGAGGTTCACGTAGGCCACGTTGTAGTGCTTGCCCTGGAAGGCGAACGGCCCGGGCTCGGTCCAGGCGCGCACGATCAGGTCGTGCGCTTCGTGGAAGCGCTCGTGCGAAACGGTGGGATTGACGCCGAACGTGTGGTACTCGGCGCCGATGCCGCGCACGAAGCCGCTGACCAGCCGGCCGCCGCTGATGACATCGATCATCGCGTGCTCCTCGGCCACGGTGAGCGGGTGCGAGCGCAGCGGCAGCGCGCTTCCCAGGATGCAGATCTTCACCTTGCTGGTGCGCCGTGCCAGGGCAGAGGCCGTAACGATCGGCGAGGGCATGAGGCCGTACGCCGTCTGGTGATGCTCGTTCACCGACACCGCGTCGAAGCCCAGCGCCTCGCCGTATTCGAGCTCGTCGAGGTAGCGGTTGTAGAGCTTGTGGCCCTTCTCGGGATCGAAGTGCCTGTTCGGCAGCTTCACCCAGACGGTGCCGTTCTTGCGCCCGGCCTCCAGGTCGAGGTCGGCGTAGGGCATGAGGTGAAACAGGACTATTTGCATACCAGCTCGACGAACAGGTCGGGCTTCTCGGCCTGCGGCAGGTGCCCGGCGCCTTCCACCACGTGCGTCTGCGCTTTTGGCATGAGGTTCTTGAAGTGTTGAAGAAACTGCACCGGCAAAATCCGGTCCTCCTTGCCCCAGATGATCTTCACCGGCACGTCGATGCGGTGCAGCCACTTCGGCAGGAAGGGATCGTGCAGGCGCGGCTCCCAGGCAAGGCGCGCGGTGGTGTGCCTGTTCTTGAGGGCGATGTCGAGCGCCTCGGGCGTCACCGGCTCGGCGAGGCGCGCCTCGGCCAGCCGTTGATCGAAGAAAAGATTCCTGACCAGCTCTTCGGCAGACATGAGAAAGATGTCCGCCGGCTGCACGCCGGGCGCGCTGATGCCGGCAGGTGCGACCAGCACGAGCGATGCGAGCCGCGATGCGTCGCGCACCGCGACCTCCATGGCCATCCAGCCGCCCATCGAGCTGCCGACCACGGTCACGTTGTCGAGCTCGAGATGTTTCAGGAAGTCCAGGTAGAAATAAGCGACGTCGTGGATGTTCTCGAGCCACCCGGGCTCGTCGGACAGCCCGTAGCCCGGATGCTCCGGGACAAGCACGTCGAAGCGCTCGGCGAGCTGCTGCATGAACGGCATGATGACCGGCGCGCCGCTCGCCCCATGCAGGTAGAGCAGCGGCGGGCCGCTGCCGCCGCGGCGCAGATTCACCCTGCAGCCGTCGACCTCGATGAAGCTCTGGCTGAATTTCATTGCCTGCGCTTTCTGCGGGTGACGCCGGAATCCTCGATGGTGCGCGGGATCTCGGCAAAGTTCATCGGCGCCATGACGTGCGCGCCGGCCACGCCCGGCGTCTCGGCCAGCTCCTGCAGCACCTCGACGCAAATCCTGCGGCCTTCGCGCTTCGGATCGGCCGCCTTTTCCAGGCGATCGACGATCGCGTCGGGAATGAGCGTGCCGAACAGCTTCTCGCGCATCCAGCGCGCCGAGCGCGCCGACGGGATCGGCGCCACGCCCACCAGGACGGGAAGGCGGATGCCGTGATCACGAAGGCGTGCGGCGTAGCGCCGCACCACGCCCACGTCCATGCAGAATTGCGTCTGAACGAAGTCGGCGCCGGCCGCGGCCTTCGCGCGCAGGCCTCTGGGCTCCCAGTCCGCCGGCGGATCGATCGGCACGTCGGCCGCGCCCAACACCAAATCCAGCCCCCCCTTGATCGCGGTTCCTGAAGGCAGCTTTCGCTCGCTTCGCATCCGGCTCGCCATGGCGAGCAGGCCCTTGCTGTCGAGGTCGAACACCGGCTTCGCCTCGGGCTGGTCGCCCGCCTTCGGGTCGTCGCCGGCGAGCATCAGCATGTTGCGCACGCCGAGCGAAACCGCGCCGAGGATGTCCGCCTGCAGCGCAAGCCGGTTGCGGTCGCGGCAGGTCATCTGGAATATCGGCTCGATGCCGTGCTGGACCAGGAAGTGCGCGGCGGCGAGGCTCGACAGGTGCACCTTCGCGCCGGCGCCGTCGGTGACGTTGACCGCGGTCGCCAGCCCCTTGAGCGGCAGCGCACGGCTCAGGAACTCGGCCGGATCGGTCGACACCGGCGGGGTGATCTCCGCGGTGACGACGAAATCGCCGCCCTTCAGCCTCGCCTGCAGGTCGCTCGCCATCGATGATCGCACATTGCCCGAACTGCCCGATCTTACTGTCTACCAGGAACACCTGGCGGTACCGATTGCAAACCGCCGCCTGCTGCGCGTACGGCTGCTTGGAAGGAAAGAAAGTAGAAAAGCTCATCCGACTGGGCAACGCATCGTCATCGGCTTCGAAGACGAGCTTTACGCTTCGAGTTCGAAAGCGGCACGCTCGCGTTTACCGAGGCCGGCACCAAGCGCCGCGCCTCGCTTCACGTGGTCAGGGCAAGGCGGCGCTGGATGCCATCGACCGGGAGGCACGGCAACCCCTGCCCGGTGTGCGGCGCGCCGGTGCAGCGCACCGTCCATGCGGAGAACGAAACCAACTACTAAGGCAAGTCGCTGGTTTTGCAGGCGTTCTTATTCCCTCTGTAGTCCTGGAGGGCTATGCCTTGCTCCCTTCGGCTTAGCCCGACCGCCGTCGTTCTTCGCATGTGGGCGGGGAAACTACGTTTCATGCAGAACATCGTACGCCTCGATGAGTACCGCAAGCAGAAAAAAGCCGCGCGCGCCGAGGCGCAGGCGCCTGACGCGCCGCGCTATTTCTGCCTGAGCTGCGATGCCGACCAATTCAAGCTGTACGCCTCGGGCACGGTGCATTGCGCAAGCTGCGGCGCGCTCATCAGGAACGTCCAAATCTTCGGCTCGCCGGAGAGGTAAGGCGCTCGTCCTCGCGTAAAATGGAGGCTTGAAGCAGGAACAAGTCTCCGGCGACGCGATCGTCATACGCGGCGCCCGCCAGAACAACCTCAAGAACCTGAGCCTCGCGATCCCCACCGGGGAATTGGTGGTGGTGACCGGCGTGTCGGGCTCGGGAAAGTCTTCGCTCGCCTTCGACACCCTGTACGCCGAGGGCCAGCGGCGCTACGTCGAGACCTTCAGCCCTTACGCGCGGCAGTTCCTCGACCGCATGGACAAGCCGCAGGTGGACTCGGTCGAGGGCATCCCGCCGGCCATTGCCATCGACCAGACCAACCCGGTGCGCACCTCGCGCTCGACGGTCGGCACGATGACCGAGCTGAACGACCACCTGAAGCTGCTGTTCGCCCGCGCGGCGAAGCTGCATTGCAGGGGCTGCGGCAAGCCGGTGGTTCGCGACACGCCCTCCTCGATCTATGAATCATTGAACGAGAAGGGCGAGGACCGGATCGTCATCACCTTCCCCGTCCCCATCCCGAAGAACTACTCGGAAAAGGAAATCGAGGAGCTGCTGCAGCGCCAGGGCTATACGCGGCTGCATGCGAAGTCGAAAGGCCTGCTCGAAGTCGTGCAGGACCGCATCCGCATGCCCGCCGAGCGCGCGCGGGTGGTCGAGGCTCTCGACGCCGCCCTGCGCGTCGGACAGGGGCGGGTGAACGTCTACGCCGAGAGCGGCGCGCTCTGGCGCTACTCCTGCGATCTGCACTGCCCGGACTGCGACATCCACTACTCGGAGCCTATCCCGGCGATGTTCTCGTTCAACTCGCCCCTGGGCGCCTGCGAGGCCTGCCGCGGATTCGGCCGCGTGATCGGGGTGGATTTCGGCCTGGTCGTGCCGGACGAGAAGAAGACGTTGCGCGAAGGCGCGGTGCGCACCTGGCAGACCGCGAGCTTCAAGGAGTGCCAGGACGACCTCGCGAAGTACGCGAAGAAGCGCGGCATCCCGCTCGACACCCCCTGGAACGGGCTCGATGACAGGCAAAAGCTGTGGGTCCTGGAAGGCGAGCCCGAGTGGGTGAGCTGGCGCAAGTCCTGGCCCGGCGTGTGGTACGGCGTGCGCCGCTTCTTCAAGTGGCTCGAGAGCAAGGCCTACAAGATGCACATCCGGGTTTTGCTGTCGAAGTACCGCGCCTATACCGAGTGCGTCGCGTGCCTCGGCACGCGGCTAAAGCCCGATGCGAGCCTCTGGAAGCTCGGCGGCAAGTCGATCCACGACCTGATGCTGCAGCCTATCGGGCGCACCAGGGAATTTTTCGGGCAGCTCGATTTCACGGACGAGGCGACCGATCTGCTGCTGAAGGAGATCCGCACGCGCCTGGGCTATCTCTGCGACGTGGGGCTGGGCTACCTGACGCTCGAGCGCCAGTCGCGCACCCTGTCGGGCGGCGAGGTGCAGCGCATCAACCTCACGACCGCCCTGGGCACCTCGCTCGTGAATACGCTGTTCGTGCTGGACGAGCCCTCCATCGGCCTGCACCCGCGCGACATGGGACGCGTGATCGGCGTGATGAAGCGCCTGCGCGACGCGGGCAATACGCTGGTGGTGGTGGAGCACGACCCGCAGATCATGTTCGCCGCCGACCGGATCCTCGACATGGGCCCGGGGCCCGGCGAGCGCGGCGGCGAGATCGTGTTCTACGGCGCGCCGCAGGCTTTGCGGTCCGAAAAGTCGCTGACCGGCGAGTATCTCGGCGGAAGAAAGCGCGCCGCCGAACCGCATCGCGCCGCTCCTCCCCGGAACTTTCTCGAGCTGCTGGGCGCGAGCGAGCACAACCTGAAGAACCTCGACGTGCGCATTGCGCTCGAGCGCCTGGTCTGCGTCACCGGCGTCTCGGGCTCCGGCAAGTCGACGCTCATCCAGGACGTGCTCTACCCGGCCTTGCGCAAGGCGATGGGCAAGCCCACCGAGGCGCCCGGCGCGCACCGCGCGCTGCGCGGGGCGGACCGGGTCGCCGACGTGGTGATGGTGGACCAGTCGCCCATCGGCAAGACCACGCGCTCCAACCCTGCGAGCTACGTGGGCGCCTTCGACGAGATCAGAAAGCTCTTCGCCCGCGCGCCGGCGGCGAAGGAGCGCGGCTACACCGCAGGCACTTTCAGCTTCAACTCGGGCAACGGGCGCTGCCCGAGCTGCTCGGGCTGCGGCTTCGAGCACGTCGAGATGCAGTTCCTCTCGGACGTGTACCTGCGCTGCCCGGACTGCGACGGGCGGCGCTACCGCGGCGAGATCCTCGAGGTCAGGATCGGGCACAAGTCGATCGCCGACGTGCTCGGGATGACGGTGCACGAGGCGTCGCGCTTCTTCAGGAACAACGAGGAAGTGCAAAGGCGCCTCGCGCCGCTGATCGACGTGGGCCTGGAGTACGTGCGGCTCGGCCAGCCGGTGCCGACGCTTTCGGGTGGCGAGGCGCAGCGGCTGAAGCTCGCGGGTTATCTCGCAAAAACCAGCATGGGGTCGGATCCGATCCTGTTTCTTTTCGACGAGCCCACGACCGGCCTGCACTTCGACGACGTCGCCAAGCTGTTGCGCGCTTTCCGCCAGCTGCTCGCCGGCGGGCATTCGCTGGTGGTGATCGAGCACAATCTCGACGTGATTCGCGCCTCGGACTGGATCCTCGACCTCGGCCCCGAAGGCGGCGAGGCGGGCGGCGAGCTGCTCTTCTCCGGTCCTCCTGCAGAGATTGTTTCCTCCGAAAATTCGCACACCGGCAGGGCGCTGCGCGACTACGAGGAGAAAATGGGGTCTGTCCCGGTTTTCGAGGCCAGGGAGCAACCTGCCGCCTATGCCGGCAACGCCATCCGCATCCACAACGCGCGCGAGCACAACCTCAAGAACATCGACGTCGAGATTCCGCGCGGGCGCTTCACCGTGCTCACCGGGGTGTCGGGATCGGGCAAGTCGACCCTCGCCTTCGACATCCTGTTCGCCGAAGGGCAGCGGCGCTATCTCGAATCGCTCAATGCCTACGCGCGCCAGTTCGTGCAGGCCGCCTCGCGGCCCGACGTCGACGCGATCTTCGGCATTCCGCCCACGGTGGCGATCGAGCAGCGCACCAGCCGCGGCGGGCGCAAATCGACCGTCGGCACGCTCACCGAAGTGCACCACTTCCTGCGGCTGCTGTTCGTCAAGCTCGGCACGCAGTTCTGCCCGGACTGCGACATCCCGATCGAGCCGCAGAGCGAAGAGGCGATCGCGGCGCGCATTCTCAAGACGTACCGCGGCGAGAAGCTGTGCCTGCTCGCGCCGCTGGTGATCAACCGCAAGGGCGTCTACACCGACCTCGCCAAGTGGGCCCTGGCGAGGGGCTACTGGCACCTGCGCGTCGACGGCAAGCTTCTTCCCACCCGGCCCTTCCCGCGCCTGGACCGCTTCAAGGAGCACACCCTCGAGCTGCCGGTGGGCGAGGTTCGGGTCTCGGCCAAGGCCGAGCTCGACCTCAGGCGGCTGCTTGCGAAGACGCTGGAGATCGGCAAGGGCGTGGTGCACGTGCTGGCCGGCAAGGAGCTCGCCGTGTTCTCCACCAAGCGCGCCTGCCGCTCCTGCGGCCGCAGCTTTCCGCAGCTCGAC
This sequence comes from uncultured Enterobacteriaceae bacterium, assembly GCA_964546195.1. GTDB lineage: Bacteria > Pseudomonadota > Gammaproteobacteria > Burkholderiales > SG8-39 > SCGC-AG-212-J23. Next base: position 9,824 of record CAZJJC010000393.1, on the reverse strand, counting down.
CCGCGCCTTTTCTCGTACAACTCCAAGCACGGCTGGTGCGCCGCCTGCTACGGCACCGGCCTGCAGATCGACGAGGTGGAGTGGAGCGACGAGCGCGCGCGCACCGGCGCCGAGGACCACGTGCTCGACTCCTGGATCGAATGGCTCGAGGTCGACCAGACCTGCCCGCAATGCGAGGGCCGGCGCCTGAACAAGGAGGCGCTCGCCGTGCGCTGGCGCGAGCAGAGCATCTCGCACTATTGCTCTTTGCCGATTCAGGATCTGAAAACCTTTTTCGGCAACACCCATGTGGCAGGACGCGAAGGCGAGATCGCCCGCGACATCCTGGCCGAGCTGAACGCGCGGCTCGGGTTCCTCGAGGAAGTGGGCCTGGGGTATCTCACGCTCGACCGCTCGGCGCCGACGCTGTCGGGCGGCGAGGCGCAGCGCATCCGGCTCGCGGCGCAGCTCGGCTCCAACCTGCGCGGGGTGTGCTACATCCTGGACGAGCCGACCATCGGGCTGCACCACCGCGACAACCGCATCCTGCTCGACGTGCTGGAGAAGCTCGAGGCCAAGGGCAACTCGCTGGTGGTGGTGGAGCACGACGAGGACACGATCCGGCGCGCGCACCACGTGATCGATCTCGGCCCCGGCGCGGGCAAGCTCGGCGGCCGGGTGATCGCGCAAGGCGACGCCGAGGACCTGATGCAGCACCCGGAGTCGCTGACCGGCAAATTTCTGAGACAGCCGCTGACGCATCCCGTGCAGCCGCGCCGCGCGGTTTCCAAAGGGGCCGGGTTCCTCGAAATCAAGAAAGCGCGGCTGCACAACCTGAAGAACGTCGACGCCCGCTTCCCGCTCGCCCGGCTCACCGTGGTGACCGGCGTCTCGGGCTCGGGCAAGTCGACGCTTGCCCGCGACGTGCTGTACGAATCCTTGATGGAGCAAGCGCCGATCGGGTGCAAAGGCATTTCAGGAGCGAAGGAGATCGAGCGTGTCCTGGAGGTCGACCAGACGCCCATCGGCAAGACGCCGCGCTCCTGCCCCGCCACCTACGTCGGCTTCTGGGACAACGTGCGCAGGCTCTTCGCCGACACCAGCGAGGCGCGCATGCGCGGCTGGACGGCGGGCCGCTTCTCCTTCAACACCGCGGGCGGGCGCTGCGCCGCCTGCGAGGGGCAGGGCATCAAGAAGATCGAGATGTCCTTCCTCCCCGACGTGAAAGTGCTTTGCGAGGGCTGCGGCGGGGCGCGCTTCAACCCCGAGACGCTCCAGGTCAGGCTGCGCGGCAAGACCGCCGGCGAGGTGCTGGGGATGAGCGTGGACGAGGCGCTGGAATTCTTCGCCGCGCACGCGGCGATCCAGCGCTGCCTGCAGCTGTTGCAGGACGTAGGCCTCGGTTACCTGACGCTGGGGCAGCAGAGCCCCACCCTGTCGGGCGGCGAGGCGCAACGCATCAAGCTGGTCTACGAGCTTGCGAAAACCAACGCCGTCAAGACCCTGTACGTGCTCGATGAACCCACCGTCGGCCTGCACATGGCCGACGTGGAGAAGCTGATCCGCGTGCTGCACCGCCTGGTCGACGCCGGCAACACGGTGGTGGTGATCGAGCACAACCTGGACGTGATCGCCGAAGCCGACTGGATCCTGGATCTCGGCCCCGAAGGCGGCGGCGGCGGCGGGAGCATCGTCTACCAGGGAGCGCCCGAAGGCATGCGCAAGGGCCACACCGCCGAGGCGCTGACCCCATTTCTCGAGCAAAGGCGGTAATCCTCATGGTGGTGGCGCCGGCGCTGTGGAGCAGCGCCGGCGTCGTCACGCGCCATATCGAGCGCGCGGAAGCCTTCGAGCAGGTTTTCTGGCGCAGCCTGTTCGCGTTTGCGTTCGTAGCCCTCGCCCTGGTTTTCACGAGGAAGAATCCTTTCAACGCAATGACGGCGGCAGGCTGGCCGGGGCTGTTCTCGGGCGCCATGTGGGCGGTGATGTTCACCGCCTTCGTCGTCGCGTTGTCGCTGACGAGCACCGCCAACACGCTCGTGGTCATGAGCGTGAGCCCTCTCCTGACGGCACTGCTCGCGCGCGTGTTCCTCAGCGACCCGCTGCCGCTGCGCAGCTGGGTGGCGGCGCTCGCCTCGGCCGCCGGCATCGCGTTCATGTTCGGCTTTACCCTGGATGCGCCGCGCCACGCCGCCGGCATGCTGGTCGCGCTGGTGATCCCGCTCGCCTCCGCAGCCAACGTGGTCACGCTGCGGGCAGCGGCGGCGCGGCTCGACCTCGTCCCCGCGGTCATGCTCGGCGGCGCGCTGTCGTGCTTGATCGCGCTGCCGCTCGCGCTTCCGATCTCGGCGAGCGGGCGCGACGTCGCCCTGCTCGCTTTCCTCGGAGTCTTTCAACTCGGGCTGCCGTGCATGCTGCTCGTCATCGCCAGCCGCAGCCTGCTCGCGCCCGAGATCGCGCTCCTCGGGCTGCTCGAAGTTGTGCTCGGGCCGCTGTGGGCCTGGCTCGGGGCGGGCGAAGTCCCGGCGCGCGCCACCCTGATCGGCGGGGCCATCGTGCTCTCGGCGCTGCTGGGCAACGAGCTCGCCGCCATCGGCGGCTTCAAGGCAGCCATGGCGGGGCGACGGGCAGCAGGATGCCGAACACTTCGATGAACAGCCCCCAGGTGAGCTGGGCGCCGACAGTGTATAATGCGCCCCAAGCTCTCTGTTACGCGCACTTCCGGTTAGCGTTTCAGACCGTTGTTTTGAAAAATGAGGCGGCCCATCCTGGGCCCTCAAACAACAAGCTAGAAACAGCAACTGCCTGAACCGGTCGAAGGTCCCCCCTTCCCAGGCCGTGCTCAGGAGAACTTCATCAGTACCGACTTCCAAGGCCTCGGCCTTAACGCAGAACTTGCACGCGCGGTAGCCGATAAGGGCTATACCGTACCCACGCCCATCCAGGCGCAGGCGATTCCCGTGGTCCTCGCCGGCCGCGACCTGCTGGGCGCCGCCCAGACCGGCACCGGCAAGACCGCCGGTTTCACGCTGCCGCTCTTGCAGCGGCTGGCGTTGAAGGCCAACGCGAGCCACTCCCCTGCGCGCCACCCGGTGCGCGCCCTCATCGTCACGCCGACGCGCGAGCTCGCCATGCAGGTCGAGGAAAGCGTGCGCGACTACGGCAAATACATCAATTTCCGCTCCGCCTGCATCTACGGCGGCGTGGGCATGCAGTCGCAGCTCGACGCGCTGCGCCGCGGCGTCGACGTGGTCGTGGCGACCCCCGGCCGGCTGCTCGACCACGTGCAGCAGAAGACCGTCGATTTGCGCCACGTGGAGATCCTGGTGCTGGACGAGGCCGACCGCATGCTGGACATGGGCTTCATCCACGACATCCGCAGGATCCTGGCGCTGCTGCCCGCAGTGCGGCAGAACCTGCTGTTCTCCGCCACCTTCCCGGAGGAGATTCGCAAGCTCGCCGCGGCCTTCATGAAGGACCCGGTGACGGTGGAGGTCGCGCGGCGCAACACGCCCGCCGAGCTCGTAGGGCAGGTCGCGCACCCGGTCGCCGCGGACCGCAAGCGCGAGCTCCTCGCGCACCTGGTGAAATCCAACGACTGGAAGCAGGTCCTGGTCTTCTGCCGGACCAAGCACGGCGCCAACCGCCTTGCCCAGCAGCTGGAGCGCAGCGGCATCGGAGCCGACGCGATCCACGGCAACAAGAGCCAGAATGCCCGCACCCGCGCGCTGGAGCAGTTCAAGGAAGGCAACGTGCGCGTGCTCGTGGCCACCGACATCGCGGCGCGCGGCCTGGACATCGAGGCCTTGCCGCACGTCGTCAACTACGACATGCCGCATGTCGCGGAGGACTACGTGCACCGCATCGGCCGCACCGGCCGCGCCGGCCTCGAGGGCGAGGCTGTATCGCTAGTGAGCCCCGAAGAGCGCCCGCTGCTTGCGGCGATCGAGAGGCTGATAAACCGCAAGGTCGAGCAGCGCGCAATCGCAGGCTTTGAACCGGGCAGCCAGTCCCAGGAACCCCGCGAGCCGCGTCCGCAACCCAGGCGCGGGCAACAGCCGAGGCGCGAGCAGCAACCCAGGCGCGAGCAGCAACCCAGGCGCGGGCAGCAGCCCAGGCGTGAACAGCAGCCCAGGCATGAACAACAGCCCAGGCGCGGGCAGCAGCAGCCGCCGCGCGGCCAGCAGCGCCCGCGCCCCGGCGGGCGACGCAACGGCAATGGCGGCTACGTCAGCCCGGAGCTCGAAGCGCAGCTGCGCGAAGGGCGCCAGCGCGCCCGCGAAGACGCGGCTCAGCATCCGGGAGAGCGCCACAACCACGAGCCCGCGCCCGCGCAAAAGCAGCCGCGGCCGGCGCCGACCGTCACCCACCGCGCATCGCGAGGCTTGCGGCGCGTGTTGGGCTCGCTGCTGGGCGGCGGGGACAAGGGCGATGGCAATTGAACGGGGCGGGCATGTAGCTTGCTGCGTTCCTTTCGTTGCGGCGAAAGGAGGCAGCGAATGCATCAACTGAGAAGGATCACGGACCGGGTGACGCAGATGGGCACGAGCGCCGCCGAGCAAGCGGGCAAGGGCCTGACGCAAGCGGGAAAGCGCGGCAACGAAGCCGCCCGCGGCGCCTACGGCTACGCGATGAACCATCCCAAGGCCACGGCGGCCGTGGTGCTCGGCACCGGCGTGGCGGCGGCGCTCGTCTGGATCATGCGACGCAACGGCAGCTACGCGGCCATGCGGAAAAAGGTGCTGCAGCGCGTGCGTCGCAACAGTACTACGCGCTCGCGCCGGCGCGTGGCGCACGCCGAGTAGCCCGCGGTTTCTGCGACGGGAAGGCGCGTGGGCAGACTTTAGAATAGGGGATGCGCGAACCCCAAGCGAAAGCGATACACCTCAAGGATTACACCCCGCCCGCCTTCCGCGTCGACACCGTCGATCTGGACGTCGACATCCGCGACGACCACGCCCTGGTCAACGCAAGATTGAGTATTACCCGGGCGGCGCCCGGCCCGCTGGTGCTCGACGGCGAGGAGCTGGAGCTCGTTTCGGTGACGCTGAACGGCAAGCCGGTCGCGCACCAGGTTGCCGCGGAGACGCTCACCCTTCCCGAGGTGCCCGACGCCTTCACGCTGGAAACCGTGACGCGCATCGTGCCGCAGCAGAACACCAAGCTCGAGGGCCTCTACGCCACCCGCAACGGCTTCGTCACCCAGTGCGAGGCGCAGGGCTTCCGGCGCATCACATGGTTCATCGACCGCCCCGACGTGATGGCGCGCTATACCACCACCGTGCGCGCGGACAAGGCAAAGTATCCCGTGCTGCTTTCCAACGGAAACCTCCTGGAAAAAGGCGAGGAAGGAAGCCGCCACTGGGCGCGCTACGAGGATCCGTTCCGCAAGCCCTCGTACCTCTTCGCGCTCGTGGCGGCGGACCTGGAAGTGCTCGAGGACGAATACAAAGGCAGGAAGCTGTTCGTCTACGTCGAGCCGGGCAGGCTCGACCAGGCGGGCTGGGCGATGGATTGCCTGAAGCGCGCCATCGCCTGGGACGAGAAGCGCTTCGGCCTGGCGCTGGACCTCGAGCAGTACAAGATCGTCGCGGTCGGCGACTTCAATTCCGGCGCGATGGAGAACAAGGGCCTCAATATCTTCAACACCAAGTATGTGCTGGCGCGCTCGGATGTCGCCACCGACCTCGACTATCTCAACATCGACCGCGTGGTGGCGCACGAGTACTTCCACAACTGGACCGGCAACCGCGTCACCTGCCGCGACTGGTTCCAGCTTTCGCTCAAGGAAGGCCTCACGGTGTTCCGCGACCAGGAGTACGGCGCGGACACCTACTCGCGCGCGCTGACGCGCATCCAGGAAGTGCGCGCGCTGCGCGCGGGGCAGTTCGCCGAGGACGCCGGCCCGATGCGCCACCCGGTGCGCCCGCAGTCGTACCTGGAGATCCGCAACTTCTACACCATGACGGTGTACGAGAAAGGCGCCGAAGTGGTGCGCATGCAGCACACGCTGCTCGGCGAGGAGAAGTTCCAGGCCGGGATGAAGCTGTACTTCGAGCGCCACGACGGCCAGGCGGTGACCTGCGACGATTTCGTCCAGGCGATGCAGGATGCCTCGGGTATCGACCTCGCCCAGTTCAAGCGGTGGTACGACGTGGCCGGCACGCCCGTCCTGGAGGCGAAAAGCGCCTATGAGAACGGCAGGCTCAGCCTGAGGCTGAAGCAGTCGATGAGCCCGCCGTTCCACATCCCTTTCGCGGTGAAGGTCGGCGAGCACGAGGAGGTTCTTTCGCTGACGCAGCCCGAACAGACATTCGTATTCGAGAACCTGAAGGGCAAGCCGGTTCCTTCCCTGCTGCGCGGCTTCTCGGCGCCCGTAATTCTCAAGTACCCGTACACCGAGGGGGAGCTGCTGCACCTCATGGCGAAGGACGACGACCCGTTCAACCGCTGGGAGGCGGCACAGCGGCTCGCCACGGCCACCCTCCTCGAAGCCAAGGGGGTCCCTGCCGCGGCCTTCGTCGCGGCGGCGGCGAGCATGCTCCAGGACCGCGACCCGGCGTTCGCCGCCGAGGCGCTCAACCTGCCGGCGGAGACGTTCCTGGCCGAGCAGATCGACGTCGTCGACCCGGATGCCTTGCATGCCGCACGCAACCGCCTGCGGCGCGAGCTCGCCAGCGCTTTGAAAAAAGAGTTGTTCAGCCGATACGAGCGCCTTGCCGTGAAAGGCCGGTACTCGCCGGACGCCGTCTCCGCCGGCAAGCGCGCCCTGCGCAATCTATGCCTGGGCTACCTGGTCGAGATCGGCGAGTCGCCGCTCGCCTACGCACAGTTCCGCGCCGCGGACAACATGACCGACGCGATCGCAGCCCTCACCGCCCTGGCGAACGTCGATTGCCCCGAGCGCCAGCCGGCGCTCGATGCCTTCCATGCGAAATGGCAGAGGGAGCCGCTCGTCGTGGACAAATGGCTCGCGGTCCAGGCCGGCTCGCGCCTCCCCGGCACGCTGGCGCGCGTGAGCGAGCTGCTGTCGCATCCCGCCTTCGACATCAAGGTGCCGAACAAGGTGTACGCGCTCATCCGCGCCTTCCTCTCCAACCATGTGCGCTTTCATGCCGCCGACGGCGCCGGCTATGCCTTTCTCGCCGACCAGGTCATCGCGCTCAACGCCTTGAATCCGCAGGTGGCGGCGCGCATGGCGCGCGGGTTCGACCGGTGGAGGAAGTTCGACGAGGACAGACAGGGCAAAGCCCGCGCCGCGCTGGAGCGCATCCGTGACAGCCAGGGCCTGACCAGGGACGTCGCCGAAATCGTCGGCAAGTCGCTCGGCTGAGCGGGAAAGTGATCGTCATCTTGCGGAACAAGGTCACGCCCGGGCCGATATGTGGGTAATCCGTCATTGAAGTTCGCGGGGAAGATGGCAAAGTCAGACCACGTACGTGACGACCCCCGACATCACCACCCGCCTCGCCACGACCGGGCAGCTTCTTGTCCGCTCGGGCATCGAGATCGACCGAATTCTCGGTGCGATGGCCGACGACGGCGCTACCGTGAGCGCAAGCCTGCCCTCGAAGGTGCTGTTCCTGTCGCGGCTGCTTTGCGTAGACCCGGTGAAGCAGTACCTGCTGCTCGCGTACTCGGACCATAAGGCCGCCAACTCGGCGGTCCTCGCGGCGTCCTCGCTCACTTTCAAATGCAACCACCGCGGCGCGCAGTTCGCCTTTTCGTGCGGCGGCCCGCGCCAGGCCATGCACGAGCGCCAGCCTGCCATCCAGGTGGGCATGCCGACGGCGATGCTCGGCGTGCAGCACCGGCGCGCCCCGCAGCGCATGCAGGTGCCGGCGCAGGCGAATGTCGACTGCCAGCTGCGCATGGGGACGCTCGCCTTCAGCGCCAGGCTGGTCGACATGAGCCTGGGCGGCATGGGCTTTCTCCTGTGCGAGGACGTGGTCCCGCTCTGCGCCGGGACGCGCCTCGAGGGCGCGCGCATCCGCCATCCCGAGCGCGAACCCCTGGTGGTCGACGTCGAAGTCCGCCACGTCCACAGCGTCACGCTCCCCGACGGCCGGCGTGCCACCCGCATCGGCTGCCGCATCGTCGGCGCGCCCGAGGACCTGGAAGAGCTCATCCGGTTGTTCATCATCGACCTGCAGTAGATAATGCCGGTCGAAGCATGGCAAACCTGGTCGCGGCGACGGCGGCATTCCTGGCTGCGCATTTCGTGAGCAGCACGCCGCTGCGGCCGAAGCTCGCCCAAGCGATGGGCGAATGGCCCTACCGCGGGGTGTATTCGGTGCTCGCCCTGGCCACGCTCGCCTGGATGGTCTGGGCCTATACGGGGGCACCGCGAGAAGCGCTGTGGGCGCCGCTGCGCCAGCTGCCGCTCTTCGTCATGCCGTTCGCCTTCGTCCTCATCGCCTGCGGCTATTGGCGCAACCCGACCATGGTGGGCGCCGAGCGGCTGCTGAAGAGCGACGACCCGGCGCGCGGCATCATCCGCATCACGCGGCACCCCATCATGTGGGGGCTGATGCTCTGGGCCGCGGCCCACATCCTCGCCAGCGGCGAGCTCGCTTCGCTCGTGTTCTTCGGCGGCTTCCTCGCGCTCGCGGCCTTCGGCACGCTCGCCATGGACGCGAGAAAGCGCTCCAACCCGGATTGGCCGCGGTTCGCCGCAGTCACCTCTCACGTGCCGTTCGTGGCGCTCGCGCAGGGACGCAACCGCATCGTGTGGCGCGAGATCGGCTGGCTGCGGCCGGCGATCGGGCTCGGGCTATTCCTGGCGGTGCTTTTCCTGCATCCCTGAGATCTGCGGCCTACGCCTCGGCGGTGGTCGGGTCGATCACCGCGCTCACGCGCGAGATGCGGTTGGCGGGGAAGCCGCCGCACTTCGCGTGCTCCTTGATCAGCTCGGGCGAGGGCGCGTTGTAGACGCAATACAGCTTGTCCTCGGTGACGAAGGTCTGCACCCACTGGATCTTCGGTCCCAGGGTGTACAGGACGCCGTTGGATTTCTCGGTCACTGCCCTAAGCTCCTCGCGGCTCAACTTGCCGGCGCCCGGCAGCTCGCGCTCGATGACGTATTTCGGCATGGCTCTCCTCCTTTGGACAGGTCGCGTTGACATACCGCGGGTATGTCAATAGCATACCGGCGGTATGGAAGTCAAGCCACCGCGCGCCGTGCAGGCCGAAGCGACGCAGAAGATGCTGCGCCGCCAGGCGCGCAAGCTCTTCGCGCAAAGGGGCTATGCGGGCGCCAACACCGACGAGCTGGTGAGCCGCGCGCGGGTCACGAAGGGCGCCCTCTACCACCATTTCGAGAACAAGCGCGAGCTCTACCAGGCGGTGATCGAGGACATGGAGCGCGAGCTGGTCGAGCGCATCGAGGACGCCGCGGCGGCGCGGCGCGATCCCTGGGACCGGCTGCGGGCGATGTGCGGCGCCTATCTCGATGCCTGCCGCGACCCTGCCCTCGCCCGCATGCTGGTGCTCGAGGCGCCGGTCGTGCTCGGCTGGAAGACCTGGTGCAACCTGGAGCAGAAATACGAGGTCGCCGCGTTCGCACGCTGCCTCAAGCAGGCGAGCGCCGCCGGCGCCCGGCTCGAGGAGCCCGCCGAGACGCTTGCGCAGGTGATTCTCGGCGCGCTTACCACCGGCGCGCGCGTCATCGCCACGGCCGCCGATCCCGACGCCGCGCGCGCGGACGTCCAGAAAACCATCGACCGTCTCCTGACCGGCCTTCGCTCGACGGCGCTCTAAACAGCGCGCAGCTTGTCCTGCACCCGCGCGTCGAACTTGGCCACGTTGACCACGACGCGCTCGTGCACGCCGTCGCCGATCAGCTC